>NZ_MDCO01000001.1:7500-348832 GCF_001746205.1 Brachyspira hampsonii
ATAACGTTCCAATACGCTCAGTATAAAAAAGATTAGCCGCAGTTGGTAAAACCTAAAACGACCGTACTTGCATTATACCTCAAGCACGCAGAGAAACCTCTCTTTGGAAAAAAAAAAACATCCAATGAAAAGGCCAGCAATTTCAAGTTAACTCCAAAGAGTATCACTCACTACCAAACAGAATGTTTGAGAAGGAAATGACGCTCAAACAGGCATGCCCCCTGGAATACCAAGGGGCGCAATGTGCGTTCAAAGATTCGATGATTCACGGAATTCTGCAATTCACATTACGTATCGCATTTCGCTGCGTTCTTCATCGATGCGAGAACCAAGAGATCCGTTGTTGAAAGTTTTTAATATTTTAAAATTTCCAGTTACGAAAATTCTTGTTTTTGACAAAAATTTAATGAATAGATAAAATTGTTTGTGTTTGTTAACCTCTGGGCCCCGATTGCTCGAATGCCCAAAGAAAAAGTTGCAAAGATATGAAAACTCCACAGTGTGTTGTATTGAAACGGTTTTAATTGTCCTATAACAAAAGCACAGAAATCTCTCACCGTTTGGAATAGCAAGAAAGAAACTTACAAGCCTAGCAAGACCGCGCACTTAAGCGCAGGCCCGGCTGGACTCTCCATCTCTTGTCTTCTTGCCCAGTAAAAGCTCTCATGCTCTTGCCAAAACAAAAAAAAAAAAATCCATTTTCAAAATTATTAAATTTCTTTAATGATCCTTCCGCAGGTTCACCTACGGAAACCTTGTTACGACTTTTAGTTCCTCTAAATGACCAAGTTTGTCCAAATTCTCCGCTCTGAGATGGAGTTGCCCCCTTCTCTAAGCAGATCCTGAGGCCTCACTAAGCCATTCAATCGGTACTAGCGACGGGCGGTGTGTACAAAGGGCAGGGACGTAATCAACGCAAGCTGATGACTTGCGCTTACTAGGAATTCCTCGTTGAAGAGCAATAATTACAATGCTCTATCCCCAGCACGACGGAGTTTCACAAGATTACCAAGACCTCTCGGCCAAGGTTAGACTCGCTGGCTCCGTCAGTGTAGCGCGCGTGCGGCCCAGAACGTCTAAGGGCATCACAGACCTGTTATTGCCTCAAACTTCCATCGGCTTGAAACCGATAGTCCCTCTAAGAAGTGGATAACCAGCAAATGCTAGCACCACTATTTAGTAGGTTAAGGTCTCGTTCGTTATCGCAATTAAGCAGACAAATCACTCCACCAACTAAGAACGGCCATGCACCACCACCCACAAAATCAAGAAAGAGCTCTCAATCTGTCAATCCTTATTGTGTCTGGACCTGGTGAGTTTCCCCGTGTTGAGTCAAATTAAGCCGCAGGCTCCACTCCTGGTGGTGCCCTTCCGTCAATTCCTTTAAGTTTCAGCCTTGCGACCATACTCCCCCCAGAACCCAAAGACTTTGATTTCTCGTAAGGTGCCGAGTGGGTCATTAAAAAAACACCACCCGATCCCTAGTCGGCATAGTTTATGGTTAAGACTACGACGGTATCTGATCATCTTCGATCCCCTAACTTTCGTTCTTGATTAATGAAAACGTCCTTGGCAAATGCTTTCGCAGTAGTTAGTCTTCAATAAATCCAAGAATTTCACCTCTGACAATTGAATACTGATGCCCCCGACCGTCCCTATTAATCATTACGATGGTCCTAGAAACCAACAAAATAGAACCAAACGTCCTATTCTATTATTCCATGCTAATATATTCGAGCAATACGCCTGCTTTGAACACTCTAATTTTTTCAAAGTAAAAGTCCCGGTTCGCCAAGAGCCACAAGGACTCAAGGTTAGATCGGAAGAGCGTCAAAAAATAACTTTTTTGCGGAAAAGAACTTGCTATCTTTTGGAACAGAGTTATTGTCATCACATAAATAAATAATTAAAAAAGAGGTAATTAAAAATGACAAGTTTTACATTAGAAAATGTTACTAAAAAAATATTAGAAAACAGTGATTTTTCTAAAACTTCAGCTATAGAAATAGCTAATTTTATAGCAGAAGATGATTGTTTTATGCTTGAAGAAGATTTTTTTAGAAGAGTATACTATAAAGAAAAAAAAGAACTTATAATAGATATTAATATGCAGGCAATATTAAATGTATTTAAAGAGTTTAATACTAAACAATTTGCAGATTTTGTTAAAAACAAAAAAAATAAGTTTGATAAAAATAAAATAATGGCAAAAGGTCATAATTATATATTGTATAGAATGTAATTTTATAAAAAATGAGGGGCATTAAAGCCCCTTATTTTTTGCCTTAATTTTTAATAAATAAGTGAGAAAAAATAACTTTTTTGCGGAAAAGAACTTGCTATCTTTAGGAACAGAGTTATTGTCATCACATAAATAAATAAAAAACTCGTAGAWGCATTAAGAGCTAGTATATTAGTTTGGAATGCTATATCTTCAATGATTTTAGTAATATCTTTAATTTTACTGCTTGCATCATGTACTTCTTCTATGTTAGAAGTAGTTTCAGCTATGATATCTCCGGCATTTTCAACAGAAGTTTTGGAATCTAATATCATTTTGCTTCCGCTAACAGAATGATCTGCTGATTCTTTTATTGTAGAAGAAATTTCTGTCATAGAAGCTGAAGTTTCTTCTATGCTTGCAGCCTGACTTTCTGTTCTATGTGCCAAATCTGTATTTTGTTCGGATAATTCTTTTGCTGCCATAGTAATATTGTTTGCTGTATCTTCTACAACTCTTAAAGCATCTACGAGTTTTTTCCTCATAGCTACAAATGCATCTGATAATTCTCCAAGCTCATCTTTCCTTTTAATTTTTTGTTTTGTAGTTCTTAAATCTCCTTCTGCTATCTCTTTAGCAACTCCTACTAATAAGTGAAGAGGTTTAGTTATAGACATTATGAACATTGATATAAGTATTGATATAATCACTATAGCAATAACAGATATAATTATCATAGTAATCATAAGTTCTTTATTAGCTTGATATATTTCTGCTTCTGTTACGGATACACCCAATACCCAAGGCTGAGATTTTAATGTTATTACAGAAGATACTCTTTTTTCATTATTAAATACATAACTTAATACTCCCTTTCCTAAATTAAAGGCATCTCTAAATTGCTCCGGAGCCGGCTGATTAATATTTTCAGTTTTACTATGTATTTTTATTATTAAATCTCTATCAACAGCATACATATTTCCTGTTTTTCCTACAACAAGAGGTTCTATGTGATTTTTATTTAGAGTAGACCAATCAAGCATTACATAAAGATAACCCATATTCTGATTGCTTGCATTTGCAACTTTTTCTAGTAAAATTAATGACCAGCCGCCTGTTGTTAAAGAATGAGTGATGTTTTCTCCGAATATTCCTTTAGAGCTTCCATTTATTTTATTTTTTAAGTCTGGATGTATGTTAAAGATATTTTGACCTACCAGATCAGTATTATCAGAATCTATTAGAATATTACCATTTATATCAGATAATCCTATATTAATTGCATATTCATTTAAAGATTTAAATTTTCTAAGATTATTTAATGCTATATTTCTAAGATCTTCAGTTCTTAATTCTAAATATCTTATTAATTCTTCAGATGTACCATATATACTTGCTATTGCTAATTGATCATCAAACCAAGTATCAATTAAGGAAGCATATCCCATAACTGTATTGTTATATCCTTCGTATGTGGCATTTTTTATACTGTCGGATACTTTTATTTCTATTATCGTGATTAAAGCAATTATAAATACAATTACCATCGATATGATAATAAGAGGCATTTTCACCCTTAGGCTTTGAAGTTTTTTCATAGCTTATATTCTCCAGATTCAAAATATTTTTAACTATACCTTTTAATTATACCTAATTTTAGAAAAAAGTGTTATATTTTTTTTACATATATGTTAAATTTAGTTTACATTAGTATATAAATTTTTTATATATTTATAAGGCAGCATTATATTTTTATCGGTATAATAAAAATTTCCTATAGAAGCATTTTCTGGTGAATATATAATCAGATTATTAATTATGTTTTTATTAGTTGAATCTATATCTATTATATATCCTATTTTTGATTTATTTATTTTTAATATTGATTTGTTTAAAGATATACTATTTAAACTTTTTATAATAAAATTTATATCATTAGTATTTGTTATAATTATAGATTTTCCATTATAATTTATATCTATTTTTGATACACTTTCAGGATAGCATTTTATTCCATTAATAGGCGATTTATACCATAAAATAATAATTATGATTACAAATATAGGAATAAAACTTAGTAATTTCTTTAATTTCTTTTCCATAACAATATAATAATATACTATTTATTAATTGCAAATGATTTATTTGACAATCATAAAAATAAAAAGTATAAATTTAATTAAAAAACAAATAAATTTTTATATTAATTGAATTTTTTGTATAAAAAAACGATAAATGTAATTAGAAATTTAATAATAAGTATTAAATTGTTTTATAAAAATATTAAATTTTAGAGGATCTGAAGTTATGAAAAAGACTAGTTCTATAAGATTTAAAATGCCATTAACTATAAGCATTATAACAACAATACTTTTAGTAATAACAATAATAATATTATCATATAAATCTTATTCTGGTATAACAAAATCTACATACAGCGGATATAATAACACTATAGAAGGCTATAAATCTATGCTGGATACATGGTTTGAAGAAAATAATACTTTAATAAAAACATATTCTATTACGCCTTCTATCATTAATTATTTATCTGGTAATAATACTCCTGAAGCTGTTGCTGTCTTGATAGATGCATTAAAGCAGTTTGAAGGTATTAATAAATACTCTTTGGATATTGGAGTAACTGATGAAAATGGAGTAACTTTGCAAAATACGAAAAATATAAATTTAGGAATTAATTTAAAGGAGTTAAGACCAGGTATTTGGGATAATTTTGTAAAAAACAATTATGATGTTGCTTATGATACAAAGGTATTAAAGTCTGTTATAAGTGATAATATGACTTTGGCAATTATCGCAGGCGTTAAAACCAATAATGTATTAGTTGGTACTGTGTATATGATTCTTAATTGGGATGCTTTGGTATCGAAATTAGGAGAATTGCAGCTTCCGGAAACAGGAAGATTATTTGCAATTGATTATGAAAGAAATATTGCACTTGATACTAGGAATCAAATAAATACTTTAGCAAATCAAAGTTATGATGATGTAATAAGAGAGAATAAATCTAACGGTATATTGAATTATATATCTGATACAAATGGAGAAAAAAGAACTGCCATTTATGTAAAAATGAATACTATGCCTTGGATATTATCTATGGCTACTGATGATAGGATTATATATGCTGAAAATATAAGTATGATTAGAATAGCTATTATAGTTTGTATATTATCTATAATATTTGTAAATTTATTTTCTGTTTCATATATTACAAAAACTATGAGTCCTTTAAGTGTTTTGATGAAAAAGGCAAACAAAATATCTGAAGGAAATATAGAACTTAAATCTGTTTCTAAATATAGAAAAGATGAATTTGGAGAATTAGAGAAAGCATTTAATATTATGAGTGATAAATTAGCAGAGGTTGTAAGCAATGTTAATGAGGCATCAAATGAAATAGTATTAGCTTCTCAAAGAATGATGGAAAGCAGTGTTGAACTTTCAAGCAGAACCGATTCTCAGGCATCTAGTTTGGAGGAAACAGCTTCAAGTTTAGAGGAAATAGTTTCTACTATAAAAGCATCGGCTGATAATTCTGTATCAGGTAAGAATATGATGTCTGAATCTATGGAACATATTGAAGGAGCTGCAAGTATAATAGCACAAACAGTTTCTAATATAGAAGAAGTACATCAGGCAAGCGATAAAATCAAGGATATTACTAAAATCATTGAGGATATAGCATTCCAAACTAATATACTAGCTCTTAATGCTTCTGTAGAGGCAGCACGTGCTGGAACTCAGGGAAAAGGTTTTGCGGTTGTAGCAAGCGAGGTTAGGAATTTAGCACAAACTACTCAGTCATCTGTTAAAGATATTACTTCTCTTGTGGACAATACCGCTGAAAAAATAGATACTGCCACAAATACAGCGAGAGAATCTCAGGAAATATTTGTTCAATTGCAGGAAAAAGTATCAGGAACTTCTGATTTAATGCAGAATATAAGTTCAACAGCATTAGAACAAGAGACAGGCGTTTCACAGATAAGCGTTGCTATAAATAGTATAGAAAGTTCTACTACTCAGAACGCTGCTTTAGCTGAGGAGTCAAGCGAATTGTCTAAGAAACTATTTGATAAAGCTAAGTTTTTAGAAGAAAGTATAAAATTCTTTCATATTTCATAATACTTATATTTTATATAAAAATTTATAAAAATAGAAATTTATTCTTTTTTAAATATGCGGCAGATATCAATAAATAATTTTAGAAATTATTATTATTATAAAATATTTTTTAGTTAGAAATTAAATTAAAAAAATTTTATACAAGATTATTATAAATCTCATTCTAAACATTAAATGCATTATAGAAATTATATTATTTAAAAATTTTTTAATATATTATAATTAAGTTTATTATATTAAATCTTAATACGATATATTCAGAAATATGATTCATAATATATAAATAACAGTGATGAATAAAATATTTTTTATATAAAATACGGCTTGAAAAAATAATTCGTTATAATATCATTATTATATTAATTATTTGGGGGTAATTATATGAAAAAATTTATATTTGCAGTCATTATACTATTATCACTATTTTCATGCAGCAGCAAAGGCGGTTCTGAACAAAATGGTAATTTTTTATCAACAACATCATCAATATCAGTACCTCAGGCTAGAATGGAAGAAAGTACGGCATCAGACTATGTATCGGATTCTTCTGAGAAAACCGCAGAAAGAAAATTAATAGTTTCAGTTGATATAAGAGTAAATTCAAAAGATGTGGAAAAAAGCTATAAAGCCATAGAAGAAAAATTAAAAGAATATAATGGATATTTTGATAATGTTGAATCTTCTAAAAATAGATATTATCTTACTATAAGAATACCTAAAGAAAATCTTTATGCTTTTATAGATTTTATAGAACAAAATGAAAAAGTTGAAAATAAAAATATAAATACTCAAGATGTTACAGAAACTTATTATGATACAGAAAATAGGATAAAAAATAGGGAAGTGCTTTTAGAAAAATTGAGAAACTATTTAAGAGAAGCTAAAAACATTGATGAAATATTAAAAGTAGAAGATAGAATTAATACTTTAACTTATGAAATAGAAACTATGAAAGGAAATTTAAAAAATTTGCAGTCATCTGTTGATTATTCAAGATTAACTTTAAATATCTCAAATCCTGAAGCAATAAAAAGCAGCACAAATATATATAATAAATATTTGAATTTAATATCATTTTTGAAAGCATTTTTCTCAGGTATATTATTCTTTTTGGTAGGTTTTATAGCCGCAGCCATTCCTATAGTATTAATATTAGCATTATTCTACTATATATGTTTTGGAAAAATAGGATTAATAAAGAAATTATATAATAAAATCAAATAAATTATATATACATACTATTGGTATATAAAAAATCTGTTTTTTTTAGTAAATTTATATTTTTCTGGGAACTTTTTAATTTTGTCATCGTCTAATAAGGCATAAGAAAACAAAATAATAAAAAATAAAAAACAGGAGAAAAGGTATTATCATTTTATTTAAGCATTAATAATGATTTTTGCTTTGGTATCTTTATTTGGTCAATAATAAGAGAAAGGAGGTTTATGAAAAATAGATAAGACTATTAAGGTTACAGAGGCAGTTACAATGAATATTATTATTACATAGATAATGATAATCAATTAACAAAATAATTTAAGAAAATATATAAATAAAAGGAGAAAACAATTATGAAAAACAAAATAAGTAAAAAAGCAGTAATATTAATCTCAATCGCAATTATGATTTTAGGTTCAATGTCATTATTCGCTCAATACGGCAGAGGTTATGGTGCAGGTTACGGAAGGGGATATGGCAGAGGTTATGGTGCAGGTTATGGAAGAGGATGCGTATATGGTCAAGGCGGTTATGGAAGAGGCGGATGCGGTTATGGTGCAGGTTATGGAAGAGGATACGGCAGAGGTTACGGATATTATGGTGCTGCACTTACTCAAGAGCAAATTGATCAAGTAAGAAGCATACAAGATAAATATTTTCCTCAAATGGACAGTTTAAGAATGGAAATATATACTCAGACTCAAAATATAAATGCTGAAATGAGAAAAGAAACTCCAGATCAAAATACTATAAATGCAGCAATAGATGCAAGAAGTAAAGCTTCAGCAGACTTACAAAAATTAAGAACTCAATGCTTTTTAGAAATAGACAAAGTATACCAAAATAAATAATTTTTTTAATCGCTCAACTTTATACCCCGTGTAATATATTGTTATGCGGGGACTATTTTTTATATTGCTTTATTGCAAAATGGTTATATAATAGTAATATAAAACAATTAGGAGGGTATATATGAAAATATTTTTAATATTTTTGACTATTGCAAGTTTAGCCTTTTCACAATATTATTATTCTCCGGCTAGTAGAGTAGGGAATGTCAGACCTTTTGTACCATCTACAGCAAAAAATGCTATACCTCTATATCCATATAAGAATGATCTTTCTAAACCAAGATTTGCAAATCCGGGATATACTAAAAGCTATTACAGAAATGGAAGATTTCATTACTTTGGAAGCGGCTATATGAGTTATTTGGATAGACAGAAATTAAGAGATATAGACGGCAGATATTCTCCTAGATACAGAATGCTTGAAAATCAGATGAGAATAAATAACTCTACTATTAAATCTCAAATATATCAGAGAAACCCTAATAATAATGTTGTAAATAGTGCTGTAAATGATAATTTTAGAATAGAAATGGAAATGCAGATGATTAGAACTTTGAGAGAACTTGATATAAACAGGCATTTTAAATAAAATCAATTTACTAAAGAATAAATTTATTAATAGTAATCTCTGTAGTATTTTTTATAATCTTCTTCTTTGCTGGTATTTTTATTGTCATCAAAGTCATCGTAATTATCATAGAAGAAGTCAAACATACTATTAATAAATTTATTGCTTATATCCAAATCACCCAAATGTATATATAAAGGATTTTCTGATATTACCCTGCCCTTAAACTTTCTTAAATAATAACTTTGAGGATCTTTTAAATATATAAATAAATATCCGCCTATAATATCCAAATCTTTTATCTCTTTCCAAAGAACATATATATAACTTTTTACTAATAAATTATTATAATATATTCCCTTATCATCTAATATAAAACTAGGCATCTTAAAGAAAATACTTTTTATCAAAATTATAGAGAGTATAATAACACCAAAAATAAAAAAGCATACTACAAATATAATAGCAGCCCTCATATCTCTATCTGTTTCTGTAAATAATACGCTTATAAGAAGTATGGCAACTATTAAACCTATCATCATTATGGCAAAATACCTAATATTATTAATATAAACCTTAACAGAAAATTTACTATTTGAAAATAATTTATTAATATCTTTCATAATCAAACAACCCCAGTGCTTTTTTCAAAATAATATGTTATCATAGCTAGAACAGTAACAGGATCTTTTACTCCCAACATAAACATATAAAAAACAATAGGTTCATTAGGATTTTTTCTCTTTATAGATAAACTGCTTTCTTCTTTTAAGTATAAATATATATATGCTTTTGAAAAAGATATTTCTATAATATCAGTCCATTTTACAAATATATTTTTATTTTTTAATAGCATATTATACATTATACCATTTTCATCTAAAACAATTTTAGGCTTTCCTGATTTTAGTAACTGAACTATCAAAATCAAAAAGTGTATTAAAAAAAATGACAAACTAATAACAAATAATATTTTTTTATAAGAATTTGAATGCATAAAAGATAATATTGAAATTAAAATAAAAACAAAAGAGTATAGTAATAATAAAACTAATTTTCTTTTGCTGTAATATATTTCAATTTTGGGTAAATCATTATCTAATAATAATTCTTCATACATAAAAATTATAGCTCCGAATTTATATCTCAATACTAATTTTATATATTAAATAAAAAAATAATTCAATAGTAAAAAATAATATTAATTAAAAATCAGTCTGCTGTTTTTACAATATTATCTATATTTTTTATCCTTGAACTTTTGCAGTAAGGACATTTTTGAGAGTTAATTTTAAATATAACAAGATTTATAGTCCTTTTTTTTCTTCTTAATGAAAATCTTCTCTTACAATTTTTACATTGATAAAAATAAGGAGGCTCATCTAGTTTCATAAAATACCTTATTAAAAGTTTGTTATTATAATTAAAATTATAAAAATAAATATTTAATAATTATCGTAAAAATTTCAAAACATTAAAGATTAGAATTATTTTTATAATAAAGCACCAATAATCTTACAACCCTAGAATAGCTTTTTACTCCATACTGCTGATTATTAGCTTTTAAATATGTATCATTAACCTTTTCGCTTACTTTAGATAATTGTCCAGAATATCCCTGCCAAAACTCATAATATTTTTTTATTTCATCTTTGGTTTCGCTATTTAAATTAGACATCAAATGAGAATAATTTTCATCTCTTTTTAATTCTCCAAGTACATAAAGAAGTGCCTCAAAATTACCAGAATACCTAACAAAAGGATCTGTATGTTTTGAACAGGCTATATATGATATAAAATTAGCCTCATCTTCATAAGCTATACCTATTTGATGAGCCATTTCATGTGCTATTGTAAAAGGTATTGATATGCTTGGGATTAGTATATTTACATTTGCTTCAGATGTAAAAGGAGAATATATGCCTGTTATTTGAAGATGCAAAAATAACTTTGATATCATTATAGGTTTTGTTTTTGAATAATGCATATTTAAAAACTCAAATTCTTCAAAAACTTTATTATATTCTGATTCTATCATTCTATTTAGAGCCTGATAATTAGTATTAATTTCTTTATATTTCATTTCATTTTTCAGCTCATTTATATTTTTTACAAGTGCATCAGCTAGTAAATATATATCATCATTATTGATTTCTTTCGGCGGATAATTATCTATTAAAGGAACTCTGTGATAATTTAATCCCCATACTAAAAGAAATACTATATACATAATAATCATAAAACAGGCTAATATATATAAATAATTTAATGCAGTTCTTGATTTATCTGCTAATGATTTGATATTCCCATTGAAAAATGATTTTTTAAAAGCTATTATAATAAAAATAATAACTGCTATTATAAGTAAAAAAAGCAGAAGCTCTCCTAATGAAAAAGTAAAATTTGAAGATATACGATTTAAAGTTCCAGCTATTTTTTTGTATATTAATCTTGAATAATAATTTTCTACAAAGTTCTTAGAAAATGTTACTATTTTTAATATTATAACAATAAAGATAAGTGATAGTATCAAAGTAATTTTTATTCTCATAAGTATTATTATTATACTAAAAAGTGAAAAATTGTAAAGGCATGTATATTATTTCATTTTTTTAATATCAGCATCCATTTTCTTTTTCCAAAGATCATACATTTTCTTTTTCTCTTCGGATTCTTCATTTTCATTTAAATATACATGTATTCTTCTTAGGGAGGCTATGATATTTAAAGCCATTTTCATATCATCTAATCTTTTATCTTGAAGTTCATATTTAGTTCTGTATTGTTCAGCTGCGGAAGCTAATAATTTTTTTACTAGCTCCATCATTTTTACTCTGAATTTATAACCTTCCAATTCAGGACTTAATTCTTTAATATAGTTTTTAAAATCTATCATATTTTTGCATATAGTGGCAAATCTAGCTTCAATTTCTATAAAATTTTGGAGCCATTTAGAGTTTTCTCCGTAGCAATATTTGAAATAGTCTATGATATATCCGAATGAGCATACAAATTTGTATCTCCATTCATCAGATAATTTATCTTTAAAATATTCATGTATTTCTTCGTTTAAAGAAAGAGAATCATCAGTATGATTTCCGAATACTTCTTCTAAAAGCATAATAGCTTTATTTATGTATCTTCTTCCGTCATTGAGCTGATTATCAGAACGAACATCTATAAATTCTATAGCTATATAACAAATAGTTGCAATATATGAAGATGCCTGAATATATAATACGGCTGCCTCTATTTTTTTAGAAGCTATTTCAAAATTATCTTCTATAGTAAGTAAATCTTTTTCTGCTTTTACTAATTTTGCTTCTATTCCAGCAAGCAAATTTTTGTATTTATTTTGCATTCTGGAACAATCAGCTTTTGCAGCTTCGCTTATTTTAGCCATATTTTATCTCCACTAAATTATTATCGGAAAATGATTTTTAATTATTTAAACTAACAGGTATAGAAACAAAAAAAGTTGTTATTTTAAAAGCTCCATTAACACTTTTTATCACCATACTTCCGCCATGAGCTTCTACTATTCTTTTGGAAATGGCAAGTCCTATACCGACTCCATGACTTTTTGTTGTAAAGAATGGAGTAAATACTTTTTCAGCTAATTCCGGTTCTATATATGAATTAGTATTTTCAACTATTATATCTATCATAGATTCTCTGTAAGCATTATCATCAAATATTACACTGATAATCGAATCTTCATCACCATTATTTATAGCATCTATGGCATTAATTATCAGATTGGATATAACTTCATTCATTCTGTCGTAATCCCATTTTACAACATCTTCTTTCGTGATTTTTACAGCATAGAATTTAATATTTTTTCCGCTTTTTTTAATATATTCTTTTGCTAAAATAGTAAGGTACTTAATCATATCATCTATTTTTATATTCTCAACTTCCAGATTAATACTTTTAGCAAATGATAAATTCCTTCTCAAATAATTTTCTAAATTTTCTACCTCATTGGCTATTATCTGAGCATAGTTTTTAATATTTTCTTCTTTACTAACCTTCACAAGCCTGTTAGCAAATCCTGCAATAGGTACTATAAAATTTCTAAGATTATGAGCCATAGAAGAACTCATCTCACCTATTATAGCCAAACTTTTTAAATCTAATAATGTTTTTTCAGCAGCTTTTAAAGCATTGTTATTTTTTTCTATTTCATTATAAAGATACGAATATTCTAAAGCTACCGCTGCCTGCCTTCCGAACATTTTTAAATAATCTAAATCATCTTCCGGTATAGGCTTTCCATTATAAGAATTATCAACTACTACCATACCTATACAGTTTGTGGCATTCATTATAGGTATTATGGCGAAAGGACAGTATCCGAATATATCTGTGTATTTTTTTATTTGTTCTACTTCCGCACTATTTGTGTTTGTTATATTGATGCTGTTTTTATTGTTGAATACATCAAAGAATAATTTGCAGTTTTCATTATTTGGTATAACAGTATTTAAGAATTTCTGATTTAAATCCCAAGAATCTTCCATGCTTCTTCTATCAAAAGAAAGCATTAACTTTTCTCTAAGAGCATATTTATCCAGCTTTTGCATATTACTCCATATCATACCTGCTTCCTGAGCATTTGTAGGAGCAACACACATTCTTCCTCTAAATACATTAAATTCTTTATCATAAAGAAAAGCAAATGCTCTGTTAAAAGCAAATACATCTCCTATTGTTGCTATTGTCAGAAGTAAAAATAATATATCTTCTGTTTTTGAACGCTCTAAGAGAATATTGCTTATATCATATAATGTATTCAAACGAGACATATGTTTCAGGTTTTTTTCATTTGCTTTGCTTAATTCTACAATGTTATAATGTTCAGAAATTCTGCTTGCTATATTTGCTAGAAGCGGATTAAATAAATTAAGATCATTTGTATCAAAATCTCCAAGCGGATTAACTGCATCCGGTATTTTATCTATAACAACTACATAACCTATGCAATTATTTTTTACAGATATTCTATTGAATAGTACGGATCTGTTTATGATGCCTCTAAACTTTTCATAATATTTATTGTTTGCTGCATTATTTATATAGAATATGTTTTTATCCCAAAATTCTAATACATAAATATCATCATCAAACATTGAATAATCAAAATTACCAGGAAAGCCATAACTAGATCTAGTATATAACTCATCATTTTCATTTCTAAGTCTTATAAATGCTTTATTAGCTGTAAAAATATTTGCAATATCATTTGCTAATTGATTTAAATTATTTTCAAAATCATCAACTTCGCTTAATTTCAAATATAATTCTCTAAGCAGTTTTAATTGTTTGTCTCTTTCTTTATATGTTACGCTTTGAAGTACATTATTAGCATATACAGCAAAGTGTCCTATAACATTTTTTATTTCATTAACTATAGAGTTATAGAATTCTATTTTTTTTTCTTTATTTCTAAAAACTACAACTCCTATAGGATTAGCATAGAAAAATATAGGAAGTACAAACATAGATGAATAATTTGAAAATACTTCCATATTGGTATGATTAATATTTTCTCCTATAAAAACTTTCTGATCATATAATACATCTTTACAATGATTGGCCGATATTGGAAAATCAACTTTACATACATAGTACCTGTCAATTCCATATACGCCTCTAAGTATAAGATAATCGCCTTTAGGAAAATATACTTCTCCGCAATCAAAATCATAGTACTGACAAGTTTTTTCTAAGAATAAATCAACAACTCTGTCTATTTCATTGGTATTCTCAGCAAAAAGCAGTCCCATAGATAAATCAGAAAAAAAACTGTCTATAGATTTTCTCTCTTCCATAAAATCAACTTCCTATTTTTTATCAAATACTTTTACCTATAAAGTAAATATTTTTAATTCATACGGCAATATATCTATAGTTTCTGTAATGTTTTCTATTTTGTTTTCAAATGATATATCTTTTTTTATGCCGTATTCTTTTGTATCTAATTTTCTAGTTTTAGAAGTTATATTAACTATAATTAAAAGTTTATCGTTTTCATTTAAATTAAATTTATAAAACTTTCTAAAAGGATCTTTTTCTTTTTTTTCTTTATAATTTTTTTCTTGTTCATAATATCCATAATGAGTATCGGTTTCTTTTTTCAATTTATCTAGTTTCTTTTTTTCTTCTATGTCAATGGAAACTATTTTACCGCAGTCTGCAAGTATAGTATTATTTTTTATATAATTAGTTATATCTTTTATGTATTCGCTTAAATCATAGCTTATATTTTCATAATCTTTTTCATTACCGCCTACAACATTGCATCTTTTCAGGAATCCGTACTCATCACCCAAAGTTATCATCCACATATCGCATACTATTGCTGTAAATAAGAAAGTCTGTTTTACTCTCCATATATTTCCGTCATATTCTGAAATAAGCCTTTTGGTGTCATGATTGCTTGGAAATGCTACTTGCATGCATTTTTCTCTTGCCAGATCATACTGTTCTATAAACCATTCGCCTTCATAATCCCACCATTTAGCACTGCTTGCCACATAATCAAAACCAGCATCAATTAATTTCTCAGTATCCTCCATAGAGCAGCCTAAACTTTCAGCAAAGAATACAGCTTCATTATTAATTTGTTTAGCATTATATATTAAATATTTCCATAATTTTTTAGGGACTTTATATGCCGCATCGCATCTGAATCCGCTGAATCCTAAATCGAGATTATGTTTTATTAAATCATTCCAATAAAACCATATAGGATTTAATATTTCATTATCATTAATATTCTGATTATCTTTATTATCAGTGTTATCAGTATTTTCCTCTTCGTCTTTTTCATTTGGATCTATTTTGTTATTGAACATAGCCAAATCGCCCCATTCAATCCATTTTCCATTATCCCAAGCTCCGGGAGACTGCAAAACTCCGTCTTTGGTTTTATACCATTCAAAATGTTCATTAACAAGATTACAATCTTTTGATGAATGGTTAATAACCAAATCCATCATTACTTTTATTTTTTGATTATTACAATAGGCAATGAAATCTTTCAATTCTTTTTCTGCGATTTCTTGTTCAGAACTAGTGAAAAAAGCAGGGTTATATTTATAATAATATTTTGTAGCGTATAAACTTCCGCTAAATCCGGGATATGTTATAGGATTAATGTATAACCATTCAAATCCCATATTCTTAACCCTATCAATATGGCTGTACCAATTTTTTATATGCCCTAAAAGAGGCGGAAATAAATTATATCCAGATATTTTCATGTCTTTATTATATATAATTAAAGAAAAAAAACAACTTTTTATATATTTTTGTTAATAAAAAACATTATAGTAGTTTTTATTAAATGTATAATATACTGCATTATATATTAATAAGTGTATTATAAAAATTATATAAATTATTTTCTTCAGCATTTGTGATGAAGTTTATATATATTATTGATTTTAATTTTTTCTATTATATAATGTAATAACAATATAATTAATTTTTCAGGTATAAAATTATGAGAGTATTAATTTATGATTCATCTTTACAGATAAGAGATAGTCTTATCAGTATTCTTATTACAGCAGGATATGAAGTTGTTGCTGTGAAGGATAAAAATAATATTTTGAGTATGTTTGGCAAACTTCCTTTTTCTATTGCTATTATAGAAATTGGGGAAAATGATACTGAAATGGAGAGTATACTTGAAAAAATATATTTAGATGACAGATATCATGGAGTGCATGTTATAGTTCATGTTGCAGATCCTAGCCGGGAATTTTTCACTAAGATGATGAGAATAGGTGTTTCAGGTTTTTTATTAAAGCCTTTTAATGAAAAAGATTTTTTAAATAGATTTAATGTTTTGATAGAAAAGGCTGGAGTTAAACCTAAAAAACTAAAACATATAGTAATAAACAATTTAGATAATTTCAAATTGGTATTTAGGCATGACGGAGTAAGACAGATTCTTCATGGTATGATAATAGAAATGTCTCCGATAGGGTTAAAATTTATTATGCCGCCTGAAGAAGCTAGTATAGAAGTGGGGCATATTATAAAGAATGCTTCTATGTCTATTAGTTCTTATAAAATAAGTTTTTCTATTAATATACTAGAAAAAATAGGCAATGAATATATAGGTGAATTTAGTGATTTATCAGCATTTAATACTAAATTGATATGTAAATTTATATATGATAAATACATAGAAAAATTAAAATGATATTATTTATTATTATAGGAGTTTCACAATGTTAAAGGCTTTAACAATAGCGGGATTTGATGGTTCCGGAGGTGCGGGTATACAGGCAGATTTGAAAACTTTTTCTGCTTTGGGCTGTTATGGAATGTGTGTACTTACGGCATTACCTGTACAGAATACTCAGGGTGTGAGAAACTGCTATGAAATAGAATTAAAGGCTATAAAAGAACAATTAGAATGCATATTTGATGATATTATACCTGATGCCATAAAGATAGGAATGCTTTTTAATAGTGATATAATAAAGTTAGTTGCTGATTTTTTAGAAAATAATGCTAAAAATATACCTATAGTAGTTGATCCTGTAATGGTAGCTAAAAGCGGAGATAGACTTCTTTTGGAGGAGGCAGTGGATAGTTTGAAAAAATATATACTTCCTATTGCTGCCATTGTAACTCCGAATATACCTGAAGCTGAAGATTTGACTTTAAAAAAAATAAAAACAGATGATGATATGATAGAAGCTGCTGATGATATACTTGATATGGGGGCAAAAAATGTTATGCTTAAAGGCGGACATTTGGAAGGTCAATTATCAAGAGATTTATTTATGAATAAAGAAAGCAAAGAGTTTTTAGATGCTTTAAGAATAGATACAAAAAATACTCATGGTACAGGATGCACTCTTTCTGCAGCAATATGCAGTTATATGGCTCATGGAAAAACTCCTCTTGAGGCTTCAAAATTAGGAAAAGAGTATTTATTTAATGCATTAAAGGCTGCCAAAACTGACAGTGTAGGAAAAGGTCATGGTCCTGTTCATCATTTTTATGAGGCTTGGAAGCATTTAAGTATATAATTTATTTCTAGTATTTATATATTGTAATTCATTTATAATAAAAATTGTTAGCATCTGTTAAGTTTATTTGGCATATATTATTAGCTAATAAAATTTATATGATAAATAAAATAATTTTTAATATTTTTTTATTAAATAAAAAAAGGACTTTATATTTCTATAAAGCCCTTTTTTGTTTGATAATTTTTTATTTAACTTCTTTTAATGTACCTTTTAAAGTTAAAGTGTCATTTTCAAAAGTACCCTGCAAATCTCCCTGCCAATAAGGTATGCCGTCTTTTGCTTTATCAGTAATCATTTGAATATCAGTAAAATTCATGTCATTAGAAATTTGAGATGTACTTATTTTGTTATTATCTAAGCCATAACCTATTTTGAATATTCCATTAGTATCAGATTTTAATTCATAAACCCAAGGATAAACTGTAGGACCTCCTGCATGAGCATATCTTATGGTAATCACTCCTGTTTCATCTTTAGTAACTCCTGTTCCTGTAATCATAGGACCATTAGTTCCGTCTAAAGTTTTTTGTGATACTCCTGTTCCTGTCATACCGTCAAAATTATAAGTTTTAGCAGGTGCAACTCCGTAAAGTACAAAGAATCCAAATCCTCTTTCTATTTTATTATTTGCATATTGTTTATTTTCGTATCTGTATGAGTCCCAAGATTTAGTAGCTCCCTTTGGAGTTGAAGCTCCTGTTTCAGCATCTACCTTAGCATCAATATTGCCGTAAGTTCCTGAAACTTTTAAATATGAGTTTTGCATTAAATTATTATCATCATTAGCCATTTCACCGAATACAGCCTGAAAGTCTATATCCATAGTTCCAGCTTCAGATGATGCATTACTATTTGATGTTCCATTCTGATTTGATGTTGTATCCGTTTTTGTACATGAAAATACTAAAATAGATATAAATAGTAATATAGGTATGATTTTTTTCATTTTTTCTCCTTTTTTTGTATTAGTTATATAATAAAATATATAGAAAATATTACAATAAGAAAATGTAAATTTTTTTTATATTTGATAAATTATATAGTTAATACAAAAAAGCACCTCCATTTTATAATAAATGAAAGTGCCTTTGATAATGATTTATTTAATTATTTTTTATTTTACCAAACTAGAGAAATCAAGCATATTTTTAAAAATTTTATCTACTGAAGAAAGCAAAGCTATACGATTATTTTTTATTTTTTCATCATCTACATTCACCATAATATCTTTGAAGAATTTGTCTAATGGTTCATAAAGGCTTGCCAATAAAGCAAATGTTTTTTCATAATCTCTATTTTCCATAAGTTTATTAACTTCATTCAATTTTTCTTTATATGTATTGTATAGAGATTTTTCTGCTTCCTCTTTTAATAATGATTCATCTAAGTTCACATCTTTAGCAGATTTAATCATGTTTTTAATTCTTTTAAATACTAATAAAAGATTTGAGAATAGTGCATCATTTTTCTTTCTAAATTCATCAATGGCTTCTATTTTTAAGTAAGCGTCATACATATCGTCTATTCCTGTAGAAAGAACGCCTGCAACGGAATCTTTAGAAAAATCAATATCATTTTCAAAACGGGATTTAAAGAACTCAAATATATCTTTTACTAAATCTTCGCTTTTATTATTTCTTGCATCTTTAGGCATAGAATTAATTGACTGTTCTATTAATTTTTTAAGATTAACATGCTTTTTAGATTTTATAAGTATATTAATAATACCTAAAGCCTGTCTTCTTAAAGCATTAGGGTCTTGAGAACCTGTTGGTATATCTCCTACATAAAATCCAGCTGCTATATTATCCATTTTGTCAAGTATAGCTATAGCCTTACCTGTGTCATTTGAAGGTATTTCATCGGAAGCAAATAAAGGTCTGTACTGTTCATTGATAGCTAAAGCAGCATCGTCATTAAGATTCATAGCTTTTGCAAAATATCCGCCCATTATACCCTGAAGCTCTGGGAAGTTATAAACCATATTGCTTACTAAATCTGATTTCATATATTTAATAGCTTTAAGTATATTTTCTTTATCTTTTTCATATCCTAAAAGTGTTATTAAAAGCTCAGAGTTTTTCTCGAGTCTTTTTACTTTATCAGCAACACTTCCAAGCTCTTTTCTGAACATAAGCATTTCAAGTCTTTCATTCATTTCGTCCATACCTTTTCTTATATCCTCTTGGTATAAGAATCTTCCGTCTGAAAGTCTTGCTGTTAAAACTCTTATATTTCCAGCTATTATCTGAGGAGTTTTAGGCTGATTAGCTGTTATTACAAATACATTAGTTAAAGAACCGTCTTTTTTACATAATGGGAAGTATTTCTGATGTTCTATCATTTCGCTTGTTAATACTTCTTTAGGAACTTCCAAAAATTTAGAGTCAAATTCAGCTGTAAGTAAGTACGGCTCCTCTGTCAAATCCACAACTATTTCAGATACTTTTTTCTTAGAAACTGCCTCAAAACCAAGCTCTTTTTCTATATTTTCTAATTGATTTATAATATTTTCTAATCTTTTTTCTCTTGAAACTACAACATGTTTTTCTAATAATATTTTTTCATAGTCTTTAGGGTTATTAATTTCTTTAAATTCCGGTGAAAGAAGTCTATGTCCTGTTATTTTATTATTAGTTTCTATTCCAGCAACTGAAGTTTTAATAATTTCATTTCCGAATAATGCTATTACATTTCTTATAGGACGAACAAAAGCAAAGTCTTTGTTTCCCCATCTCATTTTCTTTTTAAAATCTATACTTGAAACAATACTTTCTAGTTTTTCTTCAAATAGTTTTTTAGTTTCTATACCTTTTTTTTCTTTTTTTACAAAAATATATTTTTTTCCATTTACTTCTTTTATATATGGTTTATCAAATGATTCATTTTCATCAATATTTTTTACTGAATTAGCATCAATGTTGTGAGATTTCAAAAAACCTTCTCCTGCTTTTGTAGGATTACCGTCTTTAAAAGCACTTTCAAATAAAGGTCCTCTAAATTCTATAACTTCATCTTTTGATTTTTCTTCTATGTTTTCTGCTAAAATTGCTAATCTTCTTGGGGTAGTGTATGAGTTAACAGAACTGAAATTAATACCATTGTTTTTTAATGTATTTTCTATTATTTTTTTAAAACTCATACTTGCAGGATATGCAAAATCTGCAGGTATCTCCTCAACCAATATTTCAATGAGTAAATCTTTCACTTTAATTTTCCTTAAAATAATAATTATTAATGTCCTATATTGTATATTTATAGTATAAAAAAAACAATATTTTTTGAATGTTAATTTTCAATTTTGTTAACTATTTGTTTATTTGTAAGGTTATATTAATAAAGAATAAGAATATTTAAAGAAAATAATCATTATTTTACGATAATATATAATAAGATATTGATTTTATATCATTAATATACTATATTTATAAATTGGAAGATTTTAATATGCAGACAGTAACAACTAAACAAAATATATTAATAATAGATGATGAAGAGGATATACTGACTACTTGTCAGAATATTTTAGAAGATGAGGGCTATGGAGTAGATATAGCCAAAAATTATAAAGAAGCAGAGGACATATTTAATAGTAAGAAGATAAATTTAGTATTTTTAGATGTATGGCTTCCGGATGTAGATGGGCTAGACATACTTTCTAATATAAAGGAAAAATATCCTAATACTATTGTAATAATGATGAGCGGACATGCTGGTGTTGAAACCGCTGTGAGAGCTACTAAAATGGGAGCTTATGACTTTTTAGAAAAGCCTATTAGCATATCTAAGCTGCTTTCAAGCTGTGAAGATGTATTCAAAGAGAGTATAAATAAAGCGGAAGCCTCAGTAAATGAGGAAAATTGCTCTAACAAACATTGCAGTAATGTAGGATATAAGGTTAAACAGAGAACCATAGCTAAAAGTATTGTTGTAAGCGGTTTTGCCTTAATGGAAGGAAGAAAAACTGCATTAACTTTGGTTCCTGCAGAAGTTAATACAGGTATAGTTTTTATTGATATTAATACAAATACTCATATAAAATTATCGCATAATAATATACTTTCTAAAGATAAGTCCGGAGCGGTTAATTCTACAGCATTAGTATCAGGAAACAGATATATAAAGACTACAGAGCATTTCTTGGCGGCACTTCATATGATGGGTATTACTAATTTAATAGTAAAATGTGATGGAGAAGTACCCAATGTAGATGGTTCTGCTTTAGTATTTTGCGATGCTTTAAAAGAGGCTGGTTTTGTGGAGCAGGACGATTATATAGAGCCTATAGTTATAGATACTACCTTAACTTATGGAAATGTTAATGATAATGAAACTTATATAATACTTTCTCCTTATGAAGGACTTGAAGTAAGTCTTCGTATAGATTTTGCAGGTTCTATAGGAGTACAGGAATATACATATAAATTTGAGAATTTTGATCAGTTTACCGAGGAGATTGGAAGAGCAAGATCATTTAATACTATAGATAATATTGATTATGCCCAAAAAATGGGAATGGCTGGAAGCGGTATGATAGGAAGCCATATACTTCTTTGCGATGGGAAAGTAATAAATACCAAACTTCATTTCGATAATGAGTTTGTAAGACATAAAATTTTGGATATAATTGGAGATTTATATATTTTAGGCAGACCTATAAGAGGCAAAGTTGTTGCTAATAAGTCTTCTCACTCTTTCAATCATTCCGTTGTACATGATCTTGCAAATAGATATTTATGAATTTGATTTAATGGTTAAAAATGATATAATTAATAACTAATTTAAGAGTATAAAAATATGTCAGAAAGCAGGTTAAGAACTAATACGGAAGAACAGAATAATATATCATTATATTTTGCAGATGCTAAAAAAGAAAAACTTTTAACTAGAGAAGAGGAGATAGAACTCACTAAAAGATTAAAAGAAGGAGATGCTGAAGCAAGATCAAAGCTAATTAGAAGCAATCTCAGATTTGTTATTACAATAGCAAAACAGTATAAAAACAGCGGACTTCTGCTTGAAGATTTGATAAGCGAAGGCAATATGGGACTTATAATAGCAGCTGACAGATTTGATCCGGATAAAGGATATCATTTTATATCTTATGCAGTTTATTGGATAAGGCAAAGTATTTTAAGGGCTATTAATGAGAAATCAAGACTCATAAGGCTTCCTTTAAATAAAGCTATGGATTTAGTGGATTTGGAACGCACTGTACATCAATACTATTATAAAAGCGGATATACTCCTGATGTTAATGAGCTTGCTGCCATATTAAATAAAGATCCTAATGATATACTTCATATTATGTCTATGAGTACAGAACATATTTCACTTGAAGGCGAATATAATTATGATGGTATGAAGGATAGGCTTATTGATACTATAGAGGATAAAACTTCTACAAATGTTGAAGAAACTGCTATAAACAAAGAGCTTATGGAGGAATTAAAAGTTGCTATTGAAAGTTTATCAGATATAGAAAAGCAGATTATTAATGCCAGATATGGAATAGATCAGGAGAGAAAAACTCTTAAAGAAGTGGGGGAGATGTTTTCTTTCACTAAAGAGCGTATAAGACAGATCGAAAAAAAAGCATTGAGAAAAATGCATTCTCAAAAATATAGTTCATTAAAAGATTTCTTAAAATAATAAAATGTCAGGGCTTTATATACATATCCCTTTTTGTACATATAAATGCAGCTACTGCAATTTTTATTCTATTGTTAATATGAATGACAGAGAAATATATAGAAAATATGCAGAAGCATTAATATCAGAGTTAAAATTAAGAATACAAAATTATAAATCATATATAGAAACCATATATTTCGGAGGAGGCACTCCTTCTGTATTTGATTCTGATTTATTAAAATATTTGTTAGATAATATATTAAATATTGTATATAATCATAATAGAGATTATATAGGTTCAAAAAATACAGATTTAATCAAAGAAATAACTATTGAATCAAATATAAATGATATAAACTTAGAATATATAAAATTTTTAGAGCAAATACAAAATATAAGGCTTTCTCTTGGTATCCAAACATTTAATGAAAAAAGTTTAGCTATTATAAATAGGCATACAGATAAAAAAGATATTATAAATGCCATTAAATTAATAAATAAATCTTCTTTAGAAAATATATCTCTTGATTTTATATGCGGACTTCCTTTAAACTCAGAAACACAAATAAAAGATGATATATTATTTTCTTATGATTTGCTTCCTAAAGTTAAGCATTTTTCTCTTTATTATTTAGAGCTTACAGATTCATTGCATAAAAAATGGAAAGATTTACTTCCTAATGATGAAGAATCTGTCATTTATTATAAAAAAGCATCTGATACATTGGAAGGACTTGGATTTAAAAGGTATGAGGTTTCAAATTATTCGCTTCCTGATTATAATTCTATTCATAATAGTAATTATTGGCTTTTAAAAGATTATATAGGTATAGGAGTATCTGCTGCAGGATGTTATAATAATAATAGATACTGCAATGTGAAAATCCTTAGAGATTATTTTAATTTTATTGATAATAGTAATCTCCCTATAAAAGAAAATGAATACTTAGATATAGATACTAGAAAAAAAGAGTTTATATTCCTTTCACTAAGAACAGTAAAAGGAATAAATATTGATAAGTATAATAATTACTTTAATGAAAAATTTTATTATAAGTATTACAACATTATAAATAATAATACTCAATATTTTAATGTACATAATAATTATTTATCTATAAAGAAGCACTATTTTGATTATGTTGATGAGATTAGTATATTGTTACTTTGATTTGTTTAATGATTCTTGAAAGTTTTTATCATTTATAAGATATTTATCTACTATTATTGCTAAAGCACTGTCATCTTTTTTTAATTCCTTTGCTCCTCTTGTTATCGAACAAAGACTTGCATTTAAATGTTTGGCAATTTCATATTGCGGCATTTTCTTTCTTAATAATGTTACTATCCTCAATCTTTGCTGTATCATATCTTGTTCATCTTTTGTGAAGAGTTCTGTTAGAAGTTTCTTAATAAATTCTTCATTATTTTCAGTTGCTAGAATATGTGCTAAAAGTTCCATTTTATATCTCCTTAAATTCATTACTATTAATAATACTACTATATTAAGTATAGAATAAATATTAATTTTTTCAAGCAAATTTCTTATTATTATATATAATAATGTTACAAGTATATATAAATTACTGTTTATTAATAATAATCAAGGCAAATTTATGAAAAAAGCTAATAAAAATACTAAAAAGATTTCTACCAAAGAAAACAATAAAAATAATATATTTATTATTTTTTTTATTATATTTATTTTTCTTACTGTATTTGTATACATTTTTTATAATAAAAAAATTAATTCCATTGCAAATATAAATGAAGTTGATTCCTCAGGACTTACAATAGTTATGAAGGCATTACTTAATGAAAATAATCAATTAAGCATCAATGATATAAAAAAACTTATAAGAGATAATAGAAAAAATATAGATTATAAAATCAGAGACAGTGAAAGTAAGACTTTATTAATGTATGCGGTATATAACGGAGATACGGAAATAATAAAGGATATAGCTGAATACGGCAATCAATTAAATGAAATAGACAACAATGGAAGAACTGCATTGCATTGGGCGGTTTATTATAATAAATACGATGCTGTTGTTGCTTTAATAGAGCTTGGTGCTAAAGATTTCATAAAGGATAATTATTCTCTTACTCCTATAGATATAGCACAGTATGAGGGGTATGAGGATATATATAAATATTTATCAAATTTATAATAATTAAAATATATTGTAAAAAATATTTTTTAATGTTAGAATTAGTAATCAATATTATAGTTTTTAGAAATTAATAGAATATAAATAAATAAAAAATAATAAAAAAGAGGAAGCAATGAGATTTAGATGTTTAAAAAAAGATATAGTAAAATCTATTGGAGTTACTGAAAATGTTGTTGAGGGCAAAGTAATTTATAATATAGAAAGCAATGTGCTTTTTCATCTTTCAGGAAACATGCTTACATTGACTGCTACTGACGGCTCTGTTTGGGCTAGAAGCAGAATCATACTTGATGACTGTGAGGGCGAAGGTGCAGTTGCTGTATATGCAAAAAAAATAAGCTCTATATTAAAAGAGATGCCTGACGGACTTATTACAATAAATGTTGAAGAAAATGAAAAAATAAATATAGAATCTGAAAACGGAAAAACTAAGCACTTAATCATCGGAATGAAAACAGATGATTTTCCTGCTTATCCTGAAAGCAATGGTGATATTAGTTATATAATGCTTCCTACTAAAGAATTGGTTACTATGATTAATAAGACAATATCATCAATAGCTAAAGAACCATTTAAGCCTGCTTTAAGAGGTATATGCTTTGAGAAAACCGATTCTAAATTTCTTGCTGTTGCCACTGACGGCAGAAGAATGGCTGTTATAGAGAGAGAATTTGAAGGTGTAGAGAACGGTTCTTTCTCTATAATTATAGAGCCTAAAGTATTAAATGAAATACTTGTTACTGCAAATTATGATGAGGTAGAACAAGTTAAAATGGGGGTAGACGGTCAGCAGGTTTATTTCCAAGTAGGCAAATATGATTTCGTATCTAGCCTTATAGAAGGAAAATATCCTAATTTCAGACAGGTAATTCCAAAAGAGTTTGCATACAGTTTCAGGGTTAATAAAAATGATTTGCTTGATGCTATAAGAAGAATTGTGCCTATGATTAACGATGTGCGTTCAAAGAGAATGATATTAACTGTTTCTGAGGAATCTCTTAAAGTAAAAGGTATCAATCAAGAGATGGGAGAATCTTTAGAAGAAATTGATATAAAATATTCAGGAGAAGAGCATTCTGTTGCTTACAATTACACATATATTCAAGATGTTATAAAACAAATTGATTCTGAAATAGTTACTTTTATGGTTAATAAAGATTCTAGTCCTACTATGGTAAAAGAGATAGAAAGAGAGGATTATTATTATATTATAATGCCTATGAGTATAGGTGAGGAGTAATCAATTACTAAAAAGGGGGATATATATGTTTGAAGTAGAAAATAAATTTTACGAAGAACATATAAAAGAGTTCAGAGAAAAGTATCTAGGTAATAAAAGGTAATGAATTAAAAGGCGTTTACAATAGTGATGAAGAAGCTATCAATGAATCAGTAAAAACTATGGAACTAGGTACTTTTGCAGTAAAAATAGTATCTAGTAATGATGAAGATACTAATTGGAGATTCTATTCCCGTGTCAATTTTTAAGAAAAAGAAGCAATTCCATTTTGCATTTAGAGCAGAGTACAATCATATACCTGCAGAATTAAAAACAAAAGTATTAATATAAAATAAATTTGGAATAGAAAAAGAATATGATGCTGTATGGGATACAGGAGCAACTAATACAGCTATTACACATAAAGTATATCAAGAACTAAATTTAAAGCCTATTGATAGTTGTAAGGTTAGAGGTGTTAATAGCGGAATACATACAGTTGATATTGTATTAATAGATATATCATTATCAAATAAAGTTAATATAAAAAATGTTAGGTCTGGTGTTTGTGATATCGGCGGCTGTGATATGCTTATTGGAATAGATATCATTAAATTTGGAGATTTAGCAATATCTAATAAAAATAATAAAACAATATTTAGTTTTGCAATACCACCTTTTGATAATCCTACAGATTTATTAGAAAAAGCAAATAAAGTTAATAAAAATAATGGATATTGATAAATATGAATAAAACAGAAGCTAAAAATATTTTAACTGATATATTTAATTTAAAATCATATATTGAAAATGAAATAGAAAAATTACCTACAAGATTTAATATAGTTGATTCTATTGTAGGTTCACATAAAGAAACATCAAATACTAAACTATTAGGTAGTTTTTTAGACTGCATATTTAAAAAAAATTATAAGTTTGCAAATAGTTTATTAGAATATATAAAAAATAATTGTGATATTGATAGTTTTAAAGAAATAGATTTTTATAATGAAGATATAACTATTAATATAGAAAAAGAAGTTCCTATTAATGAAGAAGAAAAAGGTAAAATAGATATATTATTAACATCAGATAACTATAATATCATTATAGAAAATAAAATAAATACTAGAGATAGTGAAAATCAGCTTCAGAAATATTATAATGCCATATGCAATAGAACTAATAAAAAAGATACTTATGTTATATATTTAACTCGCAATGGTGATGAACCTAAGAATAATTTTGATAATAAAGAAAAGTTAATATTACTTTCACATAAAACAATAATAGATTGGCTTGAAAGTATTAAAGAAAAAGAAGAAGAAGTAAAAAATAATGATTCTCTATATTCAGCTATTATTCAAATAATAGAAACAGAACAAATAATTACTAATTCATTGGAAGGAGATATTATGAAAGAGGAAATAAAAAAGTATTTCAATAATAAATATCCAAATAAATTTAAAGAATATCCTGAAGTAATTAATTATACCAAACTTCTAAAATCTGCAATTGAAGCAGTTGCAGATATATTTTATAATTATTTTGAAGATAATATAGAGGACTATATATTAAAATTAATAAATGATAGTGAAATAAAAAAAAATAATAAAATAGAATATAATAAAGAAAAAGTAAAAAAGGAAATATATAAATCTGATGAACTATATATTGAAGCTGTATCATTGGAAACTAAATTTTTTAGAGTAGTTTTTGAAATTGGAAGTGATGGTAGTAATTTTATATTATACTATGGAATTAGGTTTAATGATAAAAATAAAATAGAACTATTAAGAAATATAGAAGATAATATATTAGCATGTTTTAAAAATATTGATAAAGATGGTTGTTTATCAAAACCTGAAGAATATATTGATAGCAAATGGTATATTGATTATACATTAAACTTAGATAATTTAGAAAAAGAAATTGAAAATGCTAAAAATAATATGATTAATTTATACACTTTATTAAAAGATAATAAATTATAAAATTAATTTTTTATAAAAACTATTTAAAAATAATTATCATAAATAGCTTTGTAAAAAAATAGTAAAATCATTGTAAAAAATACTTGCTTAAAATTATTATATAATATATTATCATTTTTCAAATAATTGATGATTTTTTGAGTTTCTTATTTAAGAGGTTAATTTAAATATATGAGAATTTTGGGTAATTATATCTATACTATAATAAAAGGTTTTATCATAGGGGCTTCAATGCTTGTACCGGGTTTCAGCGGCGGCACTATGGCTATGATACTTGGTATATATGATAAATTAATTGCTTCTTTAAGCGGTATTTTAACTTTCTCAAAAAATGAAAACTACTTTCTTAAAAATAAACTTAACTTTTTATTTTTAATATTTTTCTGTGTAGGCTCTCTTTTAGGTATGGTAATAATATCAAAGCCTTTATCAAACTTGATAGAGAGATATTATACTGTTTCTTCTTTCTTTTTTATGGGAGCTGCACTTGGCGGATTTAATACTGTATATAATAAAACCAAATCTTATAAATTTGATTTTTTAAGCATTATATATATTCTTTTAGGAGCAGGCATAGTATATTTAATATCTATAATACCAGAAGGATTTTTCAGCAGTTCAGGCGATAGAAGCGAGATGTTTATGTACTTTATACTTATAATAGCTGGTTTAATAGTTGCTATTGCTATGATACTTCCGGGTATAAGTGTTTCGTATATGTTTTTGCTTTTAGGTATTTATCAGGAAACTATTGATGCTGTGCACGATTTGTATATTCCATATTTAGCACCTTTGGCTATAGGGGCAATTTTAGGAGTTGTTCTCACTACTAAGATTTTAGAATATTGGATGGAGCATTATGTCAAGTCTTCTTATTTGATAATATCAGGTTTTGTATTAGGCTCTATTATACAGGTTTTTCCCGGACTTCCAAAAGGCATAGAATGGGCTTTATGTCCTATAGTGTTTTTAGCAGCTTATTTTCTCATAAGACTTTTACAGAGATTCGATCCTGATAATAGATAATAAAATAATAAATATTATTCATAACTTATTTTTATATTATAAACATTAAAATAATACGGATATCTGCTGAAAAGTTCTATATCAAAAGTTTTGTAATTATTTATTTCTTTAAAATTTTTTATTTCTTTACTGCCATTTAAAAAGAAATCAATTTTCAGAAATGACTTTATGTTTCTTTCATTAATACTATCATAAATATTTTTTGGTATTTGTATTATAGATGATTTATTTTCTTTTATAGATTTGTAATTATTATATCCGTCTGTAATTTCTATATTATTAAATAGAGCAGGGTATATATTAATTTTATATGTATTTAGTATTCTTCCTAATTTCATTATATTTATTTCTAAAATGTTTATATTGTATTTTTGATTTTGCTTTGAAGTTATTTTTAATTTGATATCTGCATCTTTGTCTAATGTTTGAATATATAAATTATTAGTGTCAAAATTATCATCTTCTAAAAATAAATTATAATTGTATTCATCTTTATGAAATCCTATTATATCGGATTTTTCTCTGTGTATATCATAGCCTTTATATTTTAAATCGCTTAATTTATAAATATCATCAGCCATAACTGAAAAAGCATTTATATAAATAGTAAAAAATAGAAAAAGAAACTTTATCATATAAAATTACTGGTCAACTGTAAATATTACAGCTCTGTTTGAATCATAAGCATTTTTCCAAAACTCTATACTTCTATAAAAATAATCCCAAGTATATTCAAAGTCTTCATCGCTTAAAGGATACTCATAATCTTTTTCATCTATTTTAAAATATTTTTCTTTGAACTTTTCTTTTGTGATAGTTTCCATTTTTGATGCAATATCTTTAACAATATTTGCTTTTTTTAATGTGATAATATAATCCTCTTCATCATCTCCATTTCCGTATAAAATATCTCCTCCCATTATTACTGAGCCTAAGGGATAATTATCATCGCCGAATACTAAAAGTCCGTCATTAGAAAGACATCTATGCATAGCATCCCAAGATTTATCAAGCTCATAAATATATTTTTTATGTTTTTCAAAGTATATTTCTTCTAAATATTCAGAAACAAAATCAGGTCTTTCAAGTCTTGAAGTTTTTAATAATTTATTTAAATCCTTATCGCTTAAAGCAAATAATACTCCCAAACAGCCCATAATTATAACTCCGTAGTAATTATTAATTTTTTATTAAGAACTTTTTAATAATTATTTTGTAAAACTAAAGTGTTTTTATACATAAAAAATTATTTGCTGAAAATATCTGACAAGTAAACTTATCAGATGCTCATAATTTATTATTTTTATTATCTATAAAAAACTTGTTCGTAAATATCCCTGCTATTCTTACGAATAGCAGGCACTCACAAGTTTTTTATTTCTTTATTTATACATAAAAAAAATTATTCGCTGAAAATATCTGACAAATAAACTTATCAGATGCTCATAATTTTTTTATTTCGTCTATACTTAAACCTGTTATTCTGCTTATATCTTCATTATTCATATTCATGTTTTTTAAATTTAATGCTATGTCTTTTGCTTTATTTATTTCGCCTTGTTCTATACCTTTCTCTATGCCTTTTTGAAATCCTATTTCTATACCTTCTTTTTTTCCTTCTGCTCTCTCGTATTGAAGCATAGCAGCCTGTCCGTAAAGAAAAGTATCTCTTTCATTATATGCTGACATTTCTTTTTCATCGGCTACAAATCTTTTGTATTTATCTATTACTTTAGACATGATATTGTTACCTCCTACTAACTTATCAATATCTTTCTCCAAATTTTTAGTTGTAAAAAAATCAATCCAAGATAAAAGTTTATTTCTGTTATATTCATCTATACTAGCATTTTTTAATATTTCTGCAAATCTTTTAATTTCTATAAAATGTATCTGAAAATCGTCCAGTCTAAGGCTTGGATTGTTAATATCAGCAAATGTTAAACATTTATGCTCTTTTTTTATATCAGTTTCACTTCCGATATCTAAATTAAAATTTATAAAACTAATACTAATCATCTGACTTATATTAATGTATAAATCACTTTCTTTTAACTCAGAAGCTATATTTTTAGCTATGTAGTATAATATCCTTTTTATAAAATTATTGTTGCCTACTAATTGTATTTCAACAAGCACTTTCTTTCCATCTTTAGTTTTTGCTTTAACATCAAGTATTGATTCTTTTAAATTTTCATTTTCTGCTAAATTGTAAGGATTTATAATTTCAAGATTACTGACAGATTCAAAGCCTACATCACTTAAAACAGCATTAACAATATTTTCTAATATATCTTCATCACCTTCAGTACCGATTAGATATCGTACAAATAAATCATTAAGTCTGTTAATTTCTTTCATAGTTTAATTATACTGAAAATTTTTAAGTTTGTCAAAGCAGTTTTTTTGTACGGAAGTTATCAATAATATTTTTTAATATAGAAAATTATTTAATGATAGAATTATAATAAGCTAAAATATTTAATTAAATATAAAAATATATAGAAAAATATGAATTAATAAATTTTTTTATTATACTTTTTAATGCATTGGATCCATAGATATTGCATTTAAGTATTCCTTAATTTCTTAAAGTAAATAAAGGGTGTATCATAATTTAAAGAAGAGTGTATTCTTTTGTAGTTCTAAAAATTATTTTATAGATATTGTACTTTCCTTATTGTAATATATACTATAGAGGAAATCAATCTCTGATGATTATAAAAATGTGTATATTCTTTTAATTTTTGTCTTAAAATTTATACAGTTATCTTTTTTATTTAATCTTGAATAAAATTCTTTCTCATCTATTCCGCCTTTATACTATGTCGTTATATAAGTATAGCGTGCAGCTAAATCAAGAGCATTGAACTGATAAATAGTTTTTATGCCGAGTTTAATAATTTTGCATCTATTTCAACTATTTTACCTTATTTTTGTATTTTAGAATCAAATCTCCGTTTATCATAGCGTTTCTTTTTGAATTTATGTCTCCAAAGATTATTTCTATTAAGATATTTTCAATAGCAGTAGTACCTATTTTAATTCTTCACGGTTCAAATATGCTTTAATATGATGTTATACTTTATATTCTTTAGTATAAAGCTTAATGATTAAATCAATGACTTCCTGATTATTAAAAATATTAGGCGAAGTTTTCGGTCAGCTTCTTCCTAAAGAATTTGAGGCTATAGAACATCATCATTTGGGATATAAATTTTATGAATATGATCCTATAGGCTTTATAGATGAAAATAAGAATATAATATTATATAAAGTATATGCATATGATATGACAGCAAACTCTTCAGAATATGTACCAAGATACAGCGGATTAAATTCTAATACAGCTTAGCAGATAGATAAAAGCACTTCAGGAAGATCCGCTTATGCAATATGAGTAAATTTTTAAGGGCATTTCATTAGAAATGCCGCCGTAATAATAGAAAAATATGATAAAAGTTTTATTGCTTAGTTAAACTTATACCTCCGTTTTGAAAAGTTTTTTTTATAGTAGTAGTAGGAATAGTATCGTTCATCTTTAGAGATAATGTCCAGTTTGCATCACATTTAATAGATTCATTATCTTTTTTAAATGTTAATTTCATTGTAAGCTTATTACTTTTTAAACTGTCGGAATCAATATCATAATATGGAATATCTATTTCATTAGTGTACTCATAAGAAGCTTTTTCAGAAGTTAAATCCCAAGGTATTAATTTTATATTATTATCCGTATAATAAAATGCCCTATAAGATGAATAGTCAGCATCTGACATGCTAATCATAGTAGCTGTATCAGTGCTTCCAGTATATCTAAAATAAGTAGATCCATCTGCTTCAACTGTTACAGAATAGTTTCCATTTTTATATGTACCTATTAAGTTTGTACTTTTTACATTTGAACAAGCTGTTGAAAATAGAGCTAAAGTTGTTAAAACTAAAGCTATTTTTAATATTTTTTTCATTTTTTTACTCTCCTATTTTTTTAATATGTTCTAATTTATTAATAAAAAGTTATATCTTGAGCTATAACTAATTATTTGACTGATTAATTTTTTCTTTGAATGCAATAAAAAAGGCTTATAATGAATATTGTATGATTTTATATTCATTACATTATGATATTTTTTATAATTCAGGTGATTATTTGTTATATAGTTAAAGCATATAGAATGTATAATGTAGAATGTAGATTTTCTGCTAGTGTTATTAAATGTAATATATGCTTTCATAGTAAAAAATTATAAATTAACAAATAAAAAAATCAATGATATATATATATATATATATATAATTTACATAATTTATAAAGACATGATATTTTGTTATAAATTATGTAAAAAATATTTTTATTTGATAGCTTTATAACTTAAAATTAAAATATTTTTTATATATATTTTATGTTTTGAAATATATATTTGTAATATATTTTTAATACATAAAATTGCTGTATAATTTATAAAAATATGGAGCATTATTTTATTTAATTTTATTTGTATATAAAAACACTATGTAATTAAATCGTTATTTTATAGAAAATAATTTGAAATTCTGAAAAAATCAAAATATTTTTTAATTATATATTTTTAATATGCTTGTTAATAATATTTTTTAATATATAATATTACTGTAAAAAATAATTTTTTTTGTAAAAAACAATTCATATTTTAAGGAAATAATCATGGCTTTATCTATAGGAATAGTAGGACTTCCAAATGTAGGAAAATCAACACTTTTTAATGCTTTAACTAATGCCCACGCAGAGGCGGCTAATTACCCATTTTGTACTATAGATAAGAATGAAGCTACAGCTATAATAAAAGATGAAAGAGTTGATAAATTAGCAGCCCTTTTCAAATCAAAAAAGAAAGTTTATAACACAACAACATTTGTAGATATTGCAGGACTTGTTAAAGGTGCTTCAAAAGGTGAGGGTTTAGGAAATAAATTTCTTTCCCATATTAGAGAAGTTAATGCGGTGCTTCATGTTGTTCGTGTATTTGAAGACGGAAATATTACTCATATAGGCGATGTTGATCCTTTAAGAGATTTAGATATTATATTAACAGAGCTTATGCTTGCCGATATCGAAACTGTTAATGCTAGAATGGAGAAACAAAAAAAGATATCAAAAGGTGCTAAGGTAAAGGCAGCAGAAGAGGAAGTTGCATTGCTTGAAAAAATACTTCCGGAATTAAATAATTTTAAGCCTGTATTTAGTCTTGATTTAACAGATACAGAAAAAGAAATATTAAAACCGTTATTTTTACTTACAGCAAAAAGCATGATGATAGGTGCTAATTTATCAGAAAATGAACTTGCTAACCCAGAGAAAAATCCTAATTATATAACATTACAAAAATATGCAGATGAAAGAAATATCGAGTTGATACCTTTCAGTGCTAAAATAGAAGCAGATTTACAGGATTTGGATGAAGAAGAGAGATTAAGCTATTTAGAAGATTTGGGAGTTAAAGAATCAGGTGTTGCGAGGCTTACAAAGGCTGGACACAGATTATTAAAACTTTTGACTTTCCTAACTTCAGGAGAAGATGAAACAAGAGCTTGGACTGTAAGAGAAGGGGCTTATGCTCCGGAGGCTGCTGGTGTTATACACAGCGACTTTGAAAGAGGATTTATCAGTGCTGAGGTTATAAACTGCGATAAACTTTTAGAGCTTGGAAGTTTTGTCAAAGCCAAAGAGGCTGGTGCTATAAGACTTGAAGGAAAGCAGTATCTTATGCAGGAAGGCGATGTTGTAACTTTCAGATTTAATGTTTGATTGTTATAATTAATTTAAAATAAATAAAAAAACATATAAAAATAAAAACAATTATTAAAACAATGAATATAAATTTTGAAATAAAATATATAAAACTTTTTGTATTGTCAGCATGTATAGGTGCTGTTGTGGGTTTTATAGTCTCTATTTATAGATTAATATTGTATAGATTAAGTGTTAATGTATTTTATGTTTCAAATTTTATATTTGATAGATGGTATTATCCTATACTCCTTTTTATATTTCTTATAGCTATGGGCTGTCTTATAGGCTATATATTAACGCAGTACCCCCAGATAAGAGGTGCAGGAGTTCCTCAAATAAAATATTATATATCGCTTCATGAACCCAAAAATATATTTTTTGAAATTTTATTCAAACTTTTCGGCAGTATGATATCTTTTGCAAGCGGTATTTCTCTTGGAAGAGCGGGTCCTTCTATGCATGTTGGTATGCTTGTAGGGCTTTTCTTTCATAAATATTTTTCTAAATTATCAAAATATAGAAGATATTTACTTGTTTCAGGTGCTTGTGCTGGAATGACTGCTACTTTCAGTGCTCCTTTTACCGGAATTGCTTTTTCTTTTGAAGAACTTGGCGAACAGAAAAACCATATAGTATTCGTATGCATAGTTTTTTCTTCAATAGCTTCAATATTGGTTGTGGAGCATATAGTAGGGCAGGGATTTATACTTAATTTTGATTTGCCTAAAATACTTGAAGTAAGACATTATATATCTATTCTTCCTTTTGGTATAATATGCGGAATACTTGCATCACTTTTAAACTTTCTTATGAATTTCTTTTCTAAGATGTATCAGAAAATTAAAAATGATATAATTCGTCCAGTTCCTGCTTTTTTACTTGCTGGTTTTATGATAATGTTTTTTCCTTATGTTTTAGGCAGCGGCGATTTGCTTATAGGAAGTATTGTTAAGGATAAATTTTCTGTTTCTATGCTTTTTATACTTATCTTTGTTAAACTTTTTTATACCTCTGTATGTGCCACATCTGGTGCTGTAGGCGGAGTATTTTTTCCTACATTTATACTTGGAGCTTCTATAGGATCTGTATATGATACATTTCTTATTAAATACTTTCCAGATTATGCTGTATACGGAGATTTATTTATACTGCTTGGCATAACTTCTCTTATGTCTGGTATTACGAGAACTCCTATAATGGTATGTATATTGATATTAGAAATATCAAATTCTATTTCAAACTTTTCAGCTCTGGTTATGACTGCTATTATATCATATATGGTTGCTAAAGTACTTGGTGTAACTTCGATATACGACCAAGACAAATAATGAATATAAAAATAAAGCAAATATGTGAAGTATTCCATCGGATACTTAAGTAAGTATATTTATGTATGAAAATGATTCAGCCAAAAAAGTTGATAATAAATTTTAAAAAATTATGAACTTTATTTTTTTATAAATTTATTTGCTAATTTATAAACTTGTTTTATTTCTTTTATTTCTAAATTCCAGCTATTTAATTCTTCTTCAATTAATTTTGGATATTTTTTGCTTATATCCCTTAAAGCATTACCTACAGATTTTCTAACATATTCGCTATTATCATGTTTTAGATTTGATAATCTTCTAATTGCTTCACTAGGATTTTCTTTGAAGTATGGTTTATTTGTCCATATTCTTAAACCTTCAGTTATAGCACGCCTTGTGTTAGGATTAGTATTATTCATCCATTCATCAATAATTGCTGTAGATTTTTCATATCCTAATATTTTACAGTGTTCATCAAAAGACTTTGCCAATATTTCCTGAACTCTCCAATTATTATCTTTAGAAACTACATCTTTCATAAAATTAAGAATTTCTTTGTTTTCGGATAAATAACCAAATAAAAATACAGAGTACATTCTTACTTGATACGAATCTGATTTATAAGCTGAGTATGCTGATTCTTTAATATCAGAATTATTATTAGATTTTAAATCATATAATGCCTTTTTTTCTATTTCTTTAAATCCGTTGGTTATTTCTGAAAATTCTTTTTCTAAATTGTTAATGTAGTCTTTCAACTATATTCTCCTGTAATATGACAATTATGATTTGAAGTTTAGATTGAAAAATACATGTATTTAATTAAATATATTTATATTGTTTTATTTGTATAACTTTTATTATCCAGCTATATCGCCGTATTCTATATTTCTTTCTCCGTCAATATATATTATTAATGAATGGTGTTTAAAATAATCCGGCTCAAATAGTATATGTAGTGTAGTATCCGGTCTTGTTTCATCTTCATCAAAATCTATTAATATTGTATCTATATATATAGCATTAAAAAAATCTTCTTCTTTTATAGGTATTGTTATTAATTCTCCGGATTGATTTTTATATGTGTTTTCATCTATTTGTTCATTAGTTATTACCCATTCTTCTGCTAATTCCAAACATTGTTTATCTATAAGAAAATCTGTAACATTTTTTTTATGTTCATCAATCCATTTCAATATTTCATTTATTTTATCTATATATTTTATAAGCATCTCGGATTTATTTGCTTCTTCTCCGAAATCTATTAATAATGATATTTTTTCATCATTCCATAAATCGCAGTCAGATTCATAAGAAAAGTAATCATTTTCATAAAAATCTTTTATAATCTTATTCTTCATAAATATCCTCTTGTGTTTATAAATCTTTATTTTTAAATATATTAATATATTGTTAATTTTCAAGTATTTATATTCTTTTTTTGGGCAGCTTCTATTATTATATTGCATATATTTTCATCACTGAAATACCCGCTGTCTATTGTAAGATTATAATTAACCATATCTCCCCATTCCATACCGGTATAATATTTGTAATAATTAGATCTGTATTTATCTGTATTTATTAATTGAGTTTCTACCTCCTCCATTTTCACTCCATATATTCCATATTCTTTTTTAATTCTTTCTATTCTGTTCTTATTATGTGCATGCACAAATACATTAAAGCATTTATGTTTTGTGTTTTTAAGTATAAAATTAGCACATCTTCCTATTATTACACAATTTCCTTTATTTGCTATATCTTTTACAACTTCGCTCTGTATTTCAAACATTTTATCCAAAGTGGAGTATTTTATTTGTCCTGAGAAAGGGCTTGAAAAATGTTCTTTATGAAATGCACTAAAAAAAAGGTTATCATTAGTGAATTTTTCTTCCATATTTTCTAAATATTGTTTGTTCATACCTGTTTTTTTTGCTACTATTTCTATAAACTCTTTATCATAAAAATTTATATTTAATTTATTAGCTATTAATTTTCCTATATTTCTTCCGCCGCTTCCGTACTGTCTGCTTATAGTTATAATAATATTATTCATAACAATCCCGTTTTTTAATTAATGTTTTTTATTATAATACAAAAAAAAAATTAAATCCATATTAATATATAGTAATTTTTTTATATTTTGGAAAAATGGTTTGATTTTTTTTGATTAATTGATATAATTTGTTTGGGAATATACTATTAAAAAATAATTATTCTTTTTAATATAAATACATAATTTGGAGGAAATAAATATGGCTGCTAAAACATTAGAAGAAGTTTTATATCAAATATTTCAAGGTGAATCAAATGCTGCAAATAGATATAGTTTATTTGGTAAAGCATCTAGCAATAAAGCTATTCAGAAAGTATTTTCAACAACATCATTGGCAGAGAAAATTCATGCCGAAAAAATGAGAAAATTGGCTTTGAGAAGCGGATTAGATATGAGTAAATTTGTGCCTCAGCTTAATCCTGTTGAACCTTCAGGTGATAAAGAAAATTTAGAAGCAGGTATAAAAGGAGAGGTTTATGAATCTACTATACTTTATCCTCAATTAGCACAGGTTGCTATAGAGCAGAAAAATAAGTTAGCTAGCGATACAGTAAATTCATTGGGTAAAGTTGAAACAGAGCATGCTAAACTTTTCCAAGATATTATAGATAATTTCTTGAATAAAGACGGAGATGTTACTTTTTATCTTTGTCCTAGCTGCGGCAACATTTATAGGGATAAAGCTCCTGAAACTTGTGAAACTTGCGGCGGTTCCGGAAAAATGTTTCAAAAATATTAATAACAGCATTTTTTTTGTTATTTTTATAATTAATATATTATTGACTTTATAATAAATTTATGTTAAATAATATAATATTGTAAAAAATAATTTAAAATTAAAGAGGTGAAGTATGAATCCATTAATAATAATCACCTCTGTTGTAGTTGCGTTTGTTTTTGGGTATATAACCCGTTTTGTTATAGCTAAAATAAAGCTCAATTCTACGGAGATAATAACACATAAATTGCTCCAAAGTGCAAGAGAGCAAGCAGAAAATGAGAGAAAGACTATACTTTCTGAGGCTAATTCTGAAATACAGAAGGAACGTAATAGATTAGAAAGCGAGAATAGAGACAGGAAAGCTGAAATTCAGAAATTAGAAAATAGAGTGCTACAACGAGAGGCTAATATCGATAAGAAGTCTCAATATTTAGAAAATAAAGAACATAATATTGAGAACAAAATGAAAAAAATAAAAGAGCAGGAGGATAAATTAGGTTTCGTAATACAAGAGGCAGAGAGAGAACTCGAGAGAATAGCGGGACTTACTAAAGAAGAAGCTAAGGCTGATTTGATTAAAAATATAGAAGAAGATGCAAAAAAATCTGCTACTAAAATAGTTGATAACATAGAAAAAAATGCTATAGAAACAGGAGAGAGAAAGGCTAGAGAAATTATAGTACAAACTATACAAAGGCTTTCTAGTGAAGTAGCTCAGGAAAGTTCTGTAACTTCAGTATCTTTACCTAGTGAGGAAATGAAAGGAAGAATCATAGGAAGAGAAGGAAGAAATATCAGAATGCTTGAGACACTTACAGGGGTTGATATTATCATAGATGATACTCCGGAAGCTGTTGTAATATCATGCTTCGATCCTGTAAGAAAGCATATTGCCAAAGTTTCATTAGAAAAACTTATTTTAGATGGAAGAATACATCCGGCTAGAATAGAAGAAGTTGTTGAGAGAACTAGGAGAGAGGTTGAAGATTCTATAATGGAAGCCGGTGAAAATGCTATTGTAGATTTGAATCTTACTACTATGCATCATGAATTGATAAGACATATGGGCAGACTCAAATATAGAACAAGTTACGGACAAAATATGCTTGCTCATAGTAAAGAGGTTGCTAATATTGCCGCTATGATAGCTGCTGAAATAGGTGCTAATATAGAAACGGCTAAGAGAGGTGCCTTTTTGCATGATATAGGAAAGGCTATAGAAACAGAAGGCGAGGGTTCTCATGCCATGAGCGGTGCTGATTTGGCTAAAAGATGCGGAGAAAAAGAAGAGGTTGTTAATGCTATAAGAGCACATCATAATGATGTTGATACTCAGACTGTTGAAGCTGTAATAGTAAAGGCTGCTGATGCTATTAGTGCTGCAAGACCCGGTGCTAGAAGAGAATCTTTTGAAAGCTATATTAAGCGTTTGGATAATTTAGAAAAGATTGCTGATAGTATAGAGGGGGTTGAAAAGTCATTTGCTATACAGGCAGGAAGAGAACTTAGGGTTATGGCTAAAAGTGATATGGTAGATGATGTTCATGCTAAACAAATAGCAAGAGATATTGCTAAAAGAATAGAAGATGAATTGAAATATCCTGGTATCATTAGAGTTACTGTTATTAGAGAAACTAGAGCAGTTGAAGTTGCAAGGTAAATAAAATGTCTGTGAAAAATATATTATGTCTTGGCGATATTATAGGTGTTACAGGACGTTATGCTATTAGAAGGCATTTAGAAGAGATAAAATTAGAAAATAATATAGATTTTACAATAGCAAATGGGGAAAATGCTGCCAATGGTATAGGCATTACTAGAGATACAGCAGCAGAACTTTTTAATTCCGGTATAGATGTGCTTACTTCCGGTAATCATATCTGGAATAATAGAGATGTTTTTGCTTTAATAGGAAATGAGCATCGTCTGCTTCGTCCTTATAATTATCCTAGTGATGCCCCAGGACTTGGCTACTATATATATGATATGTTAGATTGTAAGATTGGTGTGATTAATCTTATGGGTAGGACTTTCATGGAGGCATTGGATTGTCCTTTCAAAAAAGCCAATCTTGCAATTAAGCATATTAAAGAAAAAACTAATATTATCTTTATAGATTTTCATGCAGAAGCTACAGCAGAAAAAATAGCCTTTTCATATTATCTTGATGGGCAAGTTTCATGCATATTTGGAACGCATACTCATGTTCAAACTGCAGATGAAAAAATATTATCATCATACACTGCTTATATATCAGATTTAGGTATGTGCGGAAGTTATAATTCTGTTATAGGTATGAAAAAAGAACCTGCTATTGCAAGATTTGTCACCAAAATGCCTCATAGATTTGAAGTTGAAACTACAAGTCCTATGATTAATGGTATTGTGGTGCAAATTGACACTGCAACGGGTAAGGCTATTGCTATTAAAAGAATTAATTTAGTTTATCATAATGATATTGTGGAAAGACAAGAAAAATAAGAGAGAATTTTATGGAAGAAAATGAGAATAATCCTAAAATTTTTTTCAGACATTTTTTTATTTTCTATATAAAAGTGGCAGTAATTCATACTTTAACTTATATAGTTTTTGGAATATTATTTTCCAATATGTTTGATTACAGCGGTATATATAGTAATGATATAGTCTCTAATTTTATGAGAGGTTTTGAATCGCCTCTTACAGTTATAGGACCTTTTTTACAGCCTATAAGAGCAATATTCATAGCTATTGCATTATTCCCACTTAGAAAGATTATAGCTACCAAATTTGGTTGGTTTATAATATGGCTTATATTCGTATGTATAGGAATTATTTCTGCACCTTCATCAGCACCAAGTTCTATAGAAGGTTTGATATATACTCAGCTTCCTCTTGAATTTCATCTGCATAATTTACCTGAACTTCTTATTCAGACTTTTTCTTTTTCTATAATACTTTGGGTTGTGGAAATGCTTCCTCATACTGAAAAAGAATTTTCCAGCAGAGTATTCTTTCTTAAATTATTATTTGCAATACTTTATACTATGATAGGTATATTTTTAACTTCTATATGCGGAATAATTATAATGAATTTTCTAGAATTGGATTATAATAATGCTAAATTAGATAGGGGTACTGTTTCATATTTGACAGCAATATCTATATTAACCATTATTATATCGTATTCATTTTCTGATAAAGTTTATAAAAATAAATTATGGCTTTTTCTTACTATTCCATTAATATTATTATTATATATACTTTTCCCTTATGGTTATAATTATTTATTTAATACAGTATACAATAATAATATGTCTTTGATACCTTACAGTTTATCTGCTGTTTTAATGTCTATTATTTATTATCTTATTTTTGTAATCATTTATGGAAAATTAAAAAATATTGGTAAAAAGACTGACTTTGAAGAAAAAAATGATTCTGTATCTGATGATAAAGATGATTTGAAGTTAATAGAGATTAATGCAGATGATAATCAAGATGAAGACAAAGATGATATAAAATATATAGAGCTTAATTCAGATGATGAAAAATAATGAGATTCTATATAATAAACTCTTTATAAGACATAAAATAAAAAATGTCCTATAATTCAGCAACAATAATATTAAAATGTAGCATTTTTTTGTAGTAAATGTATTATTAGTATATTAAAAAGTTATTTTTTCTATAAATTGTATTAAATTTATATTATATGCTATATTTTTAACATTTACTTAAATATTTTTTGATGTATTATAAAATTAAATATTTGTTTTGAGTTAATTTATGAAAAAAATACTTTTTTGCTTATTATTGATATTTATAAATAGTTTATTTCTATTTTCAAAAGAAACTATAGAAAGAGATTTATCTTATAATCCAAACTTTAGTTCATCAAAATTTAAAGATTGGCTTTTAGTTGCTACTTTCAGTGGGGACAATGTACCAACATTACAATTTGTAGATAAAACTGAAAAGATGTATTGGGAGTCTTCTGATTCCAGCACAAAAGAATATGTATATAAGGGTAAAAATTCAAAAGCAGGTATATTCTTTATATCATCTATGACATACTATCAATACAGAGGATATAATCCTTTATATACAGAAAAAAGAAACAGAGATAACTCTGATGCTATGAAACGTTTTTATTTCTATAGATTTACAGGAAAGGGCGGCGGTATAATATCTTTAGATAATACTTTAGTTGCTGTAGATATATATACAAAATATGTGTATATATATGGCGTTCCTGTGGAAGAAGATAAAGTATTCGGAGTTGATGTGCCTACAAAATGGGGACCTTCAGATACTGTAAAATATAAAGGTTCTATCATGCCTTTTTATAAGTATGATCCTGTTGGACATGTAATGGATGATGGTACTATTGTTTTATATGATTTTTATCTCAATTCATTTTTAGATAAAGAAAACAGATATCAGCCTCTTTACAACAGTAAATATATCTATAAATAATTTTTATATACAAAAAGTTTTATTAACAAAAGCTATTACTTAAAGTGATAGCTTATTTTATTTCAGAAACGGATTTCAAGTATACTTTTGATATTTGCCAATCATTATCATTGATGAATTTTAAGTTATATTTCAATTTATCTGTAAATTCCGCTATTTTATTTTTCTGACACATTTTAAATCCGTCGCCTGTAAAATATTGACCTGTAATCCATTTCTGCTCTTTTTTTGTGTATAAACAGTAAAAAGCATCCTCTCCGAATGGAGGACTTATTCTTATATTGAATTTAGAATTTTTCGGTGGAATTATATAGTTTCTTTTAGCTTCTATTTTATTTTCGTACTTATTGTTTATGAAATTATTGAAGTCATTAGGATGCATTAATATCACATTTCCGTCATTCTGAAAAGCAAAAATATACAAATAACCTTCATTATTAGATCTGAAATTTAAAGTGAAAGATTCCCCTTCTATTATTTCGCCTTCATTATTTATTACATTTGTTTTATTTTCTAATGTGATTCTTTCTATCCTGAAATTTAAATATATGCCGTTTATAGGAGATTCCATAGCTTTAAATAATAGATTGGATAAATGAAATTCTAAATAAGTGCATATTTCCTGTATAGCTGATACGCTTTCAGTCTGATTCTTTAATTTGTATTCTTTAAGTGTATCACCTGTTGCCATATCCATAACTTTGAAATTGTATCTCATTTCATAAAGTTCTTCATCACTTTTTTCTTCTCCGTCTTTATCAATATTTTCAGTTTTTTCTCCTATTCCATATTCTATTAAATCACCTAAATCTTTTACCTCATTTGTAAGTACAATATCATTACTAAGCATAGTATTTGTAATATTATAATTGCTTAACATAGTATTAATATCATTTGAATTGATAGATATATTTTTGTTATTTGTGTTTGTTGCTTTTAATACTTTTTCACTATCCATTATAATAACTGCCTGAACTTTTAAATTTGATGCCACTATTAATCCTTCTTCCAAGCTAAGTTTATTTGTAGAGAATAGTTTTTTCTTTTCTCTGTCTACAGAAATAGAAGTTTTTTGTTTGAGATAAGCAAATCTATTTATTGTTCTTACAAACTCTTTTCTCATAGGCTCATTTGCTTTTAAGCTATGATCCAAATCTACAGTGGCTATAAGTAAAGTTTCTTTTGAATAAAGATTTAATGTTATTATAGTGATAATTAAAATGTATTTTAATGCCGTTTTCAAAATTACTCCTAATATTCAAGAGTAGGTTTTATTCCATTTTCTCTCTCATATACTTTTTCTAGCATATCCATTATTCTTGATAGATCATCAGAACTATAATATTCTATAACTATTTTACCTTCTTTTCCATTTTTATCTACAACATTAACTTTAGTAGAGAATATTTTTTCTAAATCATTTTCTAATTTTTTTATATTAGGATCTTTCTTATTTTCTTTTTTTATTTCATTTTTATTTTCTGTATTTTCTTCACTATTACTATCAGAGTTATTTGAAATATTATTCTTTCTTTCTTTTACTATTCTTTCACATTCTCTTACAGAGTATCCTTTTTCTACTATTTCTTTAGCAAATTCTTCTCTTTCATTTTCATCATTTAATGATAGTATAGCTCTTGCATGTCCTTCTGTTATTTTAGATTCTAATATCAAATTTTGTATATTTTCGCTTAAATCTAATATACGCATAGAATTTGATATTGTACTTCTGCTTTTTCCTACCCTTAAAGCCAATTCTTCCTGTTTTATATTCAAATCATATATTAATTTTTTATAACTTCTGGCAACTTCTATAGCATTTAAATCGGCTCTTTGTATGTTTTCAACTAGGGTAAGCTCAAGCATTTTAGAATCTGCTATATTTTCTAATACTAGTGCCGGAACTCTGTCTCTATTTAAGAATTTGAATGCTCTAAATCTTCTTTCTCCGGATATTATCTGATATTTTCCGTCTTTTTCTCTCAAAGTAATAGGATTTATAAGCCCATTTTCTTTTATAGATTCGGCAAGACCTCGTATTTCTTCTTCATTAAATACTTTTCTGGGCTGATCCGGATTAACATCTATGAGAGAGACATCTATTTCTAATACTCCTTTTTTTTCTGCCTCTTCGGCTGCTGTTCTTATTTCATTGTCAGTAGATTTTATTAATGCACTTAAACCCTGACCGCCAAGTCCGCCTTTTCTGCTCATATAAACCCTCTTAAATTTATTTAATTAACATAATTATATTATTTATTCACAACTTTTTCAAATTTAAAAAACTCTTCCGGGCCGCTGTCTATTCCTTCAAGTTTATTATATTCATTGTAGAAAGCAACTATATGAAAACCGCATTTATTTACATAGAAATTAATATTGCGTTTCTCAAAATATGGGGTATAACATGTCCAAGTTTTTGTATGCGGATATTTATTTTCTATAGCTTTCCAAGATAAATATCCTATTTTTTTATTCTGATGCTCTGGATAAGGAAAAAAGAAATGAAGTTCATTATTATTAGTTTCATTATTTATTTCTACTATTGCTCCGCCAACTTTTTCATTATCAAGAACTAAATGATAAGAATATACACTATTCATATTTAAAGATTCATCAATATCTTTTTCTTCTGGAATTTTATCCGTAATATTTTCTACAAAATATTTTTTAGCTCCAAATATGAATGATTCTTGTAATTTATTTTTAAATATAAAAATATCTTCTTTTTTCACATCTTTTAAAATAATATTATTCATTCAATAATATCCTTATGCTAAAATACTAATTATTTAGATTTTTCAATAAACTCTTTGGCAAATTCTTTATAGCTTCTAGCTCCCACGCAATCTTTGTCATAATCGCCTATAGCTTTACCATAAGAAGGAGCCTCACTTAATCTTACATTTCTAGGTATCATAGTTTTATATGTTTTTTCTTTAAAGAAATTGACAACTTCTTTAACTACATCTGATGCCAATTTAGTTCTTGCATCATACATAGTAAGAAGAACTCCTTCAATTTTTAATTCTTTATTAAGGTTTTCTTTTACAAGTGCTATTGTATTATTAAGTTCAGCAACCCCATCTAAAGCATAGAACTCGCACTGTATAGGTATAAGAACAGAATCAGCAGCAGTCAATGCATTAAGTGTTAATATACCCAAAGTAGGAGGGCAGTCTATAATAATATATTCATAGTCATTTTTTACAGTTTCTACAGCCTTTTTTAATTTGTATTCTCTGGCTATTTCATTAACAAGTTCTATCTGGGCACCTACCAAATCAGAGTCTGCTGGTATTAAAAATAGATTTTCCTGATATGTAGGCATTATTACTTCTTTTGCTTCAGCCTGTCCTATTAATAAATCATATACGCTTTTTTGCATTTTATCTCTTGTAATGCCGATACCCAAACAAGCATTTGCCTGAGGGTCTATATCTATAAGAAGTGTTTTATGACCCATTTTTGCTATATTGGCACTTAAATTAACGGCTGTAGTTGTTTTTCCTACTCCGCCTTTCTGATTGACTATGGCTATAACTTTAGACATAAATATATCCTTAAACTAAAAACTATCATGAAATTATATTATTATATCAAAATCGGGCATTTTATCAAGTTTTTTATTGTCTAATTTTATACTTAAAAATATATAAAATACGCATAAAGTATTGATAAATAAATATTATTTTATATACTAATTTGATGAATTATATAAAGTTTTAAAAATATATAGAGAAACTGATTATTATAATATTTATCGTTTATGTATTTTATATGATCGTTTAGCTGACCAATGTAGATATGATGAGACCTTGGAAATTTATGAACTAGCTTTAGAAAAAGAAGATAGTGAATATATTACAACATATAGAATGGAAAGATTAGGAGAGCTATATTGTTACAATGATAGATATTATGATGCTATAAAAGCATTTAATAAAGCTATTGAGATGAATGAAAATGATTTTTATGATTATGTTTTTTTAGCATTATCTTATTTAAATGTAGAAGATTATGATAATGCAATATATTTTTATGAAAGAGCCATTGACAGGTATTACGATAATCCTTATTTGTGGAATGATTATGGTGTTGCTCTTGGAAGAGTTGGAAGAAAAGAAGAAGCAAAAGAAGCGTATAGAAAAGCATTGTAGTTAGACCCAGATTATGAATTAGCTAGGAATAATCTTCAAAATTATAATTCAGAAAGTGATATAGTTTCTGACATATTTAAGGGTCTAGGTAATTTTTTTAAATAATTCTTTTTAAGTCAAAAATAAAAAGGCAGGAGCTTTTTATTAAATCTCTTGCCTTTTATACTTATTATAGTTCTTCTATTTCTTTTATAGTTAAACCTGTTAATTCACTAATAAGATTAAAATCCATATTCTTATTTTTCATATTTTTTGCCATATATATTTTTGTTTCTTTAATCCCTTCTTCTCTGCCTTCTTCTTTAGATCTTTTTAAATCTAATTCTATACTTTTATTAAAAAAATAAGTATCTACTTCTCTTTTTTTATACTTATCAATTACAGGAGTTTCATTTACAAAAGTTAGACATTTTTTTTCTACTTCTTCAAATATTGTATTTTCTTTCATTAAGATAGACATATCTTCTCCTTTAAAGAATTTTATCCAAGAAATAAATTCATTATGTATATTATTTAAATCATCTGATTTTGGAATATTTTTTAAATTAAATTTAGGAAGCTCTAGGCACATCCCACCTTAGGTGCAAAATGTAATTGACAATGCTTTGTAAGTATTTTATTATTATTTAATTCTTTTAAAACATAACAGTTATGTACTTTATCTTCATCTGTAAGAATAAAGTTTGTAATATTTATACTTACAGTAGGATTTAATTCATCGTAAATTCCACCTCTGTTTAGGCTGCTGCTATAATTATAAGCCCAATAATACAAAGCTCTTTTAATAAAATCTTCATTTCCTCTAGCTTGTATTTCTATTAATACAGTTATGCCTATTTCAGTTGTTGCCTTTATATCAAGACGACTGCCCACCTTCGGTGCTATTGATTCTTTTTCATCGTAGTTTTCAGCTATATTAAATGGATTTAGTATTTCTATTTTTTCAAAAGTAGCAAAATTTAGATCTTTAAATGCTGAATTAATAAAATGTAAAGCTATATTTTCATTTCCACTATGAGAAAACAGATAGCGTATAAAGTAATCATTAATTCTATTTAAATTATTAACAGTGATAGGTTCATTTAATATCTGCTTTAATTTTTCTAAATCTTTCATAATTTCATTATACTAGATTAATTATAAATTTAAATATAAGATTAATAAAAAGTTTTTAGGAGTTTGGGTTTTTATATATAAAATGTTTAAATTTATATATGTTTAATTTTATGTTAAAAATATAATTATATTAGATTATATATTTTTTTTGCTGTATTGACAAAATTTTTATAATATATATTATAGGGGTATATTGTATTATAACAATATATAGGAGGTTTATATGATTAATAAAAAAAGAATTGTAAAATTTATATTGTCAATGGTGCTTATTTCATTAGCATCTTTATTTTTGACATCATGCTCATCATTATTTAACTCAGCGTCAAAATTCAGACCTTATGATTTAAGAGGTACTTGGAGAAATAGTGATAATTACAGTCAAAGATTTACTATTTCTTCCTATGGTATATTAACTTTTTATAACGATGATGGTTCGTATAGCACTCATTATATTGAGAATTGGGATAATGAGAAATATAATGAAAAAAGTTATTATGAGTTAATTATACCTAATCTTCCAATTTTAGGAAATATTACATTTTATTTTACAAGTGATAGAGAATGTGAAATAAGTTATGGAAGTGTATCTGGTATAACTTATTATTTTGAAAAAACAAATTAAGTTTATCAAAACAAAATGCTGCATAAAATAATTCTGCAATTTTTAATCATCTAGATTTGGTTGTGTTTGGAATTGTATTTATGATGGGCTTACAAATGATAGCTTTGCAATATGAACTATGGCATATTATTTGACGGCAGTTCTAGAATCTGCTCTGGATAGTTTAGCTTTTAACTAGATAAAATTGAGAATTAGATAAAAATAAAGAGATAAGTTTATATTTTGTTGAATTAGATTTTTCTGTAAACTTCTACTTCTAAATATGATGCAGTTATATTTAATTTAAAAATAGTAGTTAATGTGAGATTATTGCTAGAGATATTCTTTGAGGAGTTAAGCATTCAAAAAAGAATGTATTGTATTAGATTTGTTTAAAAACTAATTTTTTGTAATTTAGTGTGTACTAGACATGCGAAGCACACAGCGTTACTTCGTAAACTCTCGCTCCTTTTGTGACGCTGTCCGTTGAAGCGAAAGACTATATATTTATATATTAAAATAATGTTTTAAAACATGCAGAACATTATTTTATGATTGATAAATTGTTAAATTTTTATATATAATCTTGTAAATTTGTTTTGAAATAAGTCTAATATAGTGTATGTATTATTTTATGCTTTAAATTAATAAAATTTTTATTGTTTTGTAATATTAACAAATATTTTATATTTTCAATAATTATCTGAGGAATTGGCTGAAATCAAATGTATATGATATAGAAGCACCTATTCCAAAATAAAATCCTGTTGATAATTGCTCTAAATAAGGTGTAAAGTTTAGTGACAAGCTTGCATCACTGTTTAAAACTAAATAAAGACCTACGCCTAAATGATTAAGATATAATAGGGCATTATTATAAAAGTCATATGCAAAATGATATTCTAAATATATACCCGCTAAAGAGAATCCAAATAATGATCCTGGATAAACACCAAAAGCTGTTTTTAATCTTATAGATTCAACAACTCCTCTAGGATCATCAAAATACATAGGAAGCTCAAAATTAAAGAATGCTGTAAAAAAGTCTCCTAGCCCTATTAAATAATGAAGCTGCGGATTAAGTCCGAATTTCTGTTTAGATGATCCGGGAAATAATACCTCAACTGCTCCTATGAATCCGTTAAAAAATTGAAATCTAGGCATTATAGAAAATTGAGGCTGTCCTTCCACACCTACACCTATTTCCGGAATATAAGTGATTGGAACTATTCTTGCAAATATATCTAAATTTCTAAGTATTCCAAAATTTATCATTAAAGGACTTGATAAAGTATATTTTTTTGTACCTATTCTATCATTATTGAGATAGAGAGTTCCTCCAAGACGAAGTGCTCCTGTCATACCGGTATACATCTTGTATGGAAAAGAATAAGCTAATGCTGATAATATCAACATTAAAATAAATGTGAATAAAAACTTTTTCATATATTATATCTTCTTATTTATATAGTAATACACTTTATACTATACTAATATAATATATTATGTAAAAAATATCAATAAATAAATATGATAAGTAATACAATAAAATTTAGTATTTATAAAAAAATTAGTCCTAAATTTGACTTTTAAATTATGTATGATATAATATATTTTAAGTTCATCGGAGGACCTATTGGGAAATAAAAAATACCGAAGGTTGGATAAGATGTCTAATTAGCAGATTTTTCTTTTCCAGCCTTTTATTTTTTGCAGGAGTGTAGACTATGGATATACTTAAAACGGATGTGAAAGAAATATTTTTTAAGTATTTATATGCTAGTTTTGGAAGTGCTTTAATAGTTGCTATTTATTCTATAGTCGATGTTGCTATGGTTGGACAGTATGAGGGTGATAATGGGGCTGCTGCTTTGGCTGTATTTGCTCCTATATGGAATATAATATACAGCATAGGCATGTTATTTGGTATAGGAGGTTCTGTTCTTTTTAGTAAGGCAAGAGGCTCTGGAGAGTATGAAAAATCAAATATTTTCTTTACTTCTTCATTCATTGCTTTATCAATAGTTATATTTATAGTTTGGATTTTATCAATAATATTTGAAGATAATATACTTTATTTTTTCGGGGCTGATGATGTACTTTTAATATTGGCTAAAAGATATTTTCTTCCTATAAAGATAATTTTCCCTTTATTTGCTTTCAGTCAATTTTTTGCGGCATATCTTAGGAATGATAATGCTCCTATGAAAGCAACTGCTGCTGTTATTGCTGGCGGTATATTTAATGTATTTGGAGATTATTTTTTTGTATTTGTATGCGATATGGGTATATTCGGTGCTGGGCTTGCTACTGCTATAGGACAGGTTATTACGGCCTCAATTTTAATATCTCATCTATTTACAAAAAAGAATACTTTAAAATTTGTAAAAGTAAATAAATTATTTTCACTATCAAAAAATATTGTGTTAATCGGTTTTTCTACATTTTTTATAGATATAGCAATGGGAATACTATCTTTAATGTTTAATAATCAGATAATGAAATATTTTAACTCTTCTGCATTGGCAGTTTATTCTGTTATAATAAATATTAACATATTAGTTCAGTCATCAGCCTATGCAATAGGACAAGCAGCACAGCCTATAATATCTGCTAATCTTGGAGCAGGCAATATAAATAGAATAAAATCGGCAGTAAAATATGGTATATTTACAGCCTTAATATTGGCTATAGTATCTACTTTATTTACATATTTCAATACAGACTTTTTAATGAAAGCATTTATGAAGCCTTCAGATGAAGCTTTGAGTATATCAAAAAATATTATGAGAGCCTATTTTATATCATTTTTAATACTTCCTTTTAATGTATATGCTGCATACTATTTTCAGGCTATAATGAAACCAAAGATATCATTTATAATTGCAATATTAAGAGGACTTATAATAAGCGGTATTTTAATATTTGTAATGCCTTTAATATTTGTAAGAGATATTATATGGTATGTTATGCCTATTACAGAAGTTTTGACTTTTATAGTAACAGCAGTATTTTTTATAAAATATAGAACTTCAAAATAATTACATATTTTATAATTATGAAATCGAATATGATTATTTAGTATATAAAAATAGAATAAAGACATTAACAATAAAGATTTGTATTTAATTAATGCAGATGTATATACACTTTTTATTTATTTGAATGATTTTTAGATATTATAAACAGTATATATATATATACAATTATAAAACAATATTTATATCTAATAGTATTAACTTTAATAAATTACTTCCGATAATAAGTTGTATATTTAATAAGGTTAATAATTTATGTATTTTAATGTTAGAATCGGCTCTAAAATATTCTATGGCATCATATTAGTTGGAATAGCTTTTATGGTATATGTATTTGTATTTAGTTCTAAAGGATTTCTTACATTAGATGCTAAAAAAATTATTATAGAAAGTAAGAAAAAGAAAGTTGAAGAGTTAAATAGAAAAAAAATTCAGATATCAAATAATATAGAAAGGTTAAAAACTGATAAAGAATATATATTATCTTATGCTAAAACATTTGGGTATTTAGATGATACTAAAAATGAAAAGATTATAAAGATTATTAGAAATGATAATAATGAAGAAGTAAAAAATACAGATATGCATTCATCATCGGATATAAAGGAGAGTGATAATTATTACCTTAATATCAAAGGAGCTTTAATATTGGCATCAATGATAGCAGTCTGTTTCATAACATATTTACTTCTTATAAATAAAAATTTACTTCCCAAATTAAAAAAGAAAAAAATAATTATTTCCAGAGGTTAAGCTATAAACTGAAATTGTTTAGTAGTGTGAGTTTTTGTACATTTTTAGTATAAAAATAGTATCCTATTATAATATTTTTATATATAAAACGAATAAAAATTATATTAAAGAATTTAAATTACAAATATAATTATATTAACTTTATTTTTCTTTAAAATTAAAGAGGGTGATTTAAAGAAAATACAAATCCTGCATCTTTATTTATCGGTTCATAAAAAGGTACAAAGCTGAAAGTAAATCCGTCATTTTTTTTCTTACCAAAGACTCTTTGATAACTGTCATAAGCAACCGCAGCTCCGCAAAATAAACCTGCTGTTATTTCAAATAATGTGGTTGATATCCATAAAGTTTTATATCTGCTTCTTCCTGTAGTTGAAGTGGCAACATTTGAATTTTCTATAGATGTTAAGCCTATTGTTAAATAAGTAGCATAAGTGTATGAGAAGAATGCTGTTAAAATAAAGGTTACTTCTGTATATCTGAAAGGATTGCTTTTTGTAGTATCTTCTATTAGAACAGGAGAACTTATAACACCATTTTGTTTTATAATATTTGTACCTTCCATATTGAAGAATGATTCAATACTGTTAGTATTTATATCATATTCTGTTTTTAATTGTTCATTTGTTTCTATTACAGGTTTTTTTTCTGTATTATTATTTTCATTAGTTCCGTATTCTTTAGCTATATCTGAAAAATAAAAAGCACCGAAGAATGTGTTTGATATGATAAATAATATTGCTATGATTTTTGTACTCATTATAATATAAAAAATGCTCCAAATGTAAATTCTAATCCTGTAAGATTGACTGTTTTTATTTGTTCCGGTATAGAAACTTCATTACCATCACTGAAAACACCCAAATTAATAGGATTAGTGTAAAATCTATATCCGATTCCTAAATTTAATCCTATAGTATCTGTAATATTATACTGTAAAGAAGCTATAGCCCCTGCACCAAACATAATATCCCTTGAATCTATTTTAGATCCGTTTTTCAAATAGCTATAATTATCAGTATAGTAATTTCCGCCAATTATTTCTCCTATAGTTGTGAAAGATATTCCCATACCTATATATGGAGAAATTATCAATCTTAAAACTTCCTGATATAAATTTATATTAATATCAAAATTAAATCTGGTATCTACTGCATAACTTGATTTAAAAAAGTCTCCGAATAATATACCTATACTTAAATTTGGCGAAAATAATACGCCATTGTATCCCATTTTTATATGTGCTCCTAAAGCATATTCATTCTTTTTTAATGATATTTTCATCTTTCCTTCATCTGGTCTTAAGCTGCTCTGATATATTTTTTCAGTATTCTGTATATTATAAGAGGCATAATTTAAGAATATTCCAAAACCAAAATCGCCTATAACAGTTTCTCTTGCAATATCTCCTACCTGTATATTATTTCCTCTTGATATTTTTGCTATAGAATATTCATTATTAAGTTCTTTTATTCTTAAAGTACCTTTATAATTATATCCTCCGCTTATTACATTACCTGAAGGAAGTATTATATCTTCTTTTTGTGAATAAACTTTAAATCTAGTTTTTGAATTTACTCCATGATTTTTACCAGCAAGCAGTATAACATTTCCGCCGTCCACATCGGCTACTTTTAATGTTATTTTAAATATGCTTCTCATTTTGTTTTCAACTTTATATGCTAAATCATTGCAGGCATCATCAAAAATACTTTCTCTTAAAGAATAAGAAGGGTATATACTAGTGCTGTAATACGAAGAACCTTCTAATTTTGAAGAGTAAAGTATTTTAGTAGTTTCAACATCCACTATCTGAAGCACCATTTCAACTGTAGAATATAAACTAAAACTTCCGTCATCATTATATTCTGCAGTAACATTGGCAGATACTATTTTTCCGGTTACAGCTTTTGAATAACCGTATATTTTACCAACTTCAATTACTTGTTTTTCGGTGATTCCTGTTAATTGAAGTTCCATTTCTTTTAAATATTTATCTAAGTTTTTCCTATCTACTATATTGAATCTATTCATTCTTGTTAATGAATTTTCTATTAATGATGTCATTTTAGTACCTAAACCTTTTCCATATCCTGATGAGGTACTTTCTATTTCAAATATAGCTATATTCTCTTTTTCATAAGTTTCGCCTATTTCTTTTATTGTCTGCTGAGAGAACAGTATAGATGGTAGTATTAGTATTAATAATATAATTCTTTTTATCAACATTTTAATATACAGTTTTATTTTTATTAGTTTAATACTATACATGTTATATTCTTAGAATAAAAAAGTCAAATTTATACAGTTTTATTCTTGTTGATAAATTATTAAAAAGAATATATATTATATTGTATTAATAAAAAGGAGTATAAGAATTATGAATGAAAATAGTATAAAATATAGTTCTGCAGGAAATTTGGTATGTTTAACTATGAATAAATCATATAATATAACTAGTTTAAGTATAGATGAGAGTCTTTTAGTAAAAGATCAGAAAGAATTATTAGAGGAGATGATAAGTTCGAGCATTAATGAAGTTGTTTCAAAAGTAAATGAATTAAGAAAAAAGCTAGATGATGAAGAAGATTCTGATAGTACTGCAGAACAAGTTAAGCAGAAGCCTAATTTATTTAATATGAATTTTAAAGATATGAATCAGATGTTTAATGATATAAGCAAAATGACTTCTGTAGAATATAAAGACGGTAAAATAAATATTTCTTTAGATTCTATAACTCCTGACATGATATCAAAGATGAATGATATGATGAATAATATGAATAATAAAAATGATGATGACAATAATAATAAGGAATAATTATTTTGAATAATATACAATCCTTAGATAAACTTACACAGATAATAGCAAGACTTCCGGGAATAGGTACTAGAACAGCTATGAGGCTTGCATTGTATTTATTCGACTGCGATGATGAATATTTAAAAGAATTTGCAGATGTTCTGCATTCTTTGCATGAAAATATTAAGCTATGCAATGTATGCTATAGTTTGAGTGATAATGATATTTGTGATATATGCAGTAATGATAAAAGAGAGCATAATAAAATATGTATTGTAGAATCATATCCAGATATGCTTGCTATAGAAAAAACAGAAGAATATAATGGAGTTTATCATATATTAGGAGGACTTATATCTCCGCTTAAAGGTATTGGTATAAGCGATATAAGGATAAAAGAACTTATATCAAGAATTAATAAAAATAATATAGAAGAAATAATGATAGCATTCAGTGCATCTTTAGAAGCTGATACAACTGCATCATATATTTATAAAACATTAAAAGACAATAATTTTAACGGTAGGATAACGCGTATTACTTATGGAATTTCTTTAGCAAGTGATATAGAAAATGCAGATTCCAGATCTTTAGCCAGAAGTATTTTAGACAGAGTAGATATGAATTAATTTTTTAATTATTATAGTTTAATTAAATGAAAAATTAATATATTATCTATAGGCGGATCCAATATAGATATACAAGGATTTTCAAAAGAAAGAATACTTTTAAAAGAATAAAATCCAGGAAAAATAAAAGTTTGTGCAGGCGGAGTATAAAGAAATATTATTAATAACTTATCGAATATAGGATTAAAGAATATGAAATTTATTACTTCTATAGGATATGATATTTTCGGGTATATACTTCTTAATAATATAAAATCATTTGAAGCTGATGTCTCTTATTATACTAAGAAATGCATATATAGCTATTATTAATAATGACGGATATATGGAAATAGCTATGTATGAATGTAGTATTAATAAATATGCTTAAAGGTTTAGAAATTAATTTACCTATTTTTTCAAATGTTGATGAGGCATTGTATACTAATCAGTTTATATATTACTTTTGATGTTTTAACAAAATATTTTTGTAATAATTAGAAAAATATATTAGGTATTGAAGTTAATTTTTATTAGAAAATATTATTTGCAATTAACATAATAATAAAATTCGCTTGATTTAATAATAATTTATGATAATGTTAATAAGTTTGATAATAATAAACAAAATAAAAACATAATTGAGGATTATATGAATACTAAATACATATTTGTAACAGGCGGAGTTGTATCTGGTTTGGGAAAAGGAATAACAGCATCTTCATTAGGAAGACTTCTTAAGGCTAGGGGATTAAGTGTTACTATACAGAAATTTGATCCTTACATAAATGTGGATCCTGGAACTATGAGTCCGTTTCAGCATGGAGAAGTTTTTGTTACTGATGATGGGGCAGAAACTGATTTGGATATTGGGCATTATGAGAGATTTATAGATGAGAATTTAAATAAATTTAGTAATGTTACTACAGGAAAAATTTATCAGCATGTTATAAATATGGAGAGAGAAGGCAGATATTTAGGTGAAACTGTTCAGGTTATACCTCATATTACTAATGAAATAAAGAGAAGAATATACAGAGAAAATGATACAAAAAAGACTGATATAGTAATAACAGAGATAGGCGGTACTATAGGTGATATAGAGTCTTTACCTTATATTGAAGCTATAAGACAGGTAAAAACAGAATTAGGTCAGGATAATGTTTTATATATACATGTAACATTGATACCTTTTATCAGCTCATCTGAAGAAATAAAAACAAAACCTACACAGCATAGTGTAAAAGAGCTTATGCAAAGCGGTATAATACCGGATATTCTAGTATGCAGAACTAGCAAGCATTTACAGGAATCGCATAAATCAAAAATAGCATTATTCTGCAATCTTCCTAAGGAAAATGTCTTTGAAAATTTTGATGAGCCTAATATTTATAATGTGCCTTTGATGCTTGAATCGCAGGGACTTTCAGATGTTGTATGCAGACATTTTAAATTGCAGACTGCAAAAATAGATTTAACAGATTGGACAGATTTAATAATAAGGCAGAAAAATATTTCTATAACAAATGAAAGAGTAAGAATCGCTATAGTTGGAAAATACATATCTATGAAAGATGCTTATATATCTTTAATAGAGGCTTTGAATCATGGCGGCATATATAATGATATTAATGTTGATATAGAATGGATTTCAGCCGAAGAATTAGAAAATAAAGATGATATATCTGAATATTTTAAAGGCATTCATGGACTTATAATACCTGGCGGATTTGGAGAGAGAGGAATAGAAGGTAAAATACAGGCTATAAAGTATGCAAGAGAAAATAAGATTCCTTATTTTGGTATATGTTTAGGTATGCAGCTTATGAGTGTTGAGTTTGCAAGAAATGTATTAAAATTGGAAGATGCCAATACAATAGAAGTGAATGAAAATACTAAAAATCCTATAATTACGCTTATGGAAGAGCAGAAAAAAAGCATATTAAAAGGCGGTACTATGAGATTGGGGGCTTTTGAATGCGATGTAAAAGATGGAAGTTTGGCACATAAACTGTATAATAAAACTTCTATTAGCGAAAGGCATAGACATAGATATGAATTTAACAATGAATATATAGATGTAATGGAAAAATCTGGGTTTATTGTAACAGGTCGTATGAAAAATACTGATTTGGTTGAGATTGCTGAAGTTAAAGATCATCCTTTCATGATAGGGGTTCAATTTCACCCTGAATTAAAATCAAGAATTACTAATCCGCATCCTTTATTTGTAGGATTTATAGAGGCTGCTAAAAGATTAAAAGTATGATATTATGATATAATATGAATATTTTTTATAAAAAAAAATTTTTGTTGCTGCAGCAATAGATTTTTTTGTATAAATGCCTGATAATAACCTTAAAATTAATTAAGGCTTATAGATGGAAAATTATATTAATAATATAGATTATAAAAAAATAGTTAATTTAAAAGATTTAATAGCAATTAAAGATATATCTATGCTTTCATTAGTTGATAGAAAAAGCTTAGTTATGTCAATAATATCAGCAGATAAAGGTAAAGAAATACCTACTCATACAAGTACAGGAGATGTTCTAGTTACAGTGATTGACGGAAAGGCACAAATAACAGTTGACGGCACTCCGTTTGAAACATCATCAGGAGAATCTATTTTAATCCCTGCTAATACATCTCATTCATTAAAAGCTATAGAGGCATTCAAATTGTTAGTTATACAAGTGAAACCAGAGTAACCCTAAATAAATTCATGATTATGGTATGGAATAAATCCTTGTTCCATACCATAATTATTTAACTAAAAATATTGTAAATACTTGTTTAAAATTTACTGAAAATAATATATATTATTTATATATATTATTATAGGATTTATATTATGGGAAAAGCAAAAAATATTTTTACTATGGCGACTTTACATCTTATTAAAAATTTACTAAATTTTTCTTCAAGATTGCTGCCTGTTTTTATAATTGTTTTATCATTATTAAAACTGTCAAAAGTATTAATTGATTTAAGCTGGTATTTTATATTAAGTATTCTAATAATAGAAGTTATACTTATAATATTTGCATTAGTCTTTGATTCTATGTTTTTTAAAAATAATAAAACTTCTGATAATGCTTCAAGTTCATCAGATGATGCTAAACAAGATAATTCCAATACATCTGAAGCATCATCAGCTAATAAATTTTCAGTATTGAATATAGCAGCAATATTTTTTGCTTTTTTGGGTATAATATTTGTAATATTAAAATTATTCAAAGCTGTTTATTGGAGCTGGGTATGGGTTCTTTCTCCATTATGGCTTTCTACTGCATTAGTATTATTTATATTATTAATATGTTTGATAGTATTTATAGTATCTGCATTAAGTAAAAAGTCTAAATCAGAAGATATTAATTCTCATCAGTCTTCAGAAGATACAGATAAAATGGAAAAGACAGATAATACAGAAAATAAAGATAATTCAGATATTAAAACAGAATAGTTAAACAATTAATTTAAGGGATATAATTAGATGGAAAATATTTTATTGAATATCATTTTTACAGCAGCAGGAATATTGCTTTTATATTTGGGAGGAACATATATTGTAGATGGAAGTGTTATGGTGGCTAATAGGCTTAAAATACCGTCTATAGTTATAGGGCTTACAGTTGTTGCTATGGGAACATCAATGCCGGAGCTTTTTGTAAGTTTATTCGGAGCTTTGAGGGGAGAGAGTGCTATTGCAGTAGGTAATGTTATAGGAAGCAATATATTCAATGTCGTATTTGTACTTGGCGTATCTGCTTTATTTATGACTATGTCTGCCGGTAAAAAGTCATATTATGTTTCTATGGTCTCTATGTTTATAATGTATGCTGCTTTGGGTATAATGCTTTTTAATATTAAAACTAAGAGATTAAGCGGCGATAAAATATCAATAATAGAAGGTGCTGTACTTATAGTTTTATTATGTGTATATGTTTATTATTTATATACTGTAATATCCAAAGATAAAGATGAATTAGCAGTATTTGAAAAGGAAGTTTCATCATCTAGTAAAACACATTCTATATTCAGAGCTATATTTAAAATAATAGTTGCTGTATTGGCATTGGCATTTGGTTCTGATGTATTTATTAAAGGAGTTACAGGAATATTCAGAAATTTCTTGAGCGAGCATATAATAGGTTTTATAGTTGTTGCTGTAGGTACAAGCATACCTGAACTTGTTACAAGTGTAATAGCTGCTGTCAAGAAAGAGGCTGATATATCTATAGGAAATATAGTGGGAAGCAATATATTTAATGTAGGAGGAGTTTTGGGTATATCCTCTATGGCTTCATTCAAATACGGCGGAATAATTTTAAGTGAAGCTCAGGATTATTTAATGGACTTTTCTATTATGGTGTTTGCAGGATTATTATTATTAGCTTTTACTGTAAGAGGAAAGAGTTTAGGCAAAGTAAAAGGAGTTATATTTTTAATTATATATATTGCTTATGTCGCCTATCTTCTTAAAACTACATCTGTATAAAATTAATTATTTATTAATATATCAGTAAGTTTTGCTTGGTGATTTTCTAGTGTGTTATTTTCAATATATGTTTCAAATATTAATTGGGTGCAGTTATTTTTATTAGATAATATATATACATAATCTCCAAGCATAACTGCTTCGTAAACATCATGTGTAACATAGAAAAAAGTTTTATTTGTTTTTGATTGTATATTTTTTATTATATCAATAAGTTCTTTTTTCCTTTTTATATCCTGTCCTTGTAATGGTTCATCCATAAATATGAAATTTGAATCATAAGCTAAAGCTCTTGCTAAAGATAACCGCTGCTTCATTCCTCCACTAAGCTCATTGGGTTTTGAATTTATATTATCTATAAGCCCTGTAATTTCTAATGCATTCTTTATTTTTTTATCCATTTCATTTTTATTTTTAATTTTATCTTTTAAAACATATTCTATATTCTTATATGAAGTTAAAAAATTTAAGAGTCTAGGTTCTTGATATACGAATGCTTTATCATCTTTGTTTATTTTTGATGCTATTATATTAAGCAATGAAGTTTTACCTGAACCGGAAGAGCCTAATATTATATTTATTTTATCTAAATGAAAATCTATATTAAAATTTTTAAATATTATCAAATCATTATAAGAGAGATTTATATTTTCTAATCTGAATATATAATCATTTATTTTATTTATCATGATTTATCCTTATAATGATTTCAAATACAGCATTAAATATTATCGCAATAAGACAGTATGCAAATAGGCTTACACTGTCTAAATATAAATGAGATTCATAAAGTTTTGTACCTATTCCAAAAGCAGGTAAAGCGAGTATTTCTGCTGCCAATATGCTTTTCCAAGTTATTCCCATAGACTGAGATATTCCTGTAAATATGTATGGTTTTATATACGGTATATAAAGGTATATTATCTGAGTTCTTAAAGATACATTATATGATATTGACATTTCTATTAATTTTTTATCTACATTCATTATTCCATTAGTTATAGAATCATACATTATAGGAAAAATAATAAGCATAGAAACAAATATAGGAACGGTATTATTATCAAACCATATTATAGCAACTAAGATTAATGGTATAGTAGGTATTGTTCTTATGAAATTGATAATTGGTATTAATGTATATCTAATAGGCATAAATATTCCTGATGATATTCCTATTATAAATGCTGATAAAAAGGATAATGAAAATGTGCTTAGTACTCTTAATAAACTTGATAATAAATCTTTGTAGAATGATTTTTCAGATATTATTTCTATTAACTTTTTTAGTATATTTGGTATATTGGGAAAAACTATTTCTGAATTTATTTTTAAAGCAGTAAAATACCAAAAACTTATGAATATAATAACACCTAATATTAAATATATAAGTTTTTTATTTTTCATTATTATTTTATTCTTTTGAATATAAGAATTTCATTATCTAAAGTAGTAATTGTAAGATTATTACTTGTAAGTTCTATTGAAGATGCTTTGCTTAATAGTTCTATATATTTTTTTTCTTCTTCTACAGCCTCTGATGTACCGCCCATTTTGGTAACTACCATATCAGTAAATATTATCATATTACCTCTACGCATTTCATATTTTCCTAAATAAGTATTAAATCCGCTGTATCCGTAAAACTCTTCATTATAGAATGATATTGTAATACCTCTACCTTCAAACATATTGCTAAGCTGAAAAGTTTTTCCATTTAAAGTACTTGTAGATATATTTATAGATTGTGATGTTGTATTACATGAGCCTATAAAAATTACTATAGTAAAACTTAGTATCAAAATAAAATTTCTTATCATTAAAATATCCTATATGGCATTTACAATATTACTTAAAATTCTTCAAAGACTAAATTCTCACTGGATAATAAAGTATATATTGTTAACTGTCTGCCATTAATTTTGTAAGAAGTAGCATTTTTCAGCATGTTAAGATATTCTATTTCAGCAGCAATTCTATCGCTTGTACCTGATTTTTTAGTCATTGAAATTGATAATATGTTAAATATATCTCCGTCAAGAGTATATGAAGATGAATAATTATTAACAGCAGAAAAACCATGTATTGTATCATGTGTAAATTCTATGGTTATGTCCATATCAGGATATATACTTACCAATTTAAATTTCCTTCCAAAAAGGGAGTTATTTGTTGGTTCTTCTATATGACTAACTTTTGCTGTTGAGCATGAAAATATAAATAATACCGCTGCCAAAATATGTACAATATATTTCATAATTATCCTAAATTTAATTCATAATATTAATATTATCGGTAAAAAATAATTAAATTTGATAATGTAATTTTATATATTATTTCATAATGTTAGGTCTGTAAAACATATTGAAATTTTATTATTTTTATATATAATGTATAAATATATTTTTTAATTATAGGGTATGAAAACTTATGAAAAAATTTTTAACAATTATTTTTATATTATCATTATTGGCAGGATGCAGCAATGCATCAAAGAATAATGAGGTATCTTCAAATAAACTTAAAGTTTATGCAAGTATTTATCCAATATATGATTTTGCTAAAAAAATATGCTCAGATAAAGCAGATGTATATAATATGACTTCTACAGGGTCAGAGCCTCATGATTTTGAAATAACTTCAAAAGATATGGCTGATTTAACAAAGGCAGATTTATTTATATATAATGGCGGAGGAATGGAGCATTGGGTTGACACAGTTAAAGATAATATAAAAGAATTAAAGTATGTAGAAACTTCATCTAACATTAATAATGAAGGATTAGATCCTCATTTTTGGCTTTCTCCTATTAAAGCAAAGAAACAAATGGAGAATATAAAAAATGCATTGGCGGATATAGATTCCATTAATGCTGATTATTATAATTCTAACTATAATTTTTATGCAGACAAATTAGATGAATTAGATAATCATTTTAAAGAAGTTTTATCAAATATAAAAAATACTAACTTGGTAGTAACTCACCCTGCATTTGGACATTTTTGCAAAGAATATTCATTAAATCAGGTGGCTATTGCTAGAGATGAAGCAGATCCTAAGGCTATGTCTGAAACTATTGATTTTATAAAAAATAATAATGTAAAAGCTATATTTTATGAAGAGTTTTCAAGTTCTAAATTAGTCGATTCTATAGCAAAAGAAACAGGAGTAAAAATATTGACACTAAATCCTATAGAATCTTTAAGCGAAGAATATATTAAAGCAGGAAAAGATTATTTTTCTGTAATGGAAGATAATCTCTCATCTTTAACTAATGGACTTAATTAAAATAATATTATGAGTAAGATTGTAGAGTTTAAAAATGTGCATTTCGGATATACTTCTGATGATATACTTAAATGTATAAGTTTTGATGTTAATAGCGGAGATTTTGTATCTATAATAGGTTCTAATGGAGCAGGCAAAAGTACAATATTAAAACTTATTTTAGGAGAGATTAGTCAATTCAGAGGAAGCATAAAACTATATGGAGAAGATATAAATAAATTCAAAGATTGGAAAAGAATAGGTTATTTAGAGCAGAATGCATATTCAAAAATTGTAAATTTTCCAGCAACTGTTTATGAAATAGTTATGTCTAATAATTTTGCAGATATAGGGTTATTTAAATTTCCAAATAAAAGTCATCGTATAAAAGTTATAAAGGCATTAGAGCTTTTAGGTATGGAAAAGTATAAAAATAGAATGATATCAAAGCTTTCAGGAGGACAAATTCAAAGAGTATTTTTAGCAAGAACATTGATATCAGAACCTAACTTACTTGTACTCGATGAGCCTACAAATGGTGTAGACAGGGAAACTATTGATTTAATATATAAAATTCTACAGTCTTTAAATAAAGAAAAGAAAGTAACTATAATAATGGTTACGCATGATATAGAAAAAATATATAGTATATCAAATAGAATATTTTGTTTTGAGGAAGGTTCTTTGGTTGAGCTTGAAAAGAAGCAAATATATGATGAACTCTTACATAAACATAAGCATCCTAATAGCAACAATATTTGTTCTTGTTAATTAATTTTATTTACATACCCCACCCTTTATTTTTTCTGATTTATTTTGCAATTTTAATTTAATTATATTTCTTGCTTAATTAGAATTTTCAGCACCCGCCCAAGTTTTGATTAAATTTAGAATTGTATTTAACGCACGGTGTATTCTCTTTTTTATATGATTGAAATTCCATTGTTAATGAATTTATATATAAAATTTCATTTTGCGTGCGTTGATATGAACTTTAAATTTAAATAAATTTAGGGTGGGTGTTATAATCACAGAATAAGCAAAAAATAAATGTAATATTATATTATAAAATTAGATTATAAATTTATAGGGTGGGAGTATGTAAGTTAATTTTATGCTTCATTATGTTTTGATGATAAAGCAGATTTTAATAATATTATAATTATAAAAGTTGTTATGCTTATTAGAACTATAGTTGCTCCGGGTTTAAGACCTTGATAATAGGAAATGAATATTCCTAATATTGTGAATAATAAATTAAAGAGTACAGCAAAAATAATAGTTTTTTTGTAGCTATTAGCTATTTGCATAGAACAGGCAACAGGTACTACCATCATTGACGATACTATTAAAGCTCCAACAGCCCTTGCTGATATTGATACAGTAACAGCAGTTAATATTGTAAAAATGAAATTAATTCTATTTACAGGCACACCAGAAAGTTTTGCTAATCTTTCATTGAAAGTTATATAAAAAATTTCTTTGTATAGGAATATAAAAATTAGTATTGATATAGAACTTATTAATATTACTAATTTCAATTCAAAATCGCTTATAGCGACAATACTTCCGAATAAGAAGCTGTTAAAGTTTGAATTGTTCGCTACAAATCCGGAAAGAAGTCCAGCAACTCCTATAGCCAAAGACATTATAATTGATATAGACATTTCTCCATATTTAGCTATTTTTTTTCTTATAAACTCTATTGATAATGCAGATATTATACAGAATATTATGGAAGCTACTATTGGGTTTATATTAAAAACTAAACCGAATGTAACTCCGGCAAGTGAAGTATGTGATATAGCATCTCCTATCATAGAAAGTCTTTTTAATACAACAATCACTCCTATGCAAGGTATTATAACAGCAAGCATAATACCAACTAAGAAAGCTTTACGCATAAAATCATATTCAAATATTTCCATAGGATTTTCCCATATAATTAAGTAAAAAGTATATTCTATATTATTTAATTATCTTATCTGTTTTATAAGTTTACAAATAAGTTCTGCTTCATTTTTCTGCAAAGTAGGGTATATAGGCAATGATATACTTTTTAAATATGCATTTTCAGTATTAGGATAATTTTCATTGGGTAAATTAAGATACTGATGCAAAGGTTTAAATATAGGTCTTGCCGCTTCTACATTATGTCTTTCAAACATCTTAATAGCATCATATATATTCATACTTCCGTTAAGCATACAAACATATCTATAATATGAAGGACTTTCACTGTCATGAGTAGATAATTTCATCAAATTGCTTTCAAGTATAGCATTATCATAAAATGAAGCTATATCTGCCCTCACTTCAACCATTCTTTCAAGATGTTTAAGCTCTTCTATACCTATTGATGCTTGAAGGTCAGTTGCACAGTAATTGAATCTTTTAATAAATTTTTCTTTTTTATCATAATGAATTATATCCCTTATAGCATCCATCCCCTTTTTCTTTGTGAGTATCATTCCACCTGCACCGCCAGAAGTAATCATTCTAGTAGCAGAAAGAGAGAAGTAAGCAAAATCTCCGAAACCTCCAAGTAAAGTATCTCTGTATTTGCCTCCCAAACTATGAGATGCATCCTCTATAACAGGAACTTTAATATCAGTAAGCTCATCTATTAAAGCACAATTTCCAAACATATGAGAAACTATAATTGCTTTAGTTTTTTCATTGATAGCCTCTATAACATTGTCCATAGATATTTGAAAACTGTCTTCATCTATATCTATAAGTATTGGTGTAGCTTTTAAATTTGTAACTACTTGAAGAGGTGATGCGTTAAGGAAAGAAGACATTATAACTTCATCTCCTTCTCCTATATTAAGATGTCTTAATATAAGTTCTAAGGCAGCAGTTCCGCTATTAACAAATATGGCTGTAAAACCTTTTCCAAAATAATTTGCGAAAGCTCTTTCAAATTCTTGTATAACATCACCCGTAGCAAGATTATCGCTAATCATCACTTTTAAAGCAGATTCTAAATCTTTTTTTCTTATAGTAGGTCTGGAATGTCTAATCAATTTTCTGTTCCTTATATAAAGTTAAAATATTATAGATGATGATATCATAAAATATATTATTTTCAATATTATGATAAATTCTGAATGCTTGATTTTTTATTGTATTTTTATTTTATTTTAGTATAATTCTTTAGAATGAATTATAAGGATTGTAAAAAATATGAATAGTTTTATTAATAAAAATAATGTCAAAATTATACTTTTATTTTTAATTATTTTTTCATTTATACTTAACATAATATTATCTTTTCGTATAATTCCAATAAGAGGAAGTGTTGATGATTTTCAGCATTTTTATGATATGTATAGATGGTATGAAAAAGGAGAATTGCCTGTAACAAGTACAAGATTTTTAGCTTCAGATACTTATAAAGATGAGTTTACAACCTCAAGAGTACCCGGAGGAGCTTACTATATATTTTATATTTTATGTTATAAATTAGGTAATGAGAATCTATATGCAGCTAAAGTTATAAATTATTTTTTTAGTCTTCTGATAATATCATTGTTTTTATTTTGGCTTTATAAAAGATTAGGACTTTTTGTTTGTTCCTTAATTTCTCCGCTTATTCTTCTTAATGGGTATATGGTAAAAGCTATGACAAATTTTTGGAATCCTCATATATCATTAATATTCGGATTTATATTTTTAATTTTATTTTATGAATATGTATATAATATTAATTATTATAATATAAATTCCAAAATATCATCTATTTTTATTTTTCCAATATTAGCTATTATGGCACAAGGACATTTTGTTGCTTTCTTCTCTATTATACCAACTATGATATTTTATTTAATTATATATTATAAAAACACATCAAAATATATAAAGTATTGGATTTTGGGAGTGTTTTTATCATTTGTACAATATATACCTTATTTAATTTCTGAAATAAAAAGCGGATTTATGAATTTGAAAGGAGCATTATCTATAAGAGATGCTTTAATCTGGTTTCCATTCCCAAAAATTCAGTCTCTATTTCTATTTCCTACAAATGAAATGTCAGCATTTTATTTAAAAAAATTTGATAATATAATCGAATTTTGGATTTCACAGCCGTCTTACATATACGGTTTAATATTTTTAGTTCTTAATCTTATATTTTCTGTTTTTTGTTTAATAAATATGTTTTATTTTGTATTTAATTTCAGATATAAAGGAAAAACTGATAATGAAAAAGCAGCTTTAAATATTTCTAAATTTTTTATTTTTTCAATTTTCATTACTATAATATGCTTTTTTATATCTAAATCTAAACCAGGCTATTTCCATTATTTATACGGACTTTTTTCGATATCTTATGCTCCTATTATTTTATTTTTGGTTCAAAAAGAAAATTTTGTTATGAATAATAAAAAAATATTTTCAGTTTTTATTATTTTCTTAGCCTTGAATGCTTCTGCTATGTTTGGAAGTATTGAGAGATATATTAATAAATTTGAAAAAGATTTAGCAAGTGATCAAAATAATTCTATAATAGAATTTTTAGAAAATAATAAACATTAATTTTATTGACTTTATTAGATCAGTATTATATACTACTAGTAATAGTAATTATTTAAATTTTAAGGAGATATAATAATGAAGAAGTTATTTATTGCTTTATCAATTTCAATATTATTAATTGCATCATGTTCCAAAACTAATAATGCCAACACTTCATCATCAGACAACGGGGCTAAAAAGATAGGAATACTTCAGCTTGTGGAACATGTGGCACTAGATCAAGCTAATAAAGGTTTTGTAGACGGCTTAAAAGAAGCAGGTTATGAAGACGGAAAGAATATTATAATAGATTATCAAAATGCTCAGGGCGAACAGGCAAACTGTATTACAATATCACAGAAATTTATTAATGACAGGGTAGATTTAATATTGGCAATAGCAACACCAGCAGCACAGGCAGTTGCTAATTTAACTAAAGATATACCTATATTAATTACAGCAGTAACAGACCCAGCCGATTCAAAATTAGTTTCTGATAATAATGCTCCCGGCGGCAATGTTACAGGTACTTCAGATTTAACACCTGTAAAAGAACAAATGGATTTGCTAAAAAAATTGATTCCTTCAGCACAAAAAATAGCATTTTTATATAATTCAAGCGAACAAAACTCTAAATTTCAAGTTGATATTGCAAAAGAAAAAGCAGATGAATTAGGTTTATCTTATGTAGATGCTACAATCACAAATCCTAATGATATACAGCAGGTAGTTCAGAGTTTGGTTGGCAAAGTAGATGCTATATATGTACCTACAGATAATATGGTTTCTGCCGGAATGGCTAATGTTGTTTCTATTACAGAACCTGCCAAAATACCTGTTATATGCGGAGAGGCTGGAATGCTTAATGCAGGCGGACTTGCTACTTATGGTATAGATTATTATGAATTAGGAAAATTGACAGCTAATCAGGCAGTAAAAATATTAAAAGGAGAATCTCAACCTGCTAATATGCCTATAGAATATATACAAAACCCTGTATTAGAAGTTAATACTAATGCAGCTCAGAAATTGGGTGTTACAATACCAGCAGATTTATAATTTAATATTAATTGATTATTTTATGATTGTATTATGATTGTACAAAGCCTGTATAAATATATATGGGCTTTTATTTTTTTGTTTTATGAATAATATAAAGATAACAATACAGTATGACGGCACAGATTTTTACGGCTGGCAAATACAGCCTAATTTAAGAACGGTGCAGGGAGAAATATATAAAGCGGTAGAGAAAGTATATGGTGAAAAGATTACTATATACGGATGCGGGAGAACAGATGCGGGAGTGCATGCTTTGGGTCAGGTAGCTAATTTTAGAGTTCCTAAGATGCTTGTTCCTATTAATAAGGTTCATATAGCTTTGAATTCATATTTAGATAGAGATTTAAGAATAATAAAAGCCGAAGAAATGCCTGATAATTTTAATGCAAGGGCTTCGGCTATATTTAGGGAATATTTATATATAGTTCATAACAGCAGCACTTCTTTTCCTTTTTATGAAAGATATGCTTGGTTTTACAGAAAGAATATTATAGATGAAAAATTAATCAATGAATATGCAAAATATTTAATAGGAGAGCATAATTTTACATCATTTTGTTCTACAGAAGATGAAAATGATTCTAAATTTAGGTATTTAGAGAGAGTTAAAGCCATAAGGAAAGGGGATACTATATATTTTATTATTAGAGGCAATGCTTTCTTACATAATATGGTAAGAATTATAGTTGGCACTTTGGTAGAGGGACAGAAGAAGAAAAAGCCTGTTAATTTTATAGAAGATATATTAAAGAGTGAGAATAGGGCATCGGCATTTGTAACGGCTCCTGCACATGGACTTTATTTTAGAAGAGCATTTTTTAAAGATGAATAATTTTAATAAAAAAACTTGAAATAAATTTTATATATGTTATAATATATAGCATATTTGTTTGGAGAGTTCGTTCAATTGGTAGAGCAGCGGTCTTGAAAACCGCCGGGCTAACACCCATGTGGGTTCGAGTCCCACACTCTCCGATTTTGATAAGAATTAAATAGCTTCTTTTATAAGGGGCTTTAGCTCATCAGGATAGAGCACTGGTTTCCTAAACCGGGTGGGCAGGTTCGAGTCCTGTAAGCCCCAAAATGTTTTATCCTAATATCTTAATAAAAGTTTCTAAAAATGAATATCAGAGATTATATTTCATACCTGCTTAATAAGAGTAAGTTAAATAAAGTTAAGCTATTAATATCCGATATAGACGGAGTTATGACCGATGGAAGATTAGTATTTGATGATAATGGGGTGGAAAGTAAATTTTTTAATACTCAAGATGGTATGGGAATAGTTTTAGCATTAAAGGCAGGAATAAAAATTGCTGTTATATCTGGAAGTAATTCTAAGGCTATAAAAACAAGATTTGATAAATTTAGAAGGCATGGTTTTGAGGATTTAATACTTGGCGAAGAAAATAAAATGCCTATTGTTTTAACTTTAATGGAAAAATATGGTTTAAAAAAAGAAGAGATAGCTTATATTGGAGATGATTTAATAGATTTAAGTGTTATGAAATATGTTGGACTTTCTTTTTCTCCTAAAGATGCACATTATGAAGCTTTAAAAGCTGCTGATGTTATAATTCATAAAAGAGGAGGATATGGTGCTGTTAGGGTAGTAATAGATATGCTGCTTAAATCTAAGGGTATTTACGATGAAATTATTAGTAAAATTTAGTATAATACTTCTATTATGTGTTTCCTGCACTAACTTTAATGATATTGGAAAAGAATTTACTCAAACTGAGGATTTTGTACCGCCTCCTGATATGGAATTTTATGGTTTTAGAAGAGAAAATTATGATACCAATTTTAAACAGTTAGATTCCTTTGCAACTAATGCCAAATTCTATAATAAAAAGAAATTGGTTGAACTTTATGACAGCAGAACATATACTTATGATTCTAACAATACAATAGCAGCTAGTGTGTCCGGAGAGTTTATAACTGTAAATCAGGATACATTATTCACTCAAATATATACAAATGTTATAGTTAAATCATCTAACAATACAATACTTTATACGGAATATCTTCAATGGGATAATGAAAAACAGCAATTTAAAAGCCCCGTTCCAATTCGTGTAGAGCAGGAAGACGGCAGTTGGCTTACAGGAAGCAGTATGGAAGGTGATATGGGATTAGAACATATTACAGTATATAATGAAACTGATGAAGGTGATGCTATAGGAGTGCCGGTTGCTGAAGATCAATAAATTTTTTGTTTTAATTATATTATTTATATTGGCATTATCCTTGTTTGCCCAATCAAGAAGAAGTGCTGATAAATTTACATATAATAATAAAACAAAAGTTTTTCAATATACAGGTAATTCTAAGATGGAAGATTCATCTGCTGTAATTACAAGTCATGTTATGACATTTTATCAGGAAACAGAGCTTGCCACATTCAGCGGAGGTGTAAGACTTGTAAGCAAAACTAATGGTTCTACTATATCCGGCGGATATGCAAGTTATAATGGAAAAACCAGATATGCTTATGTTAAAAATAAACCTGTTTTAAGATCTCCAACAAATAATATGACTATAAGAAGTTCATTTATGGAAAGAGATTTTAATACACCTTTAGCTAAGGCAATTAGCAATGTTCATTTAACTCATATTGATAAAGAAAGCGAAAGAAAAACAGATGGTTATGCTGATAATTTAGTATATGATATGGATTCTGAAATAGCAGTTCTCACAGGAAATCCTAGACTTTATCAAGGAGCAGACAGATTAGAAGGTGAAATATTAGAGTATAATGCTAAAAATGCTACTGCTAATGTTATGGGAAGAGGTAAGATATATGTACTTCAAACTAATAATTATGTAAATTCTTCTGAAACAAACAAAAAAAACAGCAATGTAAGTAATTATAATATTATAGTAGCAGATAGATTGTTTTTGAATGAATACGGCGGAAAAGATAATAATACAAGAACTTTATATGCTTATGGAAATGTTACAGCCTATTTTTATGAAGAGAATATGATACTCAAAGGCGGATATATAGAATATGAAATAGATAATGAGCATATTTATATGTATCAGGATCCTTCTGTTAGAATACCAGACAGAGGAATTATCGCTTTTGGAGAATGGATAGAATACAAAAAAGATGAAAAATTTAAAGATGTTATATTTCATAATGATGTTGTTATGATAGATTATGATGAGAGTTTATCATTAGAGGGAGATTTGCTTCATCTTGATCCGGATACTAAAGTTGCTACTGTAAGCGGAAGTCCTAAAGCTTATGTAGAAGATAGAAGTATTAAAATTACATCTGTAACTATGCAGATGTTTAATGATGAAGAAAAACTTAGAGCTAATGGAAATGTGTATGTAGAAGGAAAAGATATGAATTCTCAAAGTGCTTGGGCTACTTATTTTGATAATGAAAAATATTTAAGACTTTGGGGAGAAAGTCCTTATTTGAAGCAGAAAGAAAGTGTTGTAAGAGCTAGAGAAATAAAGTATTATATAGATACTGAAAAAGTTGAAGCTATGGGTGTAAGCGGTGAAATACCTGAGTAATGCAGTATTTTTGTTTTTGTTATTCTTTTTATCATGTCAAAAAAGTAATGAGCCTCTTAAGAAAAATAAAGTATATGATGTTAACATAACTTATATAGAAGACAGCAGTATTGTCGGGTTTACACCGGGAGATTTTCTTGATATTTTTGATGATGATTTATCGGATCTTACTTATAAAATATTAGGTTATAAAATAAAATATAATTTGAAAAATGGTATAAGTTATGATAAATTTTACAGAGATAACAGAAAAATAATAACAGAAAATTCAGATATATTTAAAAGATATTTTATAGATGTAAAAAATATAGATTCTGCTCAATTAGAAAAAGATATATTATACTCCCTTTCAAATGAAACTAGTGCAAATATAAGAAATTTATTCGGATATGAATATGGAACTCCTTTAAAAGTAATAGCAGAAAATATATCTCCGTCTTATCAGCAAAGTATACTTAATATTTGGAATAGTCAAGTAAATGGAAGAAATGAGCTTTTGGATTCAAAAAGACTATTTATTTTTACATCTTTATATTGGAGGATAGCTGCTAATGAATTTACAGACAGCTCCTTAGTAATAGTAAATATTCCGTTAACTTCAAATTACAGAGGAATGAGTGCAAAATCTATTGCTGACGGAGGATTTGTAGATAGAATAATTTGTGAAAATAATGATATAAAGCCGTGCAAATCAATTTCTATAATTAGCACTTATCAATTTTTTAATTCTGGCTTAGATAATGAAACTTTAAAGAATATATTTTCTTATTATATTATTCAATCTATTGCAGCGATGTTTGCAAAATATGATATACATTCAGATGAGAAACATTCAATAATGGCTGAGGTTAATAGGTTTGATTATGTTAATTGGTACAGCAATATAATCAATTTTAAATTAAATCAGCCTTATAAAACTATTAAATATTATAAAGATACTATTAAATACTAAATATATTATCATAGTATGAATTAACTATGTAAAAATCAACATTATATAAAAAATGTCTATAAAAACTGATACAAAAATTATTAAATGTCTAATATATATGTTTTATATGTAGTGTATTATAAAAATAAAAAACATATATAGTAAATTTCTTGTAAAATCACACAAAAATAGTATTTACTAAAACTTAAAAGATAGTACAATTTGTATATAAACATTTTAATTAAAATGTCGATTTTTATTAGTGGGAGAAAATTATTTTATGATTAAGAAGATTTTTATTAACATTTTATTGTTAGCTGGTTTTTCGGCTGCTTACGGTTTTGATGAAGGTTTTATATGGGCATTAAAGGTGAACTTTAATGGTACAGCAACATTGCCTTCAATAAGTAAGGACGATTTAGCTAAATTAGGTGCTACATATATGAAAGGCGGAGTAGGTTATACTATGGACGGAGAGGCTGAGCTTGGCTATTTATTTGGATCTGAAAGATGGTTTGGCGGATTAGATCCTGCAAAGTTTAGCGGTATGAGTTTATTTGGTTCTTTAGGTGTAGGAAACGGATTTGCCGGTCAGATTTCAGGAAACGGAATTGCCGATATGTATATTAATGTTTCTTATGCTCCAGTAATAAGTTTTGGTGTTGGTACTAAAGCTTATTTTTTAGATAGCAGATTAGCATTAGGTTTGCAGTTAGGAGGAAAAATAATAGCGGATTTATCTCCGGCATATTTAGCATACAGCAGTGATAACACTCTATTAGCACCTGAAGTTGGAGAAATAATAGTAAGTGATTTTATGATAAAAAATATGAATCCTGTAATGTTTAGTATAAAGTTTATGATAGAATATAATCAGCCTATTAATGATAGAGTAGAAGTAATATTAGGTGCTTATACAAGATTCAATGTATATTCACCAGGATATATAACAATGCCTGATAGTTTGTATAAACTTATGGCGTCTGTAAAAGATCCTAATTTCACATTACAAACACCGTTAAAATCTTATTATATAAACTCATTAGATTTTGGTATAACATTAGGTTTGGCATTTAAAGGATGATTTTGTTAGAGGCATAATATGAAAAAGAGTTATTTATTATTTTTAGTAATAATATCTATGTTTATGATGTCATGCGGCGGTCATTTCTTTAATCCTAGATATTATTATAATAAAAAAGATTCGGGTATTACTGAAGCTCCGGATACAGCACCTGAAAAAGTTCCGGAACAAGTGCCTGAATATGAAGATCCTTTCAAAAACGGGGATTGGAATAAGCCTACTTATGGAGGATATGATGCTAGTAGTTTTAAAACATGGTTATTTAAGGTAAGTTTCCAAGGTGATAAATTACCTAAATACAACTTTTTTAATGATACTAAAGGAAGAGTATGGATTGCCGGAGTATTAGACTGGAATAATATAGATGCACAATATTATAAAGCTGAAGACGGTGAAAATACTTCTGGTACAGGATTAGCAGTTCCTTCTGAAGTAGATATTAGTGATATGAAAATTTATAAGTATGAAGGAAAAAACCCTCTCTATGATAGTTCTGGTTATTTAGAAGGAAGAATAGATAGATTTAATTTTTATTCTATAGATGGTTATGCTACAAGTTCAGCACACCTTCAACAGTATTTGATAGCAGTAGATACTTATTCTAAGTTTATATTTGCTTTCGGAGCTATTACAGGTACAAAGGATGCTGCTTTTGGAAATAAAATACCTTCAGAATTTGAAGCTATAGAAAAACATGGTGATTATGATTTTTATGAATATGACCCTATAGGTTATGTAAAAGCGGATGGTACAGTTGTATTATATGAGCATTATATAACAGAATTTGTTGCTTCTCCTACTACTTATTCCCCTAAAGTACATACTGAGTTTGAAAGTATGGCAACACATGATGAAAAGGGTCAGGGAAGTTCGCCTTACCTTAAAGTAGATGCTTCCACAATAGACCCTAATACTATATTGAATAATTTCAAAGACAAACAATATGGTATAAGGGATAAGTTAGTATTATATACATATAAATTTGACGGCACAGCTAATACTTTAACACTTACAGCAGAACATTTCTATGACGGTGAGTTATCAAATGTAACTTATACATTTAGCAAAGTAGCCGGATTGACATCAGCGGAATATGTTAGTTCTTCTGGAGGAACTATCATAGTAAATGGTATTGAAGATTATGGCAAATTAAAAGACGGTGGCAGTTTTGAATATGTATTAAATTATAGTGATGATGGTCCTTTATTTAGATATAGAGTTGCTGGTAAAACATATAAAGCTGAAGATGGAAGCTATGAATATAGATTTAATCCGGACGGAACTAGCTTAGACTATTATGTAAATAATAACTATGTTAGATCATATACATTCTCTCAGGAGGATGCAAGCGACAGAGCTGTATATAAACAGACTACTGCTGTTTACTGGGGATTAAGAGTGGCAGATTATCAGAAAGACGGAAGTACTATAAAAGACGGTGCTCTTTATTGGTCTGGCAGTTCTTGGGCTTCTCCTGGAACAACTCCTACAGATGGTGTAACTTCAACACCTGGATATTTGAATGTTAATATTATTAAAGGCGGATTTACAGAAAATGTTAAAGGAAAAGTATATAAATATAGAGATTATAGTGAGTATGATATATCTTCTCCATTGCCTGAAGGTTATAAACCTACTGGTAAGAGTTTGATTTTATATACTTATACATTCTCTGATGATGCTCAGTCATTAACTATTTCAGAAGAAACTTGGAATGCAGGAACAGTTAGTAAAAAGTATACGATAGTATCTTCTTTAGATAGTTCAGCTGTATATGAATATAATGGAGCTCAGATTACTGTAAGCATACAAACAGATAATAATACTTTGTATAAAGATGGGGTTGTTGTTGGAACTACATCATTTACAGATTATGATCCATTATTCCCAGATAGAGTAAGAGGGGCCACTTTTGTAAAAAAAGATGGTGAATATATATCACTAACTGTTGGTACAATTTATAATTTGGAATATAAATTTAATGCTGATGCTACTGAATTAACCTTGACATATTCTTATAGTCCTGATAAATATGCTGAAGAAACATTCAATTATGAATTGTACAGATATGATGATGAAGCAAAGAATAATTATCGTGGAGTATATAAATGTTTGAATGGTGGTGTAGCTATATTTGATATTGTATATAGTTGGGTAACTTTAACTGATAATAATACTATAAAGATAAGTAAAGATTATGGTCCTAGCTATAATCCAGGTTCAAGTGATACTTTAGGTTATGAGGCTTATAGAGAAAGTAAATAATAATCTATAATTAAAAAATCAAGTGGGGAGGGAACTAAAAAGCTCTCTCCGCTTTTTTGCTAAAAATTTAATTTAAGGAAAATGTATGAAAAAGAGTTATTTATTATTTTTAATAATAATATCTGTTTTTATGATGTCATGCGGGGGGCATTTCTTTAATCCTAGATATTATTATAATAAAAAAGATTCGGGTATTACTGAAGCTCCTGATACGACTCCAGACAAACTTCCTGATGAAGTAGAACCTGATAAAGATCCTTTCAATATTAATAATGGTGATTGGAATAGTCCAGATTATGGAGATTATAATGCTGATAAATTCAAAACTTGGTTATTTAAAGTGAGTTTTCAAGGTGATAAATTACCTATATATAAATTTTTTGATGATACTAAAGGAAGAGTGTGGTCATCTGGAGTAAAAGACTGGAATCAAGTTAGTGCTGAATATTATAAAGCTGAAAATGGTGAAAATATTTCTGGTACAGGAATGCCATTCCCTTCTGAAGTTAGTATAACAGATATGTATATTTATAGATATGTAGGAAATAATCCGCTTTATGATAGTTCTGCTTATTTGGATGGAAGATTAGATAGATTTAATTTTTATGCTATAGATGGTTATGCTACAAGTTCAGTACACCTTCAACAGTAAAAGTAACATATACAGGCGTAGCTTTCAATAATATACAGTTAAGATACTATACAGGCATAGATGCTTTCAATGCTATAAGATTATATTTCTATTATAGAAATTCTACGATTAAAGACCCTAATATTACTTCTGCTTCAGAAATTTTCGGCTTCCAAACAAGATTCTACTTCTTAAATACTCAAATAGGAAATGTAACAGTTAATCCTTATTTGAAAGTTACATTTGATACTGCTTTAAAAGGCGGACTAGCTAAATCTGGTGTCTACGTATATACAGCTGAGGATATTGGTAACTTTTTGATAGGAAATGGTTTAAAACAATCAGATATATATGAAAAAAGTGCTTATAAAGTATCAGTTGCTGCTGTATTGGGTATAACTGCTAACAGCGATATAGTTACTTTATATGTTGAACCTTCTTTAGGTTATACTGCTAATTATGATGGAAAACTAAGTGCTAGAGCTACTGGTGTTCCTACTGATCCTAAAGTAATACATAGCTTAGCTTGGGGTGCTTATACAGAGCTTTATATCAGACCTACTCAAGACTTAGAATGGTACTTCGAGATGGATGTTAATAACGGCGGAACAAAACAAGGTTATACAGATGCAAATGATAATTTTATAGGAAGCGGTATTCCTGTATACTTTGAAACTACTACAGGTATAACTTGGTATTTACCTGCTTTCAATTAATTAGAAATTAACTAGAGAATATATATAACTTACAAGGGGGGATTAAAGCCCTCCTTTTTTATTAGCGTTTATATTTTTTCAATAGGTTTATAAAAAATTCCTGCTTTAGGTTCATTTCGTTAAAAATGTTTGTTTAACTAGGGCGGGCGAGCTAATGTAAACTATAGGATTTATTTTTATATTAACATTATTTCAAACTGCTATTGTATAATTTAATATTTACCTGCTTTAATATACGCTTTACTTTTATGTTTTTTTTAATATAATATAATTATGGACGGTTTCAAAAAATTAGAACAATTATTCAAAGAACCTATTACCATTGATAATATTAATAGGATTAATGACTGCTTTATACGATACTTATTTTCTGCTGATGGTTCTGAAAGTATAGTGCTGAACTTTATAAACTCTGTTATGAAAGATTTAGACTTTGAAACTTTCGTAACAGTAGAAATATTAAACCCTTTCAGCCTCTCAAAATATTTAAAATCAAAAGAATCTATAATGGATATAAGATGCGTTACTGAAAGCGGACAGGTTGTAATTATAGAGATACAGCTTCAAGGAAATAATGAGTTTATTTACAGAAGTTTATTTTATTGGGCTAAAGGCTATAGTGTAATGCTTGATAAGGGTGAAGATTATAATAAACTTCAGGCTTTAATAATCATTAATATTTTAGATTTTAAATTAATAGAAAATATTGATGATATACATACATGCTATGTACTTAAAGAAATAAAGCATAATAATATTTTAACTGATCATTGTCAGATACATTTCCTAGAACTTCCAAAATTCAATAATAATGCAAATATAAAAGATATAAAAAAAGAATTTCTATCTTGGATAAAATTTTTTAAGGGGGAAGATATGAAAACTTTATTAAAAGAAGATACAGTTTTTGAATTAGTAAAAGAGAAATCAGAATCTTTTCTTTGCGATAATCCTTTAATAGATACCTACAAACGAAAAGAGATAGATGAATATTTTAATAAAAGAATGCTTGACTATGAAATAAAAAATGCTATGAATAAAGGAATTCAGCAAGGCATAGAACAAGGTATAGAGCAAGGAATAGAAAGAGGTATAGAGCAAGGCATAGAAAGAGGTATAGAGCAAGGTATAGAAAGAGGTATAGAGCAAGGTATAGAACAGGGCATAGAGCAAGGAATAGAAAAGAGTAAAATTGAAATAGCAAGTAATCTCAAAAATCAGGAATAGATATTAAAATAATAAGTGAGAATACAGGATTAAGCATAGAGCAAATAGAAAAGCTATAATACTATTAAAATATTTTATAGCTCTCTATATATATTCTGGCATCTTCGCTTCCCCCAAAACGATTAACTTTCAATTTATAAATAATATCTATATAATCAGATGATAATAATTTGTCAGTTTCCTCATCGCTTTTATCCCACATAATAGCGTTAACTTTTTTATTATCCTGTAATAATTCAAGCCTTAAATGTGTTTTATTGTTTTTTTTCATTTTATTTATGCCGTTAACTTTAACTTTTTTAGACATAAATAAAGGCTCCTCATTTCCGCATCCGTAAGGCTCAAACAATTCCAACAATCTTGCAAATTTTATATCTATCTCTTTAAAACTAAGCTCCATATCAAATACATCGTCATTTTTTTCGGTTTGGAAATTCTGATTTGATGCATACTTTATTATCTTACTTTGAAACTTCTCAAAATTATCAGTATTCAAAGTAAATCCGGCAGCATTCTTATGACCTCCGAATTTAGTTAAATAAATATTCGCATACTCAAGCATATCTCTAGCATTATCCTCACCGCGGCTTCTTATGCTTCCTATACAAATACCATCATCATTCTCATACATAATCACAGCGGTTTTGCCGTATTCGCTTAATACCTTTCCAGCAATGAGTCCTGTAAGTCCCTGCTCTATCTTTTTACTCTTAACCACTATGATAGGCAAATCTAAACAGCTGTTAGCCTTTATATATTCATTTACAATATTAAAATTAGATTCAGTCAAAGATTTTCTAGTCTCATTCATATTGTAAACTTCATTTGATAAAGTCATAGCCTCTTCTTTTATCTCGCATGTAAGGAGTTTCAAGGCGGTTTCAGGGCTTCCCATTCTTCCGGCCGCATTTATGAAAGGAGCCAGCCTCCAGCTTATAACCTGAGTATCTATCTTTGTATTTAATAAATTAATTCGCTCAAGTATAATATTATATCTAATATGACTAGGCTTTTCCAATTCCTTTAAAGCACATTTCACATAAGCCCTATTTTCTTCTATAAGAGGAACAACATCAGCAACACTGCCGAATAATACAAGTATAGACTTCTTCTTTATATAATTCTGAAGCTGTTTCTGACTTATATAAAACAGCCTTCTAAATATTTCCATTTTTATAATTAAATCTCTATACTCTATATTATCATATCTGTAAATATTAACATTAAGAGCCAAAGCAAAATCATTTAAAGTCTTTGTAGTTTTTATATTGACATTACCATATTTAGCACCTAATTGAAGAAGATCATATACATTATCATATTCAGGCAAATATATTTCATATTTTTCATAAAGCTGAATAAGCCTTTTTAACCGCTCTTCTCCGCCTGTAAGCACCAATACACATCCGTCGCCTTCAAACATATAACTAGCAAGCTCTTCTAACACCTCATCTTCGCTCATAAGCTCATCATAATAATCAGCATATATCGACTTATAGCGATTATCATTATTAATAAGCTCGAAGCCAAACACCTCATCGCTTATAACAAAGTTAGTAGATTTCAAAGCCCTTATTCTTTTTAATACATTTTTAGACCTATCAATCTCATAATCTAATACTATTATATCCTTATTATATAACTTTGTATAAGAAAACACGAAAGCCTGCATAAGTTTAAAAGCAACAGCACAGCCTGAAAAATTCTTTGATACAAAACCTGTATTTGAAATTTTAGGATTAAATACTGCATAAGCATTCGGAAGTATCTCCGGTATATCATGATGATCTGTTACTATAATATCTATTGATAAATCCCTTGCAAACTCCACTTCTTCAGCATTAGATATACCGCAGTCAACTGTTATAATAAGGCTTATCCCTGAATTGGCATATTCCTCTATAACTGCCTTAGAAAGTCCGTATCCTGTTGTATGATTAGGTACGAATGCTTCAACATTTTTTGTAACCATTTTTAATGTATTATATATAATAGATGCGGCTGTTATACCGTCTGCATCTTTATCACCATATACTAATATCTTCTCATCATTTTCTATAGCTTCTTTTACTCTGTCCACAAATACATTAACATCCCTTATATTAAAAGGATTAGACAGTGAATATATATCCTGAAAAAAGAAATCATAAATATCTTCTTTTGAAGTTATGCCTCTTAATTTTAAAAGTTCTAATATTGATGTATTTAAGTTATTTATGTCCATAATTTATCTTTATCACTTATATAATAATTCTGAAATAGTATATTTTATTTATGATATTCTTTCAAGTGCTATATATTTTAATTGAGTTTTTTCGATATTATTATAATATAAAAGAATAATATAAATATAAGGTTTTAATTTATGGCTGAAAAGGATATTAACAATTTTTTTAATAAGGCTTATGATGCTTTTAAAAATAAAAATTATAACTTAGCAATAGAATATTTTTCTGAAGTTATAAAATTAGATTCAACCATCTACGAAGCATACTATAATAGAGCAAATGCAAAAGCAAATATAGATAATGAAAATTCATATAGAAGTGCAATAGAAGATTATACTTGGGCTTTAAAATTAAATGATAAATTTGCAGCAGCATATTATAACAGAGGAATTATGAACAGGAGTTTAGGAAATACTGAAGATGCTTTGAAGGATTTTGACAAGGCAATAGAGCTTAATTATAATCTTGAAGAGGCTTATTATGTAAGGGCAAATACAAAAGCTAGCTTGAAAGATTATAAAGGTTCTATAGAAGATTATAACAAGGCTATTGAAGTTTATCCGCATTTTGCTGATGCTTATTATAACAGAGCTTTATCCAAAAATGCACTTGGAGAATATAAAGAAGCTATAAAAGATTATGACAAAGCAATAGAATATAATTCTCATTTTACTGATGCATACAATAACAGAGGAAATGTAAAAGAAAAACTAGGCAGCTATAATGAAGCTATAGATGATTATACAAATGCGATTCATATAAACAGAGAATTTGCTGATGGATATTTCAATAGGGCAAATGCCAAATTTCATATAAAAGATTACAAAGGTGCTGTAGAAGACTTTGATGAATTAATAAAGATTGCTCCAAATTATTCAAAAGCATATTTAAACAGAGGAATAATTGCTATGACTATGGAAGCATATCAAGAGGCTATTAAAGATTTTGATAAAGTGATAGAATTAGATCCGAATATTGCTGATGCTTATTATAACAAAGCAGTAGCACTTAATCATTTAGGTATATATGATGAGTCTATACTTTATTATGATCAAGCGATAAAATTAAATCCGGATTATTCTGAAAGCTATTTCAATAGGGGAATTTCAAAATCCAAAAATGCATATACAAAAAAAGATAAAATAAACAAAGACGAATATGATAAACTAATAAAAGAAGCTGAAGATGATTTTGATAAAGCATACGATTTAGCTAATGAACATATAAAGAATATCATTTCTGAAGGGCTTAAAAAATTAGCTTTTCTTAATATGGAAGCAGCTGAAAATTTCTGTAAAAAGCATAATATTAATTGAAAATGGATTATGATGCTTTAAACTTAAAAAAATCTTGGGTGGGTGCTAATAAATTCTAATTTAACAATAAAAAAAATAATAATTTTAATTGCAGATTGAAATTATAAATATATAGGGTGGGCAAATGTAATTAAACTTTAAAACTTAATTACATACCCCGCCCTTTATATTTAAAAGCTATATTTACAATTAAGAGATTTATTAATATTTAAAGTTTAAATTATAAAAGCATGCCCGCCCAAGTTTTATTTAAGTAAATAAACTTTATTTATTATTTAATTCATTCAAAACCTCATTATAAGTTTCTAAAACTTCTGATACCTGTAAACTTCTCCACTCCTTTAACTTATTCTCTCTTTTATATTTAAAAAATATTTTATTTCCTACAAAAATAACATGATTATTAGTATAATGAATATTTAATGAATAACTTAATCTATTTAAACGCATAGACTCTGACCTTAATGCCTTTTTGATAATATAGAAAGGACATTTAACTTTTACCATAAATCCCTTACTATCTTCAAATACCACTCCCTCATAGTCTATAGAAAAATCATCAGTATATTTATGAATCATTTCTTCTATATATTTATTATAATTATCTTTTGGAGCTTCAATTATTTCTATTCTCTCTTTAACTTTGAATTGCTCTGTTATTTCTTTGCTTGATAGTTCTTCATAAGAAAGTTTTCTGAAATTCTCTTCATTGTATATAATATCAAGTAAAATCAAAAATGATTCATTATAAACAATAGGGTGAGAAGAATCTTTTAAGTGTATGCATTCAAACACAAATGTAGTATTATTTTTCTTGCAGTATTCTTTAATAAAATTTTTATTTTCTTCGGTAAGTAAACTTTCTGCCCAAGAAGCCATTGATGTAGCTATTGAACTTTTAGTAGCAAATATAAGCTCATCTCTAGTTTTATCTAAAAATACCAAAAATAAGTATCCATTATATTTTTTGTATATACTTACAGGAAACTCTATATTTTTCTCTAAACTTTTTAATTTAGTTTCATTAACTTCATCATAATTAAAAAATTTATCATAACTTCTTCCTGCAATTTCATTTGTTTCATTGTATCTGTATAATCCTCTAGCTTTAATAGTCTGTTCATTCCATAATCTTTTATAAAATACTCTATCTGAAAAATTAGTAGAATAAACTGTATCATAATATTTATGCTGAACTAGATTATCATCTGATTTTTCTTTATCAAATAGATTTTCTATTTCTCTGTCATTTTTATAACTCTCAATAGATAAATCTTTTAAATTAAGAATAATTAAATCATTACCATATTCTACAGAGTTTTCTATACAATATGCATTATCATTTATTTTGCATAACTTATCTTCCAATTCTTCCTGAAGCACATTTCTATGACCGAATATCTGAATAATATCTGAATGATTTTCTTTAAATCTGTTTCCTACTTCTATATAAGATTTATAACTGTCATCATCTTCTTTATACCCGTAAGTTATAATACCATTCAAAATCGAAGCCGGTATATGATCATACATTTTATCTATACCAGAATGATTAATAAAAAATTTCTCTCCCTTAAAAGTGAAAAAATAATAAAGTCTGAATCTCTTATAAAAACTTCTTATTTTCTTTTTATAATTATTTAATTCGCTTTCATTTAATATTTTTTCTTCTGTAATATTATTGCCATCATCTTTTATTTGTTTGGTTATACTAAATGATTTTTTTATTTCCTTATATGTTGTTTTATAAAAATCCTGATTTGTAACTTTTATATCATTAGCAAAGAAATTCAAATTTATATCATGATTGCCTTCAGTAAAATAAACATTATCTGGTATATCATTGTATAAAAAATAGTCAAGAAGCTCTTTGGATTTAGAACCCCTGTCTATCAAATCACCTACGAATATATAAGCCGTTTTTTTATCCTGAAAATAATTCTCTTTCTCTAAAAATTTTTTAAATACATCATATTCGCCATGCAAATCTGGTATCACTTTTATATTATCGTACTTTTCAAATTCAGTTTTATTTAAATAAAAGCTATCCCATTTTGAAGCCTCAATCAAAGCGGTTTCAGCATCGCCGTAATCCGAAGCCTTAAAAATATTAGCCCCCGACAATTTAAAACTTTTCATACGCATAAAAAAATCCTCAATAACTTCTTTTGGTATATTAGAACCTATTTCTCTTTTTCTTACATTATCGATGCATTCTTTAAGGGATACATTATCAAATAAAACAGCTGCTATTCTGTATCCGCATTTTTTGGCAAGATCTGTAATACTTTTCAAATTAAAAAGTCCTGTACTGTCTAATATAGTAAATTGTCCTAATCTGAATCTATTTTCTAATATGCTTAATATTAAATTATTCCAAATATAAGAATTATCCTTTTCAGAAATAGCAATACCATTATATCCGTCCGGAAAAATACCTGAATATAATATCCTTAAATTATCAGAACTTACACTGTAATTCTCAAGTTTAGCTTTTTTTATAGTATAGCTTTTACCACTTCCCTGAGCTCCTACTGTTATTATTAATACTTTCAACTCAAACCTCTTTTAACATTTAATTATTTAGTTTATCGTAAATATCATAAAAATATCTTATAGAAGAAATTATCTCTCTGCTTTCACACATCTCTAAATATTTTTTTCTATTTACTATCATAGCATCACTTACTTCATTTTCCTGCAAAATTAATTCTTCTAATTTTACATCTCTTCTAAACATAAATGAATCTACTATTGTATTTGAAAACTCTAATACAAAAGAAGTTAAAAATACAGCTTCATTTTTTTTAAATGACAATCCTATTTCTTCTTTAAGCTCTCTTAAAGCTCCGTCAATACTATCTTCTCCGGCTAATATAGAACCTTCAGTACATTCCCACATATCAGGGCATATTTTTTTACTGCTATGCCTTTTTGTTATTATGACTTCATCATTACTGTTTACCACCCAAGCATGTATAACTATATGATAATCATTTTTATTTAAAGGAATTCCTCTTTGATGAATGCGTCCTGTTTTATTTTTATTTCTATCGTATATATCCCAAATCTCTTTCATGAATATTCCAAAAAACATATTTGATAATAAAAAAGCCGCCTTAAAAGAATACTGCTTTTTAAGGGGGCTTTCATAAGTTATCGGATTTTTATATTATAGAGTTTTATAATATAAATTTCAAGGCTCTTAACACCTCATAATAGTCATTATTTTCAAAAATTATAGTAGTATCATTAATTTTTTTTGCTCCCGGATAGAATGATACTTTATGAGCATAACCATGTTCTCTATAGCAAACTTCAAGTTTAAAATGATTAGGAAGTTTTAATAATTTGCCCTTAAAATCCTGACTTAATGCCTCTTTAGTCTTTTCTTTAATCATTTTTACCATCAAATTTGGAGAATAATTAATAGTAGAATATCCTATACCCTCTTTTACAGGAAGCGTGATTAAATTAGGGTGATTAGGATTCATCTTAACAGCCTCTTCGCATAATCCCTTATCTCCAGACAAAAATACTGTAGGAACTTTCCTATAAGCTGCAGCATAACTGAAAAACATAAACTCGCTTGCAAGAATATCATTAAGTTTAACATATACATTTCTAGTATTCATAGTATGCGAAAGCGGATTATTGCCGATAGAAGCTGCATTATGATACCCTATAAACATAGCCGCATCAAAGCTCTCATCAATACCTTCTACCATAGAATAAGGATCTCCGCTCCATCTTCTATGTATCTTTACGCATTCTGGTAAGGCAGTCTGATCTATATTCATAGCAGAGTCATGTGCATCCTTTACAAATATCTCTTTAGCACCAGCCTCAATAGCTCCCTCACATGCTGCATTAACTTCTTTAGTCATCTGCAGAGTATGCTCTTTATAAGTCAAACTTCCTGCATCCGTATCAGGCCATTGTGTAGTTGTAGTAATTCCCTCAATATCTGCACTAATAAAAACTTTCATATAATTCCTCTAACATTTAAAAATTTATTTTAATGATTAAAAACTATATTATATTTCTGATTTTATTCAATATGTTAATTATTGATTTTTATTTTTTTGTGGTATTTTTCAATAAACATATACTAACTATAAAAGGTTTCATTTTTATTTTTATAATATAAAATATAGTATTAGGACATAATTATGAATGATAAAGAAAAACAATTAAAAAAAATTTTTGAGAAAATAGAAAAATATAATGACGGAAAACATGATAATAAAATAATAAATTTATGCGATGAAGGTTTAAAAATTGACAGTAAAAATTCTAGATTATATTTTTATAAAGCTGGAGCATTACATAATTTAGGAGAATATGATAATAATTCAGATTATCATAATAAAGCAATAAAATATTTCAATGATGTAATAAAATTTTTATCAGAAACAGAAAAAAATATTAAAAATAATTTACAAAAATTAGATTTATATAATATATATTCTCAAATATATAATAATATTGGAGCATCTTATTTACATTTAATTAATTATAATAAAGCTATTGAATATTTTAATAAATCTATAGAATATGGATTTATTAATGGAGGAGTTTATTATAATAAAGGAATTTGTAATTATCATATTGCTATAGAAAATAATAATGATTTAGATAGGTTTAAGTTAGCAATAGAAGATTTTAATAGAGCTAAAGAATTGGGATTTAATAGTAATAATATTTATTTCTTGAAAGGTTCATCTTATTTTCATTTAGGTTCAGTAAAAATTGATGATAGTATAGAGTATTTAAATAATGCTATAAATAATTTTGAATTTTCAATTAATTTAGAGAATGATAATAAGGTAGAGGCATACTATAGAAAAGGATTATCCTATATGTATTTAGCTTTATATTCAAATAATAATATAGAATATTTTGAAAAGTCTTTAGAAAATTTTAATATTGCAATAAATTATAATTTAACAAATGGAGAATACTATTATAATAGAGGATCTTGTTATTATAATTTAGGATTTATAAATGCTGATAATTTTCAATTAGCCATTAATGATTATAATAAATCAATAGAATTAAATTTTAAAGATTATAAAGTATATTATAATAGAGGGTTAGCATATAATTCATTAGGTTTATTAGAAAATAATAATATATATTTTGAAAAAGCTTTGCAGGATTTTTATAAATATATTAATTTTGATAAAAATAATGCTGATGTATATTATAGGATAGGTATATCTCTTAATCAGTTAGAAAAGTATGATGAATCTTTATTAAATTTTGATAAAGCAATTTATCTTAATATTAATGATGTTTTTTTATATTATTATATATTTTCATCTTATTTTAATTTGCAAAATTATGAAGAGGCTATAAGTAATATAAATCAATTTATAGAAAAAAATTCTGATTCAGAAATAGGATATTTAAATAGAGCAATGAGTTATATTAATTTATATCTTAGAAAATATAAAAATTATGATGAGTATTACAGTATAATAGAAAAAGATTTTAATAAAACTATGGAATTAAAACCAAATGATGAGCTTATATATTCAAAAATAGGAGGATTATATTATACATTAGAAGATTATGAAAAATGTTTAAATATTTTTAGTAAAGTAATTAAATTAAATAAAGAAAATGATTCAGCTTACTATCATATTGGATTGTCTTATCATAAATTAAAAAATTATGATGAGGCTATAAAAAATTACGAATTATCAGAACAATATTGTAAATATAATCATAATAAATTAAGTATACAAGATAAAAAAATAGAAAGTTTATTAAAACTAAGTAATAAAGAAAGTGAAATATGTAATATATACAACAATAATGTATTAGAGTTATATGAAGAATTTTATAATGAAATAATTTTTTATTCTTATGATTTTTTTAATATTTCATCATCAATAACAGAAAATATATTATCATTAAAAAATAAAATAAATATAGATGAAAATAGTATTATAAAGAATAATAAAAAAATTATAAATAAAGCAATTCAGGATAATTTTTATACTCAAAACTATTATTTTGAAATAAAAAATAATAGTTTATATAATTATACTAAGGTTAATAAAGATACTTTAAGAAGCATATTAAATAATACTTTATGGTTCAGCAATACTAAAAATTTTAATGATCCTGTTGATCCTTATATAAGAAATTTTAGAAAAGAACAACAAAATAAATTTTATGATTATTTATTAGATAAAATAAAAATAGCTTGTTTAACTACTCATAATGATAATACTTTAATGTGGAGTCATTATGCGGATAAACATCAAGGTATTTGTATAGAATATGATATAAATAAAATTTTCAATGAAAAAAATAATAAAATATTAATTAAGAAAATTAGTTACAATAATAAAATGATATCTTACGATACATTTATGAATAAAGAAAGAAAATCAATAAATATGGTTTTAATAGATAATAAAACAATAGATAATATAACAGATTTATTTACTATAAAATCTAAAGAGTGGGAATACGAAGATGAATATCGTATACTCTTTTATGATGAAGAAAATAAAAATCGAAATGGAACACTTATTAATTTACCAATAAAAAGCATTTGTTTCGGGGTACAGACATCAAAAGAGGATAAAGAGCTTGTGTATAATGTAGTTGAGTATATAAATAAAAAAAATAGAAATAAAAATGGTAAAAAATATAAAAGAATTAAACTGTATCAGGCTGAACTTGATGATAATGAGCTTTTTAAGATTAATATTAAGCCTTATAAACATGGAAATGAGGGTTTATAAAATTTATATTTATTAGATATTTTTATCTATATATTTGTTGTCTATCTCATTTATCATCTTGTTAAATTTTTCTTTAAGCAAAGCAGTCCTTTTCTTCTGCCACATAGTATATATGGCTATAATGTAGCATATTAAAGATACGCTCATCATAAATAAAAACCCAACGAAATATGAGAAATTAGAAGCTAAATAGCCCATTACAAAAGGTATAAGCAAAGCAGCAACACCTGTTAAAGCCTCATTAACAGCAACATTTCTAGGAGCATTGTCCTGATCCGCCAAAGCATAATAAAGCCCGAAGAAATATCCAAAACCGCTTACAAAACCCAAAAACATAAATGCTATCAAAAATAACCAGAAATTCCTAGTGAATGTTATTAAAAGCAAAGCCGCAGGAGTAAGAAGACCTACTATAGTAAATATTCTCTTTTTCTCTAAAAATCTTAAATAAAAAGCAGATGATAAAGAACCTAAAGCCATAAAAGCAGATAAACTTCCAACTAGTAATGATGAATCAGCCTCAGAAAAACCAATTACATTTATTCCATAATCAAGAAACATAAACCTTAAAGTATGTAAAACCATAGCACCTACAAATATAACAAGCCAGCCTATATGCACTTTATATCTAGGAGCACGCATAAAAGGTATATTCCAATTTCTTTTTTTGTTGTTAGCCTTAAATCTCAAATGCCTTGAAAGATAAAATAGTATAAACATTATTACGCTTACTGCTATAACAAAATAAAACCCCAATTTATAATCAAATTTATATATAAAACCTGTAATAGTCGGACCTACAGCAAACCCCAAAGACCAAGAGAATATAAATAAAGCTCCGCTTAATGTAACAGGCAAATCCTTTGATACTACATCTAGTGAAGACTGAAAGCATACAAAAAATATAGTAGCACAGCATCCGTATAAAAATGAATAAAATAAAGACATCTCAGGAGGAAGAAATATTAAACATGCTGCTGCAATAATAAGCTGAAGTACTGCTTCAATATATATTAAATTGGTATAATATTTCTTTTGTATTTTGATGCGTGAGAAAGTACCAGCAGTGAGCATCATACCCATACCATAAGAAACTCCAAGTAACGATACAAAAAAAGGGCTAGCTCCTGATATAGAAGCGTTTATAACTAAAACTGTGCTGAATATGCTTGAACATAAGTAAAGCAGAAACGGCATAGAATATACCAATATAGTCATTATTATTCATTCCTAACAATTATTATTTTAATGATGAGATATTATATATATTATTTATAAAAAATGTATAATATTTTGTAATTTTTTTATTAATTTGTTTATAATTTTTCATGTACTTACTATTGTTTTTTAATCTAATAATAATTTTCTAGTATATGAAAATATTTTTTCATTATATATTCTGTTATTTGTATCGTAATAAATAATGTTGATTTTACACTATGAATATGTTTCAAAGTTAGTAAAACTCCATAATAAAATTATAACTATATATATTAAAACAAGTATAATATTTTTTAATGAATTATGTTATACACAATATTAATATTAATATCTTCATAATTTATATTATTTGGATATGGAGCATAATAATACTTGCCGTCTTTATTTTGAAAATTTAAATATGAAGGATTCAACATGATACATATTTTTCCAGAAGTTGAAGGAGATTCAATCACCTCAAAAGTTTTCTCTCCTGAAAATGTACTACTTATAGTATTTATATACTGTCCTTGAGAATCATAAACATTTCTAGTTACTTTTATTTCTTTTACAATAACTATTTCATCAAGTTTCATATTTTTATTATCAATTTCAAACCAAGTATTAATATAGATTTTTCCGTTATAGCTATATGAATACTCTTCTAAACTTGATACTAATATATTTTTATAAGTGAATATTATATAAGCAATACTTCCTGATAATTGACTTTCTAATGGAGTTATTGATGTTATATATCCTCTTTCATCTTTCTCAGTAACAGAAGGAATATCATTAGTAACAGAAGTGGTTTTATTAACCTGAATAATTTTAGCAGAAGTTACATATACATGTTTGTCATTAACTGTATAAATAGGTCCGAAATTTATTTTTTCATTTGCTCTTACATTAGCTCTGCTAGTCCAATCGCTGCCGGTTTCAACAATATATTCAATAGGTCTTGTTATATTATCCTTACAGCCTATTGCTAATACTGAAATTATTGTTATAAATAATATTTTCATAATATATACCTTTTAAATAAATAATTTATTAAATATATTTTCCTTTAGCTTCTACAATAGTTTCTTCTTTAGAAGAATCATTATGATATAAAACTAATTTACTTTTCTCTGTTATTATTTGTTAAGAGCACTGCTTTTTTATATTATGATTCTATACCATAAGGATCAACTATGAATATGAACAATAATATTCAGGTTTTGTCAGTTCTGAAAGCTGATAATGATATTACATTTATTAATAATAACTTTTTTAATTATTTCTACTTTTTTTAATATCTTTATTATAGTATATAATTAATAATATTACAATATTTAATACTTTTTAGTTAAGGAATCTGCATTTTCTTATTTTAACGAAAAAAAAATATATATATATATATTTTTTTTTATACTTTACAAAATAATCAATAATTTTACAATATATAAATAAAATTACATAATGTATTGATTTATATTGATTAATTTTATAAAATAAGTTCTATTATTTTATTGTTAAAACTTGATAATTCAATAAATAAAATAGTTTGACCGATAATAAATTAAATTAATTGTTAGGCTTTTAATTATGTATAAAATTTATTCTGCATCTATAATAATAATCTTATTTATTATATCTTGTAATAATAAAAAGTTGGAAAGTAAACAATACAGACTTAATATTGCAGAAACAAATGAAGTAATAGATATAAAAAGCAGAAGTTTTGATGGAATAAGCTTAATAAAAAACAGTTCATTTACAGCATATCCTAATATCACAATAAATGAACTTATATCCCCTTTTACTTCTGTAGAATGGCAGGATTTCATATCAGAAGATGATTATAATCGCTATATAGATATAGTAGCAAGATATGATACCAATGAATATATAATACAGTTTCAGATAACAGATCAATACAGATGGGAATTGTATGCATTTGAAATAAATAAAACTCCATACACTATAGATATAGCAGCAAGTGAGTTATATAAATTGTATACAAATAAATAAAATAATTTTATAATTATAAAAAAAGCCGATTTTTTAATCAGCTTTTTTAATTCAGTATAGCATTCAATTATCAATTAAATGCCAAAGATATACTTCCTCTTTTTATATCTATAGGACCTGCTATATTTCTGGATAATTTTATTTGAATAGATAAACTTCTGTCTATATCATTACCTGTAGTCCAATCATTTTTCTGAGGCTCAAATATTCCTACAATGGTTCCTGTTCCTGTTCTTTTACCTAAGAATATTTTTACATCATAATATGTAACAACTATGCCTTTGGTACCATTAATTGTTTCTTCTGTAACTTTTAAAGGTGCTACCAATGATGATTTTTTTATATCGGCTTCTGTCATATTCTGAACATCTTTTCCGCCTATTACATAATAGATTTTTTCATTTATTTCTACAGCTTGAATTTCTTTATCTGCTCCGTAAACTGTAACTTTCATTTTTGGAGTATCTTCTCTAGTTATAGTATCTTCTTTTTTATCTTCATTAGTTGTATTATCTTTTGTAAGAGTATTATTATCTTTAGACTGCATAGTTGCACATCCGACAAGTATAGTTATCAACCCAGCAACAATAAAAAATTTTTTTAACATGATACCTCCGCAAGTATTTTATTTAAACTCAATACCGTTAAAACTATCGGAAACTATTTTCGTAATATTAAATATTTTTTTTACATTTTATACTTGAATAATATAATAATAAATCTATAATATATAATTATTCCTCTATTAAAAGGACTATAAAAATGCAAATTTCTGAAAATAGATATGATAATATTATATATAATAGATGCGGTAAAAGCGGATTAAAACTTCCTATAGTTTCTTTAGGGCTTTGGCATAATTTCGGTGAGAACTGCGATTATAATAATATGAAGGATATGATAAAAACAGCTTTTGATAATGGGATAACACATTTTGATTTAGCTAATAATTACGGTCCGCCTTATGGCTCTGCTGAAATCAGTATGGGAAAAATATTAAATGACGGATTAAATAAATATAGAGATGAGCTTATAATAAGCACTAAAGCTGGTTATGATATGTGGAAAGGACCTTATGGAGATTGGGGCAGTAAGAAGTATTTAATAGCAAGCATCAATCAAAGTTTGAAAAGATTAGGGCTTGAATATGTTGATATATTTTACCATCATAGAATGGATCCTGAGACTCCTCTCGAAGAAACTATTGAGGCATTAACTAGAATAGTAAAGAGCGGCAAAGCTTTATATGCTGGACTTTCAAATTATGATGGCTCTACAATGGAAAAAGCCTCTAAATTACTTTATATGGCAAATGTACCATTCATTATAAATCAAAACAGATATTCTATATTTGACAGAACTATAGAAAATAACGGATTAAAATTAAAAGCTAAAAAATTGGGTAAAGGTATAATAGCATATAGCCCATTAGCTCAGGGATTATTAACAGATAAATATTTAAATGGTATTCCTAAAGACAGCAGAATAGCAGCTGACGGCAGATATTTAAAGCAAGATTCTATAACAAGAAAAAGATTAGAGCAAATTAAAAACCTTAATGATTTAGCAAAGGAAAGAGGTGAAAGTTTGGCACAAATGGCTTTAAGGTGGGTATTAAAAGATGAAGAGGTTACAAGTGTTTTGATAGGTGCTTCAAAGCCTAGCCAAATAATAGAAAACCTAAAAATCATAAATAAAATGCCTATCACCGATGATGAATTAAGAAAGATTGATGATTTCAGTTTATGATACCAATTATATATATTAATTTTTTAACGCACGGTAAATTACTTTATTAATATAATAAAAATAAATTTTTATTATATGACTCTATGCTGAAAATTCATTCACCGTGCGGTATGTAATTTATAATTTAAAAAAATCTTGGGCGGGCATGCTTTTATAATTTAAATTATAAAAAATTATTGGTAAAGAATTTCTAATTAAAGCAGCAAATATAAAGGGCGGGTTTTCAAAATAATTTAAAAAATAAAAAAATTGACAAAATTATATTGTTTATATAATATTACTCATAAATCATACAAAATATATAAGGAAATATTTATGTCAGATAAATTGAAAATTAAAGCATTGGAATATCATTCTAAAGGAAAGGCTGGAAAGATAGAAGTTATAGCCACAAAGCCATGTAAAACGGCTGATGATTTATCTTTAGCATATACTCCTGGAGTAGCTAAACCTGTACTTGAAATAGCTGAAAATCCTAATGAAGCTTATAAATACACTTCAAAAGGAAATTTAGTAGCAGTTATTTCAAATGGAACTGCAATACTTGGTTTAGGAGATAGGGGAGCTTTAGCCTCAAAACCTGTTATGGAAGGAAAGGGAATATTATTCAAACGCTTTGCTGATATTGATGTATTTGATATAGAGATAAATGAAAAAGACCCAGATAAAATTATAGACATAGTAAAATCATTAGAGCCTACTTTCGGAGGAATTAATCTTGAAGATATAAAAGCTCCTGAATGCTTTAAAATAGAAAAAACATTAATAGAAAAATGTAATATTCCTGTTTTTCATGATGATCAGCATGGTACCGCTATAATATGCTCTGCTGCTTTGATTAATGCTTTGGAAATTGCCAATATAGATAGGAAAAATGCTAAGATAGTGTTTAATGGTGCAGGTTCGGCTGGTATTTCATGTGCTAAAATGTTTGTAGCATTGGGTGTGCCTAGAGAGAATATCATTATGTGCGATAGTAAAGGTGTCATTACTAAAGATAGAATAGAATCAGTTACTGAAGAGAAAAGAGAATTTGCAACTGATTTAAAAGTAAAAACTTTAGAAGAAGCTATGAAAGGAGCCAATGTTTTTGCCGGACTTTCTGTTGCTGACTGCGTTACTGAAGATATGGTAAAATCTATGGCTAAAAATCCAATAATATTTGCAATGGCTAATCCTAACCCTGAAATACAATATGAAAAAGCTATAGCTATAAGAGATGATTTGATTATGGCTACAGGAAGAAGTGATTATCCTAATCAGATTAACAATGTATTAGGTTTTCCTTTCATATTCAGAGGGGCTTTGGATGTGAAGGCAAAAGCTATATCAGAAAAAATGAAAATGGCTGCTTCATTAGCTTTGGCTGCCCTTGCTAAAGAAAAAGTTCCTGAAGAAATTTTCAAAGCTTATGGTAATACTAATTTTGAATATGGTAAAAATTATATAGTACCTAAACCTTTTGACCCTAGGGTTATTGAATGGGTATCGCCTGCTGTTGCTAAGGCTGCTTGTGATGAGGGGATTGCTAGAGATCCTATTTATGATTTTGAAAAATATAGGGCTTCTCTAAAAGATAGAATGAAAAAATATTGGGAATAATTTTTTAATAATAAAATTTATTTGGGCTTTACTTTTATTTAATAAAGGTAGAGCCTTTTTTAATTTGAACATCTCTATTTTATAATATAAATTATTTTATTAATTCATTTATATTATAAATCAATTAACGGTCATTCAATAATAATACTTGGTTTGGTATTAGCCGTATGAACTTTCCGAATCGTAATACTATTCATTATATGAAGAACAATGTAAATTCGGTATAATATATACTAATTACAAAATATTTGAAAATGTTAATTCAAGAACTAAAATAATAACAAATTAAAAATGATCAATAGTAATTAAAGTGTTAAAATTTAATTACATTTTCCCACCCTTTATATTTTTTATGTTATTTGTAATTTTTGTACTATATTTCTTTTGTGCTTTAAACTGTTATTATAACACCCGCCCAAGATGTATTGAAATTTTTTACTTTATTCAACGCACGAATAGAAAAATTAAAAATACAGATTTAGTTAAAATTCAAATTTTATTATATTAAAAAATTTCATTTACCGTGCGTTTAATAATTTATTATAATCTAATAATATTATTGACATTAAATAAAATAGAAATAATATTTAAATTATGAAACTTGTTATTGAATAGAGCTCCAGCAATATTTTTTATTTGTTGTTTGTGGCATACTAAAAACATTATTCTATAGTTATTTATAGTTTTTCAATTTATTTAGCATGCATTTGTTTTTAGTTTAAATTCAAGGAAAGTTTTATGTATTTAATAAAATTTTCATTTATACTATTTATTTCAAATATACTTCAATATCTATATGTATTATAGATATAATATTTATTTTTCATATAGTAAAAAGATTATATCTATATTTCATAATGTATTTGTCTTCTATTAATTCTTTTATAGATTCAATTATTTTTAAAGTGATATTATATATGTATTGGTGCTATTGGAATATATATTTCTATGGCTGTATAAAGTGTTTTACAATCTGTTATAGATATAATTTCTTTTTTAATGTTTATAAAAAATAATAAATTAAACGAATAACTGAAGATACAGAGTTTTAATAAAAAAGCGTATATTATTTTTATATACATATACGCTTTTATCTTTTTATATCATATTAAAGCTCTATTAATATTTTTATTTATCAAAAAAAATAATAAATTTTTAATAACATTTACTTTTTATCTTTTTGTATTACTTTTTGATTATTTACTATTGTTCCATTATTGTTATTTTGCCCATCTATATTGTTGCTATTCTCTAATTTAGGTTTAGATTTTATAATTTTAAAAAATATTTCTTTTATATATGAAAAAATATTACAATCCATAAAAAAATCCTTGAATTTATTTTTAAATAATAATATATTATATTAATAATAAGGCAATGACAAAAATATGAAAAATATAATAAAAGGTCAAAATAATAATACAGGAACTATAAATAGTTATCAAATTATAAATTTATCATTTATAACTATAAATATTAATATTTCTATAGATAGTATATTAGAAAAATTTCCATCTATAAAAAAATTTTTTAGTAAATCAAAATTAATAGTAGTAAAGAATAATTCAAAAGATGAAGTAAATAATTTAAACAATGAAGGGGTGGAATATTTTTTAAAAGGAGAATTTAAAAAAGCTATAGATTATTTTGAAAAAGCCATATCAATAGATAATTCAGTTTCAGAAATACATTATAACTTAGGTAATGCAAAATTTTATTATTACGCTGAAAATATAAAAAAATATAATATTTTAGAGATGTTTAATGAAATAATAGCTGAATATAGTAATGCTATATCATTAAAAGAAGATTATAGATATTATTATAATAGAGGAACATTATATGCATTTATAGGAAAATATAATTTAGCTTTAGATGATTTATCAAAATCCATAGATATTGATAAATTACATCCTGAACCATATATAAATAGAGCAAATATCTATCTTATAAAAAATAATAATAACGATGCAGAAAAAGATTTGAAGATGGCAGAAGAATTAGCTAATAAAGAAGATCATTATTTACTTTCTGTATTATATAATAATATTGGCAATACATATTTGCAAAAGAATAATTTATATAATGCAGAAAAATATTATAAAGAAAGTTTAAAAATAAATAAAGAATATATATATCCGATTTTAGGAATGGCAATTCTTTATATGAAAAAGTACGAAGAATCAAAAAACAATGCCGAATATAAAAAATCATTAGAAATGTTTGATAAGGCAGAAAAAATAGATAATAATTTTGATGGTATATACTATAATAAAAGTCATTTATATAATATAAAAGCATCAATATCTAATAATAAAAATGATTATTTATGCTCCATAGAATTATTAGATAAAGCTATAGAATGTGCACAATTAAATGGCAATAATAAATCTTTATATTATTATGCTAAAGGTATAGTTTATAGTAATTTGTATAATTTATTAAAAGAAAATGAATATAAAGATAAAGTTATAACATCTTACCTTCTTTCAATAGAATTAAATAAAGATGACTTTAATCCATATTACAACTTAGCTAATTTTTATGATAGTATAGGAAATAAAACTGAAGCAATTAACTATTATACGAAAGCAATATCAATAAATCCTAAACACGAAAGTTCTTATAATAATAGAGCAGCTATTTTTATAGAACAACAACAATATGATAATGCTATTAGTGATATAAACAAAATAGTAGAAATTAATCAAAACAATTTTGGTGCATATTACAACTTAGGTGTAATATATACTATGCAAAATAAAATTCAATTAGCCATTGAATATTTTTATAGATGTGTAAATTCTCTAAATAATAAAGATAACAAAATTAAAATGAATTCATATTATAATTTGGGAATACTAAAAGGTCGTATGGGCGATAATGAATCAGCAATAAATGATATAATAAAATCTTATGAACTTGGTAATAAAAATTGCATTAATATAATTAAAGAAGAAGCATATAAATATAATAATAAAATTGCTATTTCATATCTCAATGGTAAAATCATTTGATTCTTTTTTATCCATATCAAATTTCATTTTTTGTTCATTATAAAATTTTTCGTTTTTATGTTTATTTACTATATGAATAGTAATATTATTTTTTATATTAATGGACAATACTAGTCCAACGAGAGAAATAACAAAGCTTATAATAGAAATAAATGATAATATGAGATTAAAAACATCTTTTTTATAAAAAAATAATGCTATCATAAAAGAAAAAGTTGCAAAAATAACAACATAAGCAATAATAACAATAGAATTTAAAAAAATACTTTTCATTTTACCTATTGAAAATTTTATAGATATTAAAATATATTTTTTATATTATATAAAAAATATATTTTTTGTCAATTTATTATACTTTTTTATAAAATATATTAGTAAATAATATAATTAAATATACTTATTAATTAATATAGAATAATATTGAATTTTAATTTAAATTATTTACAAAATTTTATTAACATTGCGTTTAGCCTATTATAAATTTATTATAAACTTTGATTAATTAAAAAAGTGCAAACCTTAATTTAGATTTGCACTTTATAATTATTTTGCTTCTTTATTAAAAAACATTAATTAGGCTTTTCTATCTTATCAAATCCTGTAAACGGTCTTAAAGCCTCAGGTATAATCACACTTCCATCTGCCTGCTGATAATTTTCAAGTATAGCAATCCAAGTTCTTCCTACAGCTATACCAGAACCATTTAAAGTATGTACTAATTCTGTTTTTCCATTTCTTCTAGTTCTCATCTGCATTCTTCTTGCCTGATAATCCCAACAGTTACTAACACTAGAAATTTCTCTATATGTGTTTTGTGAAGGAAGCCAAACTTCTATATCAAAAGTTTTATAAGCTGCATTTCCTATATCTCCGGAAGAAAGAACAACTACTCTGTATGGAAGTTCTAATGCCTGTAAAATACTTTCAGCGTCTTTAAGCATCTTTTCATGCTCTTCTTTAGATTTATCAGCAGCACATACTTTTACAAGCTCAACTTTATCGAATTGATGCTGTCTTATTAACCCTCTCATGTCCTTACCATAAGAACCAGCTTCAGAACGAAAACATGGTGTATAAGCAGTACAGTATAAAGGAAGCATGTTTTCAGGTATAATTTCCTCTCTGTATATGTTTGTGAGCGGAACTTCTGCAGTAGGTATAAGGTATAAAGCAGGATCATCAGTAGTTTTAAATAAGTCTTCTTCAAATTTTGGGAGCTGACCTGTACCTGTCATAGTCCTTCCATTAACAAGCATAGGAGGAACATACTCTGTATAGCCATGTTCACTTGTATGTTTTTTTAGCATAAAGTTAATCAAAGCTCTTTCTAATGCAGCTCCTTTGCCTTTCATAAGTGAAAAACGAGTTCTAGCCATTCTCACAGCTCTTTCTATATCAAGAATATCAAGACCCACAGCTATATCCACATGGTCTTTCACTTCAAAATCAAATTTACGAGGCTCTCCCCATCTGATTATTTCTTTATTTGCTTTCTCATCATCTCCATCCGGAACATCTTCAGAAAGCATATTAGGTAAATAAAGTATTTCATTATTAACAGCATCTTCCAATTGCGATAATTTTTCTTCTTTTTTATTTAAGGATTCTGTGAAATTTTTCATCTCTTCTTTTATTTTTTCTGCTTCATCTTTATTTCCGGCTTTCATAAATTCACCGATTTTTTTTGAAGCTTCATTTTTTTTAGCTCTGTCCTGTTCAACTTCTTTTAATAAATTAAGTCTTTCATGTTCTAATTCTTTTAACTTGTCTAAAGATACTTTACTTCTTCTCTTTCTCAAGTTCTCTTCTACCAATTCAATATTTTCTCTTATTAATTTTACATCTATCATAATAAAATCCTTAAATAAAATTTGTATAAATTATACAGCTTTTTTAAAAATAGTAAATTGTATTTTATTAAATTTTATTTCTCCTCCCCACCCTTTAGACCTATAACTTGTATTAGAATATTTTATTTTTACTATATAATTAACATTTTAAGAAATTTCAGCACCCACCCAAGCTGATTTTAAATTTGCAGCTATATACCCGCACGCAGAATAAAATCATGAATATAAATTAAATTATCAATCGAAATTAAGTTATATATAAAATTTTGCTCACCGTGCGATTAATAGACTTTAAATACAGAATAAGTTTGGGCGGGCATGCTTTTTCTTAATTTGCTTTAAATAAGAATAATTTGTTAATTGTAAATAAAGTTAACAAAAATAAAGGGCGGGGTATGTAATAAAAATTCAAAAATATGTATATTGCCTATTGACATTGGAGTGCACTTCAATGTTATAATAATGATATATTATAAAAAGGAGTTATTTATGCTGCTTGATAAAAACTTGGAAGAAGCTAATTCAGGTAAAAGAATAAATGCTAAAGGTTATGCTGTACATAGCAAAACAGATACTTTTAAACCATTTGAATTTTCAAGACATTCAATGGGAGATAATGATATATTAATAGAAATAATGTATGCCGGAATATGCCATAGTGATATACACTCAGCAAGAAGCGAATGGCATGAAGGAATATACCCTATGGTTCCTGGACATGAAATTGCTGGTAAGGTTGTAGCTGTAGGTAAAAAAGTTACTAAATTTAAAATAGGCGATTATGCAGGAGTAGGCTGTATGGTAAACTCATGCGGAGAATGCGAAGCATGTAAGAGAAGCCATGAGCAATTTTGCGAAAGAGGTCAGACAGTGCTGACTTATGACTGCAAAGATCATTTCCATAATGATGAGCCTACTTACGGCGGATATTCTAATAATATAGTAGTAAGTGAAAAATTTGCTATTACTGTACCAAAAGATGCCCCAATGGAAAAAGTAGCTCCATTACTATGTGCAGGAATAACAACTTATTCCCCTTTAAAATTTTCTGGTGTTAAAAAAGGTGATATAGTTGGTGTTGCTGGTTTCGGAGGACTTGGCTCTATGGCTGTTAAATATGCCGTTAATATGGGTGCTGAAGTTTATGTGTTTGCCCGTAATGACAAAAAGAAAAAAGAAGCATTAGAAATGGGAGCAAAAGATTTATTTACTTCTACAAAAGATGTTCCTATTCATTTTGATTTAATTATATCAACTATACCTACAGGATATAATGTTAATGATTATGTTGATTTACTTAAATATGGCGGAGAAATGGCTATTGTAGGACTTCCTCCTGCTGAATTAAAACAAAGCATAGATTTGGCAAGATTAATATTTGCAGGCGGAAAAAAAGTTTATGGCTCTATGATAGGAGGTATTAAAGAAACACAGGAGATGCTTGATTTTTCTTTAAAACACAAAATATATCCTGAAACAGAAATTATAGCTGCAAATCAAATTGATGAAGCATACGATAAACTTACCACAGGTCAGGCAAAATTCAGATATGTAATTGATATGAAAACTCTTAAATAAAGTATTTTGTTCATAATATTCTTTATAAATTGAGGCAGCATTAAAAATATGCTGTCTCTTTTTATTATAAATGATATAATAAAAGAAATTATTAAAAAGGATTATTATATGACAGCAGATTATCATGTACATACAGAGTTTAGTGATGATTCTAATTATCCATTAGAAGAAGTTATAAAAGATGCTGTAAAACTTAATATAGATGATATTTGTATTACGGATCATGTGGATTACGGTATAAAAAAAGACTGTGACGAAGTTGAAATAAAAGATGGGAAAACTATTACAAATGTCAATTATCCAAAGTATATAGAAGATATAAAAAGAATGAAAGAAATATATGGAAAACAAATTAATATAAAAACAGGACTTGAATGCGGCATACAAACTCATACAGTCAATAAATATGAAGCTCTTTTAAAAAAATACGATTTTGATTTTATTATATTCTCAGTTCATCAGGTAAACGATAAAGAATTCTGGACTCAGGATTTTCAAAAAAACAAAACTCAAAAAGAATATAATGAAGCCTATTATGAAGAAATGCTTAATGTTGTAAAAATGTTTAAAAATTATTCAGTGCTAGGGCATTTAGATTTGATTGTACGATATGATAAAAAAGGCACTTATCCTTTTGAAAAAGTGAAACCTATCATAGAAGATATATTAAAAATAGTTATAAAAGACGGTAAAGGAATAGAATTTAATACTTCATATCATAGATACGGTTTGAAAGATACTACACCTTCAATAGATATTTTAAATCTATATCATAAATTAGGCGGCAATATTATAACTATAGGAAGCGATAGTCATCAGCCTAGTCATTTGGGATTTCATATAAATGAAGCAAAAGAAATTTTAAAGGATATAGGATTTAAACAATTCTGCACTTATAATAAAATGATTCCATCTTTTTATAATCTGTAGAATATGTAAATATTGACAGACAAAAAATATAAGTTATAATGTCCAAATCTATGGAGGTTGTATGATATTAGACGAAGTAAAAAAATACTTTGATAGGGTGGAGTATTCTGAATTAAAAGCTCTTTATGAAGATGATTTTCAATTTGAAGTTTTAAAAAATAGAGAAGAATTGGAAAATCATATATATGATTTAGATAATTATGAAAAAGACAGAATTAGAAATGCCGTATCAAATGAATTAAAAAATAATAATGAAATAGTTTTTTATACTTCTGAAAGTGCTGGAGAAGTATATTCAAGTGTTGAAGATTTTTTGGTTTATCTTCTTAATGAAATCTTATATCAAAAATTATTAGTAAAAAGCGAAAGAAAAACATTATCCAATAATTTTATGGAATTAGAAATCAGCATAAAAAAACTGCTTATATTAATTTGGACTAGATAAAAAATACAGAGGTTTATGATTATGAAAAAAAATTATATTTTATTATTTTTAAGTTTTATATTTATTTCCTGCTATTCATCTGCAAAATCATATTTTAATATATTGTCAGTAAATAAAGAAAATGATAGTATAAAAGTAGTAGTAGAAGCTAAGAAATCAGGCAGGCAATCAGAAAATATATTTTTAGTTTCTCAATTTTTAAATGATGATGATGTTATAGTTAATACTTCTATGTCTCAAATAGGTCCTATGATGTTTGATGCCGGAAAATATGAGTTTAATGTACCTCTTCCTACTAATAGTTTCACTAAGTATACAAACTTTATCGAAGAAATTCAGCCTGAAAAAGCTCAAAGAATTGCAAACAGCGGCGGATTTGGAAGCAGTTTCTTTACATATATGATGCTTATGAGCATGATGGATAATAGAAGACCTGTATATTATGATGATTATGGTCAAAGAAGAACTATCAATAGAGATTACTATGATTACAGATATACTAGAACTGAAACAAGAAGAAGCATATTCAATAATTCTACTACTAAAAGAACAACTGTAGATAATAATAATTCTACTACTAAAAGAAGAACATTATTTAAACCTAGTTCAGGAAGCTCTACAAGAAAACAATCTACTTTTAGAAGATCTTCCACTAGAAGAAGATAATGAAATTTTATAGTATAAAATATTAAAATTTTACAAATAATACATTTTTTATATTGACTTTATTTTTTAAGAATATAATATTACTACTTACTTATAATCATATAGAAATTTATATAGAATTACGGCTGTTTCATTTATATTATAAATTTGATATTATCTCTGTAATATATAATTTTTTCTATCTCTTTATGATGAGAATATGATTAAATCTATTTTGCTTTATAAAAAATATAATCTTAATGCATTATATTTTTTTAATGTTTTTATACTTTTTAAACTTTTTTCTATAAAAAATAAAATAATAAAAAAGTTATATATTTGTTTTTTAGAATGATATATTTCAATACTAATTTTTTATGATAAATAAAACAATATAAAAATATACTAGAGGACGATTATGCAAAAAAACAAGATGTTGGAGCTTACTGAAGGTAATGTAAGCAAAGGACTTATAAAGTTAGTTATACCTATGATATTAGGGAACCTATTAAATATCGCATATAATATAGTTGATACTATATGGATAGGTCAGATGATAGGTCCTAAAGGTCTTGGTGCTATTGCTGTAAGTTTCCCAATTATATTAATACTTATGGCTATAGCTTCAGGCGTTACAGTAGCTTCTAATGTTTTAATAGGACAGTATTTCGGTGCAAATGATCATAATTCTGTAATATATGTTTCCAGAGTTTCAACTACTATAAGTTTAATAACTTCTTTGGCATTAGCAATCATAGGATATATATTTGCTCCTTATATGATGCGTTTTTTAAATACTGCAGATAGTATAATGGAATATTCTGTAAGTTATTTCAGAATAAGCATGATAGGTTTTCCATTTATGTTTTATTATTTTTTAGTCTCTGCTTTGCTTAGGGGAATAGGGGATACTGTAAGACCTTTAATATTTTTAGCTATTGCTTCCATTTTAAACTTGATATTAGATCCGCTTATGATAAAGGGAATAGGACCTTTTCCTGCTATGGGACTTGACGGAGCTGCTTATGCTACGGCTTTCTCTCAATTTGTTTCCGTTGCTGTAAGTATGATATATTTAAAAATGAAGAACAGTATTGTAAAAGCTAATCCTTTTGATTTGGCATTTGATTTCAGCATCACTAAATTAATGTTTAAAATAGGACTTCCTTTTGCTGCTATGCAGTTAATAGTATCTGTAAGCTGGTTATTTTTAAACAGACTCATAAATACTTACGGTGAATCTGCTTCTGCTTCTGTTGCCGTATCTATGAGAGTAGATTCTTTATCATTTCTTCCGCTTTTAGCATTATCTGCAGGTATTGCCACTATGACAGCACAAAATATTGGGGCAGGTAAAATGGAAAGAGTAAGAGAGATATTCAAATCCGGAATAAAATTATCAGTCGGAATATCTGTATTTATGGCTCTTTTTTCTATATTATTTCCTGAACTTATTGTAAGAATGTTTACTAAAGATATGAGTGTGTTAAAATATACTAAAAGCTATATTTATGTTGTTATGCCTTCCATAATAATGCTTGCTGTAATGTTTACGGCAAATGGGGTTATTAATGGAGCTGGTAAAACTTTTATGCTTATGCTTTTTGCTTTTTGTGCTCATATAATAATTAGAGTACCTCTTGCATATATAATATCTCCTCAAATGGAATTATGGGGTATATGGACTGCAATGGCTATAGGTAACTTTTTTAGTATGACTTTCAGCTTGATGTATTATTTTTCAAACAAGTGGAAAAAAGATGCCAATATAGCTTCTCATTCTGCAGCCGAGCATAATATATAAATACTGATACTTATTGACTTTTATATCTCTTTTGTATAAAATTGCCTAATTATTTAGTATATAAAAATAATTTAGGTAAATTAATAATAATGATGAAAGAAAAAAATGAATTAGATTTAACAGAATGCAATGTAGCAAAAGGTCTTTTAATATTAGTTATTCCTATGGTGCTTGGCAACCTATTAAATGTGGCATATTCTACAGTTGATGCTATTTGGATAGGTCAGATAGTTGGTTCTAAAGGTCTTGCTGCTGTTGCGGTGAGCTTCCCGCTTACAATGGTTGTTACTGCTATAGCATCAGGAATATCAACAGCGGTAAATGTTTTAATAGGGCAGTATTTTGGGGCAAATGATAAGGAATATGTAACATATATTTCTAAAGTTTCAACTACTGTAAGTTTAATAACCTCTTTAACTTTGGCAATATTAGGATATGTATTTGCTCCTGATTTAATGGTATTTTTAAATACTTCTGAAAGTATAATGGAAGATGCTGTAAATTATTTTAGAATAAGTATGATAGGTTTTCCTTTTGTTTTTTATTACACTTTCATTTCTGCTTTGCTTAGAGGGATAGGCGATACTATAAGACCTTTAATATTTTTGATAATATCTTCTGTGATAAATATAATTTTAGATCCTCTTATGATAAAAGGAATATACCCTTTTCCTGTTATGGGGGTGGCAGGTGCTGCTTATGCTACAGTATTTGCTCAGGCTGTATCTGTAATAGTGAGTATGATTTATTTAAAAGCGAAAAATAGTATTATAAGGGTTAATCCTCTTAATTTTAAATTTGATTTGAACATAACAAAATTAATATTGAAAATAGGGCTTCCTTTTACTTTTATGCAGTTAATATCTTCTATAAGCTGGCTATTTTTAAATAAAGTTATTAACTCTTATGGGGAATTATCTTCAGCAGCTTTTGCGGTAGATGCTAGAATAGATGCTTTATCATTTGTCCCTCTTTCTGCTATTCTTTCCGGTATAGGAACTATGGCTGCTCAAAATATAGGGGCTAATAAAATGTATAGAATCAAAGAAATATTTAGTACAGGATTAAAAGTTTCTTTAACTATAGCATTAATTATGACCGCATTATGCATGCTGTTTCCTGATTTCATTATCAAAATATTTGTACAAGATGATAATATAATGCCTTATATGAAAAGTTATATATATGCCGGTGTTCCTTCCTCAATATTAATTGCCGTTATATTTTCAGCAAATGGTATTATTAATGCTTCAGGAAAAACTTTTATAATAATGATTTTTACTCTATTTACACATTTCTTAATAAGAATTCCTGTTGTTTATTTATTGTCTCCAAAAATAGGTTTATGGGGCGTTTGGATTTCTATGTCTGTAAGTAATTTATTTAATATGATTTTCCATTTAGCTTATTATTATTCAAACAAATGGAAAAAGAATGCTAATATAACATTGAATTCATATTCCAAAGATGATAATGAAAATAAAATTATAAATTAAAAAAACACTTGGGCGGGTGCTTATAAATTCTAATTGAGCCGTAAATATGATAAATGTAAAAAAGCAAAATAAAGCTATAAATTTTAAAGGGTGGGGTATGTAAATAAAGTTTTAAAATTAATTACATCTGCCCACCCTTTAGGCTTTCAATATTATTAAGTAATTTCTATATTATTTTTCTTTTTTGTTTTTAACTGTTTTTTTTGCTTCCCACCCAGAATTTTTTTTAAAGTTGTTATGCATATACCGCACGAAGAGTAAAATTTAAAATATATGCATATTGAAAATTATAATTTAAATTATACAAAAATATTCATACACCGTGCGTTATAAATATAACTTGGGCGGGTGATTTAATTTCTAATTAGTCTTTTTAAATATAAATAAGTTAAAAATTACAGATTATAGTCATAAAAACAAAATGGCGGGTGGCGGGTATGTAAATAAATTGCTTATATAATAATACCAAATCCATAATCTTTTAATATATTAATACTCTTATCTTCACATAAGTAATCAATGAAATCTCTTGCCTCTTTCTCTTTTAAAGATTTTTTCAATACGGCAATACTATAAATTATTTCTGTATGAGTTTTATTTTCAGCAGCTATTTTTAAATCATTATTACTATTGAGTATAGCTTCTGTTATATAAACTATACCGCAGTCTATTTTATCATTTTTTACTAAATCAATTACTTCTCTTGTGTCTTTTCCAAATATAATTTTATCTGAAATAATATCATATATTCCTAAATTATTTAATGTTTCCTCTGTATATCGTCCTATAGTAGAAGTCATAGATTCTCCTATAGCTACCTGATTTATATAATCATTAGTTAAATCATAAAAAGAATTAATATTGATATTTGAATCTCTAGTAATGACTAAAACTATTTCATTTTTAACTATATTTGTTATGCTGTCATTATATAAAAGATTCATATCTTTTAGGATATTCATTTCATAAATAGAAGATGAAAAATATAAATCAGCATAAGCTCCTGATTGTATTTGTTCTCTTAGCCTTCCTGATGAATCAAATAAACAACTTATTTTTTCACCTGTTTCTTTTTTATAGTTAGTACATATTTCAGTTAATGGATTCATCAAACTAGAAGAAGCAAATATAATAATATCATCTTTTTCTTCTTTTGTTTTTGAACATGAAAATAATAATATTGATATAATGAAATATAAAATAATGTTTATTTTGTTATTCATAAAAATTTTCCATTAATAATATATATATATTCTATATTAAATATATATAAAATATAAAATTAGTCTATATTTTTTTATTTATATTAAATGAAATATGATTTTTTATTTATGTATATAACTTTTAAAAAATATTTTTATTGTTGCGTAAGTTTTGCAGTATATATGTATTATTCATTTATTATTAGAATTTTATTATAGTAAAATGAACTATATATGCTTTATAATCCACTCATACCTTTTTTTGAGTTCCCGCTCTTCACCGATATCTACAGGCTCATAATACTCTTTTTTTATACCATGTTCTAAATAGTTCTGCTTTACTATATGATAAGGATAATCATGAGGATATTTATATTCTTCATCGCTTTTTTTATCGAATGAGGCAGAATGATTATCTTTTAAATAGTTAGGTATTGAATATAGCTCTCCGTTTCTTATATCTCTTATAGCTTTATTAATGGCATTATAGGCAGAATTTGATTTAGGGCATAATGCTAAATAAATAGTAACCTCAGCTAATGGAATTCTTCCTTCAGGCATACCTATAAAATCAACAATACTTACAAGAGAAGCAGCAATACTCATAGCATTAGGCTCAGCAAGCCCAATATCTTCAGAAGCTAATATGCATAATCTTCTGGCTATATATCTAGGATCTTCTCCGGATTCAAGCATTCTAGCTAAATAGTAAATTGCCGCATTAGGATCACTTCCCCTTACGCTCTTTATAAATGCACTTATAGTATTGTAATGTTCATCTTCATCGAAAGTTATAGACTGCTTGCTTGTAACATCTCTAACTATTTCTTCTGTAATGGTAAGTTTTTCTTTAGTTTCATCAATTTGAGTTGCTAAATATGATGCTTCAAGATATGTAAAAGCCTTTCTCACATCACCATGGGAATAACGAACTATTAAATTAACAGCCTCATCTTCAACATACACATCATCTTCACCTAATCCTCTTTTATCAGTAATAGCTTTTAATACTGCTTCTCTTATATCATTATCATCAAGATTTCTAAACTCAAAAAGCATTATACGAGAAAGCAGTGCATTATTTAGATAGAAGTATGGATTTAATGTGGTGCTTCCTATAAGTATAACAGCTCCGTTTTCAACTGCCGGAAGCAAAGCATCTTGCTGGCTTTTATTGAATCTATGTATCTCATCTATAAACAGTATAGTTTTTTTTCTATTTTCTAAATTCTTTTCTGCTTTTTTTATAGCTTCTCTTATTTCAGAAACATTTGAAAGAACGGCATTAAGTTTAATATATTCGCTTTTAGTTTTTTTAGCTATAATTGATGCTACAGTAGATTTACCTACACCGGGAGGTCCAAAGAAAACCATAGATGTTATTTTATCATTATCTATCATTTTCCTTAAAGTTTTATTCTTGTCTAATATATGATGCTGCCCGAAAACTTCTTCTATAGTAAGAGGACGCATTCTTTCAGCCATAGGTCTGAAATTATTAATGTCGTCTTCAAAATCAAACATTGAGTTTTTCAATATGTTCCTCTACAAGCGGTATATAATTCATAATATTTTCTATTCTTTCTTTGATTTCGTATTCAAGTAAATCAGCTATTGATATGTAATCTTCATTTGCAAAAGCATCCAAAACATTATTCATCATTTCATTAAAATCATTGATGGCATCTGTAAGGGTAACCGAATTCAAAGAAATCTGAGAATAATCTATGGAATAAATAGAAGCTACATTTGAAAGTATACTGAAAGCATAACTTACTATACGCGAAAATTTTTCTGCATATATAAAAGCTTCTTTATCATTTCCAGACTGAAGTTTATTGACAATAGAATCCAATATATCTAGTATTAGCGGTAAGAATTTAGGCAGACTTCCCACTTTGTATAGAGCATTACTGCTTGTTATATTTCCTGCAAAAAGGAATATCGTATTTATTTTAGCCTCCTCTATAACAATGTACATAGTAGGAAGCATTTTTTCACTTAAAAAAGGCTTAAATTCATTATTAAAAAACTCATTAAATTTATCTATATTGTCTGATGCATTGTTAAACTTTTCCAATTTTACTTCAAGCATTTTTAGTATATGGATAATTCCGTAAGACTCTAAACTCATATTAAATAGGAATATAGTTCTAGGTATGGAATCCAACACCCAATACATACCATCTTTTAAATCTTCTATATCTTTACTGCTGACTGAATCAGTATTTAATACTTTTTCTATATATTCAGCAATAGACATAATAGAATATAGAGAATATTCAGCCTGACTTAATGCCTCTACTTCTATTTTTTGTATGTTTTCTATTGGTATAGTTTCATATTCTTCATCTATATACGGCTGCATTTCTTTATTATCTATAATAACTTTATTGATTAAAAAGTCATTAGAATTACACCAACTTTCTATAGGTTTTAATATTTCATAAGCATTAGTTTCATTCTCAAGTATTACTGATAATTCTTTGCCGTTAATAAAAATTTTCATAATTTTTGCACCATAATTTATATTTAAAAATTCTATATTGTAAATAATATTCGGATTTTATCAGCTATTAATGATTACTTTTTAGCAGTTATTCAATTAAAAAATACCTAAATATTTTTTAGAAAAACTATGAAAATATAAAAAAATTATTGACGATATGAAAATAATTATTATATTCAAAACATTGGTAATTTTTCATAAAATATATGGAGTAATGGATGAGTAAATTTAATAGTTTGGCAATTAAGGTGCCTGTAATTCTTTGTATTGTTACTGCGATATTTATAACAATAATGCTTATAATTTCACTTACAATAGCTGGTAATGGTATATCAAAAAGCAGATTTGAAGGTTTTGAAACAACGGTAAAGGGATATTCATCGGTATTTGATGCTTGGTTTAGAACGCAGTCATATTTATTAGAAACCTATGCTTCAGTTCCTATAGTAGGAGAATATCTTGCCTACAAAGATTATACAAGAACTGACAGATTAAATGCTACATTAAAAACATTTAGAGAAAAAAATGCCTGCTCTATTAATGTAGGAATAGTTGATAATAATGGGATTATAATAGCTGACAGTGATTATTCAAAATTGATAGGAAGTAAATTTACAGACAGCAATATTGATATATGGAATAAATTAAAAAATAGACAATACGGATACGGCAGCGTAAGCTACGGAAATGAACTTGTACCGTCAATAGTTAATGGCGAATTATCTTTTATTTTTGCCACTCCTGTAAAAAATGGAAATGAAGAGGTAGGATATTTATATACTGTCTTTAATTGGAGAGAATTTTATAAAAATTATATAGAAGGTATAAAATTGGGAGAAACAGGCGGTCTCGATGTAATAGCACCTAATCTAAAAGTATTAATGAATACAGATTATAATAAAGTTAATACAGATGCTCCTCAAGTTTATAAAAATGTATTTGACAATAATTTATCAAAAGGGGTTGTTGAATATATTGCTAATAATCATAAGACAATGGGCTCATATACTAAAATGAAATATGTGCCTTGGATAACTTCTATGACTATGACTTCAGAAGAAATATTTGCTGAGAGCAGAAAAGCTATATTAAGCGGAATCATTCTTGGAATTATCACTATAGTTTCTATAGCAATATTTATCAATATATTTATACGCTCTATAACAAAACCTTTATCTTTAGTAGTGCATGAAGCTCAAAAAATAGAAAGAGGAGATTTGACAGAATTTAAAGGAAAAATAAAACCTAGAAAAGATGAAATTGGAATACTTGCAGATAGCTTTGCTAATATGAGACATAAATTGGTTGAAACTATAAAAGAAGTTAATGATGCCTCTATATGTATAATGAATGCTTCAGAAAAATTAGCTAAAGGAAATGTAGAGTTATCAAGAAGAACAGAAGCACAGTCAGCAAGTTTGCAGCAGACAGCAGCTTCTATGGAACAAATGGCCTCTACTATAAAATCATCTACTGAATATTCTATAACAGGAAATAATATGATGATATCTTCTAAATCTTCTATAGATGAAGCAGGAGATATTATTATACAAACTACAAAAAATATCGAAGAAGTATATGATGCAAGCACAAAAATAAAAAATATCACAAAAATTATTGAAGATATTGCTTTTCAAACTAATATATTAGCATTGAATGCATCTGTAGAAGCAGCAAGAGCTGGAGATCAGGGAAAAGGCTTTGCAGTTGTAGCAAGCGAAGTAAGAAATCTTGCTCAAACTACTCAGTCATCAGTAAAAGATATTACCGATTTAGTAGACAATGCATACGATAAAATTAATAAAGCTACAGGAACAGCAAGACAATCACAGGAAATATTTAAAGATTTAAAAACTAAAATAGATGAAACAGCTAATATAATGAGAGGAATAAGTTCTGCAGCAGTAGAGCAGCAGTCCGGTGTTGAACAGGTTAATAGGGCAGTTTCTGAAATGGATGGAGCTACTCAAATGAATAATGCTCTTGTTAATGATGCTGAAAATGCTTCAAAGGATTTAGTTCTTCAGGCTAATTCATTACAGCATGCTATGAAGTTTTTTAAACTATAAATAATAAACAATTAAAAAAGCACATATATCAAAAAATATATGTGTTTTTTTATTTATAAATTATTTTCTATTATTCTCATTAATATTAAATAAAGTTCTATATCTTTTTTTCTATAATAATAATGCATAGTGTTTAATATACATTCAGAAGTATAATTAAATAATTCTTCTATATCATCTATTAACTTTTCAGCATTTTTTATTTCTGCATCACTTATAATATCAAAATTAGTGATAATATTTTTTACCATTGTTATTTTTCTGGAATTATCAAAATTATCTTTTACTGCATTATTGATTATATTTCTATATGATAAAAAATTATCTATATTAAAATCGTTAAAATCTATATAAGATTTTTTTTCGGTATTAGATGAATACAGGCTATATAAATCATTGCTTTCTATATCCTGAAATAAAAGATTGATAAAATGATAAATATCTATTTTTTTAAAATGAATTCCATCATTAATATCCAATGTCTCTTCTTTTTTAGAATGAATTCCTTCATTATTATTTAATACATATTCTTCTTGATAAAGATTTTCTTTTTTTTCATTATTTTCAGAATTATCATATATATTGGCATTCTTAATGAGTTTTTTATATTTGCTTATATAACTATTATATTTTTCTTTCTTTCCTGCTTTTAAATATAATTCGGATATTAATTTATAAGCCTCAGCCTCATCATCTTTAATTTCTATAGATTTCTTTAAATTAAATAAAGCCTTTTTATAATTACCCAATCTAAAATAGCAATCTCCAAGCCATAATAAAACCAAATAATTTTCTTCATTATCACTATTTAAATTTAAAGATTTTTCAAAATATTTTACAGCATCTTCATATTCACTGTCTATATAATTAATATATCCTATCCAATAATATGCCAGATAGTTATTTTCATTATTATATTTTTCATTTACCGCTATAGATTCAAGTAAGTAATGCACAGCATTTTTATAGCTTTCAAGTTTAGCATAGCAGATGCCAAGATATAAATAATTTAAATATTCATCATTTTGAGAATCTGTAAGCTTAATAAAGCAGTCAAGCTCTTCGTCAATATCATTATTATTCAAAGCAATATTTCTAGCATTTTCAAAACATTCATCTGATAAATTGTTTTCATCTATTACTTTATATATCAAAGCTAAAGCGAACCAACTATCAAAATTATCATCCTTTAATTTTACAGATTCGCTTAAATGCTCCAAAGCCTTATCATATACTTGCATTATAAAATATGTACTGCCTAGATAATATCTGCTTAAATAATCATTATCTTTCAATTTTACAGATTTATTTAAATACATAATTGCTTTGTCATAATTTTTTAACTGAATATGACAGTATCCAATATATCCATATACCAAATAGTCTTCAGAACCTAAAGACATAGACAAATACATTAATGCTGTATTATAATCATTGTCATTTACTGCAGTTTTAGCATAAGTGATTCCAAGCCATAAAGTATAATATTTATTGTTATTATCTAAATTATATGAAGCTTTAAAATATTCTAATGCCTCTTTATATACTCCCAAAGAAGCATAACATCTTCCTATATAGTATTTATATATAGCCTTATTAGTGCTGAATTTCTCTAATGAAGAAGCCTTTATAAAATGCATCATAGATATATCATATTTTTTTAATCTATAACAGCAATAACCTGCTTTAAACATAGCTTCTATATTGTTGGGGTCGATAGATAAAATATCATTGCATAAGGAAAATGCATCATTATAATTTTTGTTTTTTATACACTCATCTACTTCATGCAGATATTTATTAATATTTTCCATATAATCCTTTTTAATTATTAGTTGTATATTATAAATCATATTTAAGAAATTTGAAACTACTTGTAAATAATTATATATATATTATGATAAAAAATCATTTTATTACTTATAACTATAAAGATATATGATTTTAGAATTATTATCAGTTTTTTATGGTATATTAATAAATGTAAAAATAATTTAAAATTAAGGAAACATAATGGATAATATAATAAATTTTAAAATTAAAGATAAAGACAATTATTTTGAAAGCATAGAAGATGCATATATTAATCCTCCAAAGAAAATACCTCTATTTTTAAGACTGCCTATGTGGATAGCAAAAAAGAAAGTAAAAAAAGACCTGCTCCTTCCAAAGATTTTAGCTTGGAACCCTAAAACTGCAATAAGCTCAGGCATAATGGAAGCATTAATTACGCATGATGATAAGGAAGTGCCTAAAAGACTTTTAAAACTCATAAGAATACAAATCTCAATAGATATAGCCTGCCCATTTTGTATAGACATGAACAGCTTTGAATATGATAAAGAAAATGTAACAGAAGAAGAAATAAAATATTTACAAAATAAAGATATAGATTCATGTTCTACAATGTCAAATAAAGAAAAGATTGCTTTAAAATATATTTCAGCTATTACAAAAACCCCAGTAATAATATCAGAAGAATTAATAATAGAAATAAAAAAAGAGTATTCAGAGAGAGCAATATTAATATTAGCCTCCACTGCTGCACAGGTGAATTATTGGGCAAGGCTTATAAGGGCTTTGGGAGTACCTACTGCAGGGTTTACCAATATATGCAGAATTAATAAATAGGCATAAAAATATTGACTTAAATTAAAAAATTAAGAAGTTATCAATTTATATGTAAATTATTATACAAAATTATGAACATAGAAGTTAAAGTAACAGCGGGAGCTAAATCCAATAGTTTTAAATTCGAGAATGGGGTTTATTCCATTCGCATTATGGCTAAGGCTATAGACGGAAAGGCTAATAAGGCTATAATTGAATTTTTGGCTGATGAGCTTAATATTAAAAAGAAAGATATTGATATACTAAAAGGCGAGAAAAGCAGTAAAAAACTTATTTCTATTAATATAAATGATGATGATTTAAAAAAGTATTTTAATAAATAAAAAATTGCATTTTATTGTTGACATAATATATATATTCATTGTAAAATATTTACAATAATTGTATATGGGGTTGTTATGTACAATACTAAGATGGAGAATCTTTTAAATGAAGTTTCATACAGACTGAACAATGAAGATTATAATCAGACTCTTGAAATACTTGATGTTATACTTAAAAAAGTCCCTAAAAATTACAGGGCTAATTTATATAAGGGACAAGTTTGTGTTGAACTCAAAGAATATGAAGATGCTGTAAGATATTTTGAAGAGGCTAGAAGAGTAGATATAAAAACTTTTAAATCTTATAATCTTCTAGGCATAAGCTATCATGCTATAAAACAGTATGATAAGGCTATAGAATGCTTTAATGAAACTTTGAAAATAACCCCTAATTCTTTCAAAGCATATAATCTTTTGGGTATCAGCTATTTTGAGAAAAAGGATTTTACTAAGGCTATAGAAAATTTTAATAAGGCAATAGAAATTAATCCTAAATATGATAAGGCTTTTAATAATTTAGCTTTATTCTATTATAAAAATAAAAAATATAATGAGGCTATAGAGTTTTTTGAACATTCAAAATCTTTAGATGAGAGAGTTTTTAAAGCTTATGATATGCTTGGAATGAGTTATTATAATATTAATAATTATGATAAAGCTATAGAATGTTTTTCCAAATTTCTTCAGTATAATAATAAATCCTATAAAATAGCAAATACTTTAGGAGCGGTTTACTCTTTCTTAAAGGATTATGATAATGCCATAAAATATTTTAATATAGCTATAGATATTAATCCTAAATATGCTAATGCCTATAATAATTTAGCTTTAGTTTATTTCAATAGAAAGATGTTTGATAAGGCAGCTTTTTATTTTGATAAGGCTAGAAAATTAGATATCAATACTTTTACTGATTATAACAAATTGGGTATAAGTTATTATTCTAAAAGATATTATTATGAAGCTATAGAATGCTTTGAAAAAGTTATAGAAAAAAACAGTAATTCTTATAAGGCTTATAACTTTATAGGTATATGCTACTCATCTAATGAAGAATATGATAAAGCAATAGAATACTTTAATAAATCTATAGAAATAAATGATAGGTACTATAAGGCTTATAATAATTTAGCTTTGGCTTATTTTAATTTAAAAGATTATAATGATGCAATAGAAAATTTCAATAAAGCAATAGATATAAATAATAATAATGCAGATTCATATAACGGCATAGGTTTATCCTATTATCATTTAGGCGAAAAAGAAAAATCATTGATTTATTTAAATAGAGCATTAGAACTTAATCCTTCATACAGCAATTCTTATCAAATATTATTCAATATATATTTTGATTTGGAAGAATATGATAATGCTTTGACTATTGCAGATAAAATTATAGAAGTAAATCCTTATTCATTTAAGCATTATGATAAATTAATTTCTATTTGCTTTAATAATAAAGATTATAATAAAGTGATAGAATATGCATCAAGAACTGATAAAAGAGATAATGATATTTATGATATGCTGGCCCAGTCATACTATAGAATAAAAGATTATGATAATTCTTCTATATGCTATAATAAATTAATAGAAAATAAAAAATCAGATTTTGACCTTTATAATAATTTAGCAGTTATATATTACTTGAAAAAAGATTATGATTCGCTTTTAAATACTTATTTCAGATATATAGATAATTTTGATTTAAATCAGCATCATTTTGCAAGCTACAATATATTTTTACTATCATATACTTTATTGAAAGCAAATATAATAAAATACAATGACTTTCTAAACTTATTTGAAAAATCTTTAAATAAAACTATAGAGTTTCATAATACACATAAAACTAATTCCTCTTATACTCTATATAAAAATATTAACTATAATACAGATACTCTTAAATTATTATTAGATAAAAAAACAGAAACTGAAAACATAGTAAATATTTTAGAAAATACTATTGATGCCGGAAAATTTGTAGCACTTAAACCTGTTATAGAAAAATTTAATGAAAAAATGAATATTAATTTATCTTCATTTAGTTCATCTATTAATAATTTAGAAAATAATATTATATGCTTAGAATATGAAACTCAAGATTCAATTATAATCAAAACAAAAAATTATAGTGAAGAAGAAAATATTTACGGAAAAACGGCTAAGTTTATTACTAAAGAAGATAATATTCACTATGATACTTTACTTTCAATATTTGGCTATAATTCAGAAAATAAAAGTGATGATTACAGAGTAATTTTTAACAATATAAAAATAAAAAGTATATATTTCCCTAAAAACTTTGATGATTCTAATATAGAGATTATAAGAAGAATTATAAATGATGAAAATATTAAACTTTTAAAAACTGATAATTGAAAATAAATTTATTTTTACATAAAAATATATACACAAAATTATGTCTAAACGATTGAAAAAAGTTTTTAATATGCTATAATCTAAATATATTAAAAAATAAAAAGGAAGTTATTTTTTAGGGATTAAAGATTATGGATGAAATGATTGAAACAAGCGGTGCTCTTTTGGAGAATGAAATTGCAGAAAATAATTCTGATAATAATGCAGAAGTTCGTGCGGCAAATACTGAAAATAAAAACACTCTAGAAATAGATGACTCTATACTTGCAAACGAAGAAGAACTTGAAAAGATTATGGAAGCTATCATATATGTTGAAGGAAATGTTCCGATAAGCAGATTAAGAACTCTTTTCAAATGCGAGAATTCTGATATAAGAAATCATATAGAAAATATTAATAACAGATACAGAAATGCAAAAAGTGCTATAGAGATACTTGAGGTAGGAGACTCTGTACTTATGACTATAATACCTTCTACATTTGGTACTTTATCAGCAATATATGATAAAAAAAGAAAGAAAAAAATATCAAAAGCAATGCTTCAGACTCTTTCTATAATAGCATATAAACAGCCTTTAACTAAAGCTGAAATTGACGATATAAGGCAAAGCGATAGCAGTTATCATTTAAGGGCTTTAATGGAAGATGGTTTCATAGCTTGGAAGGGTAGAAAAGATTATTTAGATAAAAGGCAAACTTATGGAACTACTGATAAATTCCTAATGCATTTTGGTATAAATAGTTTAGATGATCTTCCAAAATTAAGAGAATTGAAAGACTTGGAATTCAATAAAGATGAGTAATAAATAATAGGGCTTTGCTTGATAAGAGTAAAGCCTTTATTATTTTGTCATAATTTTAAAATTTTATTTACATACCCCGCCCTTTATGCTTTACCGCTGTATTTTGAATTTTAGTATTAATTATATTTAAAGCCAAATTAGAATTGTTAACACCCGCCCAAGCGTTATTTAAATTTAAAATCTGTTTAACGCACGGTAAACAGTTTTTTATTTATTATTAACATCATAATTCAAAAATATTCTATATTTTAAATTTTATTCTGCGTGCGGTTATTAAATTTTTAAACTAGTATTAAAAATATTCCTTTGACAATTAAAAGTTTTTAATATATTATCTTTTTAATAAAAATTAAATTTTTTTAATGAGAATATTATATATGGATAATAATAAATACGATGTTATAGTAGTAGGTGCTGGACATGCTGGAATAGAAGCTGCACTTTCATCAGCAAGACTAGGAATGAAAACTTTAATTATATCTATTAATTTGGATACTATAGGACAAATGTCATGCAATCCTTCTATAGGAGGCGTTGCTAAAGGCACTATTGTTAAAGAGATAGACGCACTAGGCGGAGAGATGGGGCTTTTAATAGATAAAACTATGATGCAGTTTAGAATGCTTAATAGAAGCAAAGGCAAAGCCGTATGGGCACCAAGAGCTCAGGCAGATAAATATGCATATAAAGAAGAAGCTGCTAAAACTCTTTATGCTCAGAATAATCTCACACTTCATCAGGATATAGTAACAGAAATAGTAGTAGAAAATAATGTACTTAAAGGTTTAAAAACAGAAAGAGGCAGAGAATATGAATGCAAAGCTGTAATACTTACTACAGGAACATTTTTAAACGGTCTTATTCATATAGGAACATATCAGAAACAGGCTGGAAGAATAGGAGAGCTTCCTGCTATAGGGCTTTCTGATAATTTAAGGGCTTTAGGTTTTGAAGTAGGAAGATTAAAAACAGGAACACCTGCAAGAGTGGATTATAATTCTATTAATTTTGATATATTAGAGATTCAGAAAGGCGATGAGGAAATAGTACCTTTCTCTTTTTTAGATGAGAGTATTAATATAGTTCAAGAACCATGCTATATAACATATACTGACACTAATATTCATAAACTTATACAAGACAATATACATTTATCTCCAATGTACAGCGGGGTTATTACTGGAATAGGTCCTAGATATTGCCCTAGTATAGAGGATAAGGTTGTAAGATTTGCAGATAAACCAAGACATCAGCTTCATTTAGAGAGAGAAAGCTACAGAACTAATGAAGTTTATATAAATGGTTTCTCTTCAAGTTTACCGGAAGAGGTGCAGATAAAGATGATAAGAGCATTGAAAGGACTTGAAGAGGTGAAAATATTAAAACCTGCTTATGCAGTAGAATATGATTATGTGAACCCTATAGAATTAAAGCCTACGCTTGAAACTAAAAAAATTGAAGGATTATTTCTAGCAGGACAGATTAATGGAACAAGCGGATATGAGGAGGCTGCTTGTCAGGGTTTAATGGCTGGAATAAATGCTGCATTAAAAATTAAAAAAGAAGATCCGTTTATACTTAAAAGAAGCGACGGATATATTGGTGTTTTAATAGATGATTTAACTGCTAAAGGAACTAAAGAACCTCATAGAATGTTTACTTCTCAGGCAGAACATAGAATGCTTTTAAGACAGGATAATGCCGATGAAAGATTAACTGAGCTTTCTTATAATATAGGGCTTGCAAGTAAAGAAAGGCTTGATAAAGTAAGAGACAAAAAAAGAAAAACTCAAATTCTTGTAGAATACTTAAATAAAAGAACATTAACTCAAAAAGAAGCAGAAGATTTGGGATTTACAAAAGAGGCTAAAGAATACAGAAGCATGACATTATCTTCTATAATAAAGCGTCCTGAATGCGGTATTGATATGCTTGTTTATTTGATAGATGATGAGTATAATAAAGATGTTTTGAATAATGCAGAAATAGCTATTAAATATGAAGGCTATATTGCAAGATATTTAAATGAAATAAAAGACATTGAAAAATATGAGAACATGCTTATACCTGAAGATTTTGATTATTCTAGTTTAAAAAGTGTCAAGATAGATGCCATTAACAAATTAAAACAGTATAAGCCTTATAATATATCGCAGGCACTAAGAATACCAGAAGTAGATAAATCAGTTGTGCATATTCTAATACTTGCTCTTACAAACAAGAAGAAATAATTTATTGTAACTAATATAATAAAAAAACGGCTCTATAATATTTATAAAGCAGTTTTTTCATTATTTAATTATTAAATATTAATTTGCAGCAGCAGTCTGTTTTGTTAAAGTTCCTTTCACAAAATCAAGACTCATACTTTGTCCTTGGGAATTAGGAGTTATTGTTACTTTTATATCAGCTGAATTATTATCATTAAATGTTATTGTTATATCATTTCCCCTTCAATTCCAATGCCGCTATCACTTGCATTTTGTTTTATTGTATATACATTATTAGATGTAGTTTGTATTTGATCTTTTGGTATAGTAGCATTTTCTGTAGTTATAGAACCGTCTTCATTTATAGTCCAAACTTGTCCATGTATTTGTTGTTCAGGATCGATGAAAACTGTACCGTTTAAAATCCAAGTTTATGCATACTGTTCAATACTTTATTAGTATTATTTGGGTCTTTATTGTTATTTTTACAGCTTACAGTCAAAAAGCTAACTAACATTATAGATAATAGAAATGATTTTTTATTCATTTTAACAGCCTTTCATTTATTAATTATTATATATAAATAAAAAATAATTAATAAATGAAAAAAGAAGAAGAAATTTTTTTCATAAATTTATTATTTTATTGTAAAACTATGAACTATATATAGATAAAGTTAAATATAAATAATAAAAATTTCAATTTATATTACTTATCATTTTGATTTTTTAATAAATATATTGTAAATTAATTGCTACTTATTATATTTTAAAATAAAAAATATGAGGATTAATTATGAAAAATATTTATTTATTATTATTATTTATTGTATCTATTTTTATTGTATCATGCGGTAATAAGATTACAGCCCCTTCAGAAACTATGGATGGCATAACATATTATGATCCTTCTACTGCAGAAACTAAGCAATATAGCTTTTATAGGCTAGATCATAATACTGGATATAATATATTCGTTAAGGAATCATTCAGAAAATTAGCTGAATCAAAAAATACAATTATTTATGTTGAAGATGGACAAGATATTACAAGAGCTGATATTATGAACTTTATAAATAAATTTGAAGAGTATTATCCTAAAGAACTTGAAATATATGGAGAACATTCAGATATTGATGGAAATGGAAAAATAATATTTTTAATGGCTTCTTTAAATACTAATAAAAAACCAAATAGTGGGAATATGGGAGGGTATTTCGATCCTAAAGATTTACTTTATGGAAAAGACGGAGTAAAAGGAGAATATCTCCATGTAGATTTTACTTATGGTATTGATAAAGTTATTGGCGTTATGATGCATGAACTTCAGCATTTGATCAATTATAATGTGAATGTATTTAATGGAAATAAATCAATGGATATTTGGCTTAATGAAGCACTTTCAGAATCAACATCTCATTTATTTTCAAAGGATATTGTAAAATCAAGAGAAAATGCTTTCTTAAAAACCCCTTATTATTCTTTTTATTCTTGGTATATGCGATATGCAAATAATAATAGAGATAATATCTTTGGAGCAAGCGGTATTCTTATAAGTTATTCTTCTTCATCTATATTTATGAATTGGCTAAATACTAAAACAGGCGGGGATTATGAAATTTTTAAAGAAATAGCACATTCTAATCCTTCATTAACAAGCGAAGAAAGACTTACAGGTATTACATCTAAATATGGTCTTGGAGACAATATGGATGATGTAATGCTTAATTGGATAGACGGATTAAGTAAAGGGGAGCTTCCTGGAATAAGTATTTCAGCCATAAGCCCAAATGATCCAAATATAAGTAAAAATGGAAGCATACTATTATTGCCTAGATCAGTTATAGTTTATAATACATCTTCTATTCCTGCTGATGCTAAAACTAAGAGAATACAGTTAAGCGGACAGGCTTGGAATGGGTTTTCTGCTGTAGTAAATACTTCTGAAAATAAAAATGTAGGATATGTTGATGAAGCGGATATTGTAAGTCTTAATTTGCCTCAGGTAAATGTACTTAACTCTTCAATGAAATATAAATCACTTGATTTAAACTCACTTGAAGGCGATTATTTTATAGATAAAGTCTTTAGTGAATATGATATAATAATAAAAGAATAAAATAGTATTTTATAAAAATTATAATATTTGTTTAACAATTTTGATAAAAAAACCTGCTATATATAAATATAATATATAAAGCAGGTTTTTATATTAATTAAATTAATATTATCTGTTTACTGTTGTGTTCTAGTAAATGTTCCATCTCTATATACATAAAGATTATAAGATTTTCCTCCAATATTAATTATAATATATGATTCAGCAGTAGCTGTTTGTCCATCAGTATTAAAAGTATAAGCTTCTTTTAATCCGCTTATACTAATGCTTGGATTTGGAGTAGGTATATTAATTGTCAAATCTGCAATATATTTATTATCTCCTTCTTTAGATATCTTATTTTTTTCAATTGTTGTTTGACCATTAAGTATGCTTCCATCTGAATTTATAGTATATTGTTCATTTTTAATAGGTGTATTAAAACTTTGTTTAAAGTAATCAATTAATGTATTTGCTATATCAGCAGCAGGAGCCTCAGGAGAAAACTGCAAATTTGGTGCAGCATTAAGATACCAAATTCCTTGATATTTTTCTCCTATATCTGTACCTGTAGATGTATCTGGATTTGTGTTGTTATTTTTACATCCTATAGCAGAAAAAGATGCTAGAATAGAAATAATAAAAAGGGTTAAAAAGAGTTTTTTATTCATTTTTATCTCCTAAAATTTTATATTAATATTAAAAAATAACATATAGTATTGGTATATTGTAAAATTGATTTATTGTCATTTTTTAAATTTATTAATAAAAAACCTGCCCTATATAATATATAAAGCAGGTTTTAATTTTTTAATATTAAATTAATTTTATCTGATTATTGAACATTTTGTTTTGTTGCTGTAATTGTTCCATCTCTAAACAAATAAAGATTATAATTATTGCCGCCTACATTTATTATAATGTAAATAGACATATTTCCTGTACCATCTGCATTAAAAGTAAGTTCATATTTTTCTGCAATAAGATATTCCATAGATACATTATCATTATATAGGGTTATAATATATTTATTGCTTCCTTCTTTCATTATATTATTTTTTTCTATTTTACCTCCAGCAAAAATTACACTGCCGTCTGTATTAATAATTAATTCCATATCTTGATATACACTATTAAGCATTGATTCAAAATCAGCAATTATTTGAGCTGCTAGAGGAGGTGAATCAGGATAGAACTCAAATTTTGTTGCGGCATTAAGATACCATGTTCCCTGATATTTTTCTCCTATATCTGTTCCTGTATCTGGGTTTGTATTATTGTTTTTACATCCTATAGCAGAAAATCCCGCCAATATAAGAATAAAGAGAATTAAAAACAATTTCTTATTCATTTTTATATCCTAAATATTAATTTTGTAATAAGATAACTTATTACTAAATATATTGCAAAATAAATTTAATTAAAATTAAACATTTTTATATATAATTTTTATTGCTATATTAAAAAAATCAATTTGATAAATTCATATTGAAATTATATTTTAATAATTTATATTATTATGAAACAAAGATATGAGGATTAATTATGAAGAATATTTATTTATTGCTGCTTATTGTATCTATTTTTATTTTATCATGCAGTAATAAGATTACAGCCCCTTCCGAAAGTAATGGCATAATATATTATGACTATGATACTGCAGAAACTAAGAAATATAGTATTATAAAAAAGGACCATAACATTTACACTGACATTACTGTTAAAAGCACTTTCAAAAAATTAGCCGAATCTCAAAATACTATTATTTATGTTGAAGATGGACAAGATATTACAAGAGATTATATTATGAACTTTATAAATAAATTTGAAGAGTATTATCATAAAGAAGTTGAAATATATGGTGAACCATCAGATATTGATGGAAACGGAAAAATAATATTTTTAATGGCTTCTCTAAATATTAATAAAAAACCTAATGAACCTAGTTTGGGTGGATATTTTACTCCTTCTGATTTACTTTATGGAAAAAATGGAGAAAGAGGAGAGTATCTGCATGTTGATATTAAAGATTCCATTGATAGCGTACTTGGCACTATGATGCATGAACTTCAGCATTTAATTAATTATAATATGAATGTAATTAATGGAAATAGAGAAATGGATGTTTGGCTTAATGAAGCACTTTCAGAATCAACATCTTATTTATTTTCAGAGGATTTGACAAAATTGAGAAAAGACGCTTTCTTAAAAACTCCTTATTATTCTTTTTATTCTTGGTATATGCAATCAAATAATGGAAATAATCTCTTTGGATCAAGCGGTATTATAATAAGTTATTCTTCTGCATCTATATTTATGAACTGGCTAAATACTAAAACAGGCGGAAATTATAATATTTACAGAGAAATAGCATATTCTAGTTCTTCATTAACAAGTGAAGAAAGACTTACAGGTATTACATCTAAATATGGTCTTGGAGATAATATGAATGATGTAATGCTTAATTGGATAGATGGATTAAGTAAAGGGGATCTTCCCGGAGTAAGTATTTCTGCTATAAATCCAAGCGATCCAAGTGTAAGTCAAAATGGAAGCATACCATTATTGCCTAGATCAGTGATAGTTTATAATACATTTTCTATTCCTTCTGATCCTAAAACTAAGACAAGGCAGTTAAGCGGACAGGGTTGGAATGGTTTTTCTGCTGTAGTAAATACTTCTGAAAATAAAAAGGCGGGGTATGTTGATGAAGCAGATATTGTAGATATTAATTTGCCTCAGGTAAATGGGCTTAACTCTTCAATGAAATATAAATCACTTGATTTAAACTCACTTGAAGGCTATCATTTTATAGATAGAGTTTTTAGTAAAGATTATATAATAGAAGAATAAAATAGTATTTCATAAAAATTATTTAATAAAGGAATTGCTATGAAAATAAATTACATATTTTTATTGATTATTTTTATATTTATTTCTTCATGCGGTAATAAGATTACAGCACCTTCAGAAGTGAACGGCATAATATATTATGACTATGACACTACAGAAACTAAATCTTTTTCTTTTTTTAAGATTGATAACTCTACAGGTAAAGCTCTTGAAACTAAAAGTAAGTTCAAAAAACTAGCAGAATCTCAAAATGTTATTGTTTATTTTGAAGACGGATATAGTATTACGAGAGATCAATTAAGAAGTTTTCTCACTCAATTTGAAAAATCTTATGAAAAAGAAGTAAGCATATATGGAGCGCCGTAGATCTTGATAGAAACGGAAAAATAATATTTTTAATGGCTGATATTAATACAAATGGAAATAGTATAGGAGGGTATTTTTCTAAGATGGATTTGATTGATGGAAAAGATGGAATAAGGAGGTGAATATCTTCATGTAAATGTTAAGTGGGAATTGGAATCAGTATTTGGTGTTATGATGCATGAACTTCAGCATTTAATTAATTATAATATGAATGCAATTAATGGAAATAGAGAAATGGATGTTTGGCTTGATGAAGCACTTTCAGAATCAACATCTTATATATATAACCTCTTTTTTACTTATTTATTTATGTGATGACAATAACTCTGTTCCAAAAGATAGCAAGTTCTTTTCCGCAAAAAAGTTATTTTTTTGTACATCAATTAACAAATTAAGGCAAAAAAATAAGGAGCGTTAATGCCCCTTATTTTATATAATTATTATATTATTATCCCATATAGCATATTACTAAATTATCATCACTAATTAATATCTCATCTCCATACAATTTTTCATTCTCTTCTAAATATTTAACAAAACCCTCTGTATCAAACTCTTGATAAAAATCTCTGATAATATCATAACCTATAGATACTTCATATTCATTATTATCCTCATTTAATATAGCTATAATTGGTAATGATGAACCCTGCTCATTCTCTAATAAATATTTTGCTAATAATTCAGCTGCTTTTTCTGAGTAGTATTCTTTTAATCCTTCTATTATCTCATTCAAACTAAAATTAATCATTTTTAATTACCTCTTTTTTAATTATTTATTTATGTGATGACAATAACTCTGTTCCAAAAGATAGCAAGTTCTTTTCCGCAGAAAATAAAACTTTTTCTCACTTATTTATAAAAAATAAGGCAAAAAAATAGGACTGTTTTTAGCAGTCCTTATAATAATTATACCTATTAATGCTTATATATTATAGTATTTTTAGTTTCTATTATTATATTTTTATTATTAAAGTTACTGTTATGTTGTTTTATAAAACCTATTAAATCATTTTTATTTATCTCTTCAAATGAGTTATTTATTTTATCAAAATCTAATCCGCAATATATACCATTTTCTTCATCCTCATGATAACCTAAGAAAGATATTAATAAATTATCCATGTCATTATCAAAAAAATATCTTGATAATTTTTTTGCACCTTCTTTTGAGTATTTACCATACTCAACTAATTCTTTTATTAATTGTTGTTCTGTTAATCTAATCATTTTTTAATTCCTATTTTTTAATTATTTATGTGATGACAATAACTCTGTTCCAAAAGATAGCAAGTTCTTTTCCGAAAAAAAGTTATTTTTTTTCTCACTTATTTATTAAAATTAAGGCAAAAAATAAGGGGCTTAATGCCCCTTATTTATTAAAGCCCTTTCATAAATAGCTTACATCCTGCTATATTATTATTAATGCTTTCTTTTAATTCCTCATAATCTTCTATAACACTTTTATTATTTTCTAGCATTTCAAGTAAAGATTTAAACTTATCTGCCGCATATTCATATTCTTTTTTTTCTAATAAGTCTAAAGCCTTTTCATAAACTATAAAAAACATTCTTAATTTAATCATCTTTAATTCCTCTTTTTTAAATATTATTCTAGTATGACTAATGATTTCATTCAAAGCTAATATATTTGTCTGAAAAGCTATACCCTCTATAACTTTTGTAATATCCTTTATTTTAGCACTAGACTCATAAACATCTTCTATCATTTTAGTAGTATCAGCTATAACACTTCCGCCTTCTACTACCGCATTTCTAGAAGCTATCATAACTTCATTTCCATCTACTGAATTCTGAGCTGAAGACTTTATAGTAGAAGCCATCTCCTCCATAGATGAAGCCGTCTCCTCTAAACTTGATGCCTGATACTCTGTTCTGCTTGCTAAATCCTCACTTCCTTTATGTAGTTCTGAAGCGGCATTTGCTATTTCCTTAGAAGAATTAAGAACCTCTGAAATCACTTCTATAAATCTATTTCTCATCATATCAAATGCATTCGATAATTCTCCTATTTCATCATGCCTATTGGATAATGAAGAGTTGAAAACAAAATTACCCTTAGCCATCTGATAGGCTTCATCAACTATATTTTTTATAGGTTTAATAGTTTTACCTATATAAAATCCAGATATTATAGAAGATAATATAATGCCTGCTATTCCTAATAATGTTCCGATTATAGTGATTTTTTTGCTTTCCGCATATAATAAATCTTCTGTAATACCTGCCATCATGATCCAAGGCTGAGTTTTCATTTTCTTAAAAAAAGCTGTTCTATCAATATCTTGAAAATTATATGTAAATAATCCGGAATTCTGTCCTGCAGGCGGTCTTAATGAAGCATTAGGTATAATACCTATTGTAGAGTCTACATTATGATATACACATAGCAAATCTTCTTCATTTAAAACAAATATAGACCTTTTATCAGACAATTCATTTCTAGCGTCTTTTAAAGTATCATTTATTATTTTACTCCAATCAATAAAAGCTACAAAACTTCCTATAAGATTATTTTCTAAATCATAAATAGAATGAACTACAGGAAGTACAAATCCTTTATTTATATCTGATTTATATATAATATCACTAGTAGCATGATCATATCCGGAGTCAGCAAACTCTTTCCATAATTGAGGATATGTAGAAGCCATGTCTAATCCAGCATTTTTCTTATCTCCATTATAAGCCTCTATTACTTTACCGTCTAAATCTATCAAATCTAATGTTAATATATAATCATTATTATCAAATAAATTTATCATAGTACTTATTGCTTTATCTCGGACATTTTCACTTTTTGTCTGCATATATTCTATTATTGCCGGTATTCTTGAATATGCATCCATTATAAGAAGCTGATCTTCAAGCATTGTATCCAATAAAGTTGAATAACCATTAACTGAAGTTTGAAATCCAGAATATGTAGCCTCATTTATGGCTTTGCTTGATATTTGTATAGATGAAAATATAATTGTAAAGGACAATACAACTATAACTATATTAACAATTAAAGGAATTTTAACTGTTATACTATTAAACTTTTTCATAAAATACCTCTATAAATAAAAAATTATTAAATATTTTAAAGAGTAGGTATGTTATTTTGTAATAAGAACACTCTAACACTATTTGCTATAGTATAGTTTAATTAAGAAAAAAAGTCAATTACATTGCACTATAATATAAATTTATCATTATAAATAACTTAAGAAAAAGTTTAATATGTATAATTAAAAAACAATATAAAAAATATTTATTAATTTTCAATTATAAAGTGATTTAAAGTCTAAAAAATGACATTAATTCTTCTAAATGCTTAGCCTGATCTAATAAAGATTTAGATGCTGATGTAGACTGCTCTACTAAAGAAGCATTCTGCTGAGTGATGCTGTCCATTTTGGATACTGCTGTGTTTACCTGATCTACTCCTGCCTCCTGCTCTACTGCTGTATGACTTATATCACTCATTATCTTAGAAGTTTCTGCTATTTTAGTTTCTATATCTGTAAATATTTCCTGAGAGTGCCTTGCCATTTCTGCTGATTTATTTATCTTTTCATAAATATCTTCTATAAGCAAAGTGATGTCTTTTGCTGATGCTTGAGAGTTTTGAGCTAAGTTTCTAACCTCACTTGCTACAACCGCAAAACCTCTGCCCTGATCTCCTGCTCTGGCTGCCTCTACCGAAGCATTCAAAGCTAATATATTTGTCTGAAAAGCTATACCCTCTATAACTTTTGTAATATCCTTTATTTTAGCACTAGCCTCATAAACTTCTTCTATCATTTTAGTAGTGTCAGCTATAACACTTCCGCCTTCTGATACTGCATTTTTAGATTCCATCATAACTCCATTACAATCAACTGAATTTTGTGCTGATGACTTTATGGTAGAAGCCATCTCCTCCATAGATGAAGCAGTCTCCTCTAAACTTGATGCCTGATACTCTGTTCTTTTTGACAAGTCCTCAGTTCCTTGATAAAGCTCATTTGCTGCATTTGTTATTTCACTTGAAGATAATAATATCTCTTTTATCATACCTGAGAATTTATTTCTCATATCAGAAAATGAAGTCAATAATTCTCCAATTTCATCATTTCTTGATTTTATGTTAGAACTGAAAGCAAAATTACCAAGAGATATTTCCTTAGCCTCTTTAACTATATACTTTATAGGCTTAATAGTTTTTCTAACATAAAAAAATGAAAATAAAACAGAAACTATTATTCCTATTAAACCTATTATAATACCATTAAGAAGCATTTTTCTAGGTGCTGAATAAATTAATGATTCTGATATTCCATCTGCAAGTGTCCAAGGCATTGAACTCATTTTCTTGAAAAAAGCTAATTTATCTATATTAAAATAATTATATTTTACTATTCCGGATTTCTCATTTGAAGGTATATTAATATCAATTTTATTCTTAAGCTCTTCAACCATATTATGATATACAAACTCATTATCATTATTGATAATAAAAATAGTATTATCCTTTGAAAAAGTATTACCAAATTTTTCTAAACTATCTTTAATTATCAAAGACCAATCTATAAATCCAATAAAAGCACCTAAAAAATTATTATTATAATCAAAAATAGGACATAACATAGGAAGTACATACCCATTATTCATATCATGTTCATATATGGTATTAGCTATAGTAACATTATAATTTCTGGAAACAAATGTATTCCATAAATCAGGATATACATCAGAAACTTTAATTCCGCTTTTTCCATCATTTCCTTTATATGAAGTTAATACACTTGAATTAGTAGAAAGTATATATGCATTTGTTATGTATTCATTGTTATCCAAAACCTTTTGCAATGTGATAAAAACAGTAGCTCCCATCCAACCTGAATTATCCTTAAGATAATCTATTATAACAGGCATACTAGAATAGCTTTCCATAAGTAATATTTGATCTTCTATAGTTTTATCCAAAAAATTACAATATCCATTTGCTGATGATTCTACATACTTATTAACATAACTAAATATTTCATTTCTAGAAGCACTGAGCAAAGATAAAATTATAAAAGCACATATAATAACTGTAGCTATACTTAAAATTAATGGTAATTTTACTGATATGCTATTAAATTTTTTCATGAATACAAATCCTAAAATGTTTTTTAAAATATATTAAAGATTGTTATATTAGAATTTTATCATATACTCTATTAGACGAAAAAAGTATAAAAAAGTTTCCAATACAAAAATAACAACTAAGGCAAACTTAACATAATACTTCAATACATAAAACATTTAAAAATTAATAATGTAAAACTTAAATAGTATTAAAAAATAGAAAAATTTTATTTAACTCTAAAGAAAGACATAAGTTCTTCCAAATGTTTAGCTTGATCTAGTAAAGATTTTGTAGCTGCTGTTGCCTCTTCCACTAAAGCAGCATTCTGCTGAGTAATACTATCCATTTTGGATACAGCAGTATTAACCTGATCTACTCCAGCTTCCTGTTCTACAGCTGTCTGACTTATATCATTCATAATTTTTGAAGTTTCTTCTATTTTAAGCTCAATATTGTTAAAAATGTCCTGAGAATGCCTTGCCATTTCTGCTGACTTATTTATTTTTTCATAAATATCTTCTATAAGCAATGTAATATCTTTAGCTGAAGTTTGAGAGTTTTGTGCTAGATTTCTTACTTCACTTGCAACTACAGCGAAACCTTTTCCCTGATCTCCTGCCCTTGCGGCTTCTACTGCAGCATTTAAAGCAAGTATATTAGTCTGAAAAGCAATGTCTTCTATAACTTTTGTAATATCTTTAATCTTAGCACTTGCAGCATAAACATCTTCTATCATATTGGTAGTATCACCTATTACTACGCCGCCCTCTTTAACTGCATTTTTTGAATCTATCATAACTTTATTACCATCAACAGAGTTTTGTGCTGATGACTTTATAGTAGAAGCCATCTCTTCCATAGAAGAAGCGGTTTCCTCTAAACTTGATGCCTGATACTCAGTTCTTTGTGCCAAATCTTCAGTACCCTGATAAACCTCATTAGCAGCATTAGCTATCTCTGAAGAAGCAGCTAATACATCTGTTATAACCATTACTATTTTATCACGCATTACTTGGAAAGAATGAGAAAGCTCCCCTATTTCATCATTTCTATCCTTTATAGCAGCAGATAGAGTAAAATTACCTTCAGACATCTCTCTTGCCTCTTCAACTATAAATTTCATAGGCTTGATAGTTCTATGTATATAGAATATAGTTATAATTGTAGATAAAGCAACACCTATAATTCCTATAATAATACCTATCAATCTCATCTTTCTTCCTGGGGCATATAATAATCTATCGGTTGTTCTTTCAACCATCACCCATTCTGTAGAAGATAATTTCTTAAAGAATGCTGATATAGCTTCTCCTTCTCTTATGTAGCTAAGAAGACCAGAATCCTCATTACTAGGTATTACAAGAGATTCTGTAGCTTTGGAAAATAGTCTGTTTTTATTATTATGATAAACTATATCTAAATTATTATTAATTACAAAAAGAGTTTTCTCTTCTGAAAACTGGCCTTTTGAATCTTTTAAACTTTCATCTATAATTTTACCCCAATTCACATAAGCTATAAAAGCACCCACTACATTATTATTATCATCTCTTACACCCTGCAAAACAGGAAGTATAATATAGTCTTCATGTTTATATATATTAAATGATAACGATGTATTATAATTTTTAGAAATAAATGACTGCCATAATTCAGGATACATTGAAGATATATCCTCTCCTGATTCATCTTTACTTCCATTATATGACTCTATAACTTTACCATCCAAACTCAGCATAAATAAATCTATTATATAGCTATTATTCTCAAATAATACAGTCATGGTTCTGATGGCTCTATTTTGAACCTCTTCACTTCCTGTAGACATATATTCTTTTATTGTTGGAATATTAGCATAAGATTCTATAAGAATAGACTGATAAGATAGTATGCTATCTATTAATGAAGAAAAACCGTTAACTGAAGTTTCAAACCCTGAAGCTGTTACTGCATTCAATTCTTTAGTTGATAAGCTTATAGATACCGATATTATTATAACCGATAACATAATTATCATTACTGTTACCATAAGCGGTATTTTTACCATTATACTGTTTAATTTACTCATTTTAAAAGTTCCTGATTTTACAATAGAGATATTAATTTTACTCATATCACTATATTGCCTAATAAAATTATAAAAATTCGCAAATATTTTATACAAAAAATACTTGTATGTCAATATATTTTTCATAATTTTATAAGAAATATAATACATTTACACTTTAAAAATTATTAATATACTATTAGATAGAAATATTATATTAATGTGGTAAACTATATGATAATAATAAGGTAAATTAATAAAGTTAAGTATAACAATTTTCAATAATAGATCAATATTTATTAGTCTGTATATTATACCAATTCTGCCATTCGCTTATTTTCATTAATGAGCGTTTATATTCATATAAAAAATCTTTTTCAGTTTTTATAATATTGGGCTTATATACTTCTGGAGGATTTGACATAGGAATGGTTACATATTTTACACTTGAACAGCTCACTAAAAAAATTAATAATAATAAAAATCTAATTTCTTTCATATTCAAAACTTCTATAATAATTACTGATAATACTATTTAATGCTTTAATACTATCATCACTCAATTTTTTATTTTCTATAATGTCTATATATTTATCGCTTTTTGAAAAAGTTTCTGCTATATAAATCTGCTTTTTCTTAAAATAATTATCTTTGCTTAATAATTTATTAGAATACTCTAGTTTATATATTTCATTATTTAATTCATCTATCTCTTTGTTTTTTATATTTAATTTAATATTCAAAGAAGATACATAAACGAGTAAAGCTATTAATATCAAAGCCATATAAAAATACTTAGACTTTAATATATTAATTAATACTGTTATAAACATGATAATTTCCTTAAAAATTTATTTAATATCCTTACCATCTTTAGTATATTTATCATTTTTCATTATCTTCAAAAAGCCTCTCAAATCAGAACCGAAACTTACAGCATTAAGCCCAAGCAAAATTATCACAACAGCAATAGCCTCTTCTTTAGTAACTGTTCTGCCTCGCCAAATAAGATTAACAAATACCCAAATACAGCCTAGTAAAAAACTTATTATGCTTGTATATATAGAAAGTTTTTTATTGGCATTATGCTTATCTGTAAAATTAAATATACTCATTTACTATGCTCCGCATTATTTTTTAACATATTCAAAAAACTGCCTAAAATAAACTCTTTTAATTCTTTTATATCTTTATTTAATATGCTATCTTCTATCTCTCTCAAAGCCTCATTAAAGTCATTAATATTTTCTAATTCATTTTCAAATATTTCTCTGCTGTCAGAGCTATTTTCTACTAATAATAAATTAATTTTCTTTCTATTGTTTTCTGCATCTATATGTCTGTTTTTTATATCATCAAATATCCTATTAAGCTCCATATTAAAAAGAAGCATATTTGTATTAAGTATTATTTGAATATCTTTATTTTTAATACTTTTAATTTCGCTTTTTTGTAATAACTGATTAAAAGCTAAAATGATATTATTAATATATTCTTGTTTGTATTCTGAATATTTATGCCCCTCATATTTACTTATTCCATTTTTATAAATAACTTTTCTAAAAACTCTTCTCGTATAAACTTCCCAATTAAGAACTATATACAAAAAAGCTATATAAATAGTTTTAGTGATGTATTTATTTTTAAGATTATATATTTCAGCTTTATACTTCTTGATAGCTTCTTTATAATTATATTCTTTTTCTGTAGGTACTTTTATATTAAGATTATTTAAAAGTTTTTCTTCATTTATTATATCGCTGTTTAATATCTCTTTTTTAACTTCTTTTACATTTTTTATACTTCTTTCAATATTAGTATCATTTCCAAACTCTATAGTACCATTTTTCACATCAGCTTTCATATTAGCATGTCTTCCGCTTTTAATAATATTAAAAACGAAATATGCTATAACCATAGAAGAAATACAAATAAATACAATAGCAAAGTCGCTCATATTATTGCTATGCTCCCAATATTTTTAATATTCTATCAAATCTATTCTGCCTGTCTTCAAGCCCGTTATAACCGCCATTGATTAATTTAGTTACAGTTTTAACATCTCCTTTACGGGCTAACAAACCCAAGCCTTTCTCTCTCCAAAAAAGCAAAGCTATTTCTATAGCAGTATCAGGCTCTTTTGCCAAGTCTGGGCTGTTTACTAAATCAATATTTAATTTTTTACCGTAATATTCATAATTATTTTTTCCTGTAAGCTGTATTATTCCTCTGCCTCTATATTTGTAGCCTTCATCTTTGGAATTGCCTAATCTACCGCCGTAAACAAAATCTCCTATAGCCTTAGCACCCTTAGAGCATAACTCTTTAGCTTTCTCCATAGTCCCCACTCTTTTTTTGAATACTTGAAAAAGTCTTTCAGGTTTATAATTAAAACTCTCTTCAAGCCTTTTATAATTATTGCTTTCATGAGTAGTTTGAGCTAGAAACATAGCTACTTCTTTGATGTCCTTAATAGCATATTTATCAAAACCTTTATTTAAAGGATCTAACCATTTTTCATCAATTCCTATTTTTCTTATTTGTTCTTTTGTAAGCATAATATTGATACTCCCATAATTTTAATTTTGCTTTGGTAACTCTTGTTTTATACTAGCTACTGTTGAGTTTATATCATCAAGCAGTGCTTTCTCTTCTTCTGTCATATTATTTATATTTCTATTTAAAAATAAACGTGTAAGCTCCATTACTTGCTTATCAGTTTTATTTTTATAAAGATTTTCTCTTTTTTCTTTTATAATAATGTTATATTCCTCAGCAGTTATTAAACCATCTTTTAATTTTTCTTCCGCTGATTTTTCTATATAAGTATTGCTATTAATTTTATTATAATATATTTCATTTGTTTCAAATTTATACATATAGATACTCCTCATCTATAATATTCTAAAAAATAAGTAACTTTAGTAAATTGTGCTATTAATTGCGATGCTTCTAAAACAAAATCTAGGTATAAATTACATGAAGATGCAGTTCCAATTACTATGGTATTCTGTACATGCAGATAAGTACAAGGAAATAGAAGAGAAAAACCATTAGCTACTAATATTACTCTTTTTACATCAAAGAATGTTACATCATTTCTTAATTCCAATACTGTTGTTTGCTGTTGGTTAATAATACTGTCGCTTAAATTTAAATTTCTTTCACAATATACTCTATAAACTTGTTTTCTTACACCATTAACTATAGCTATTTTATTAGTAAGAGTTTCTTTTCCTGAATAATCATAAACATCAGGTATTTTGTTATTAACTATAGTTTCTATAGCCTGCTGTACATTAGCAGCACCTAACTGCGTATTAGTATCATTAAAACTTATTTGAGTTGCGTTTAAACTACTCATTTTACTATTAATAATGCTTATATTAGAGTTAGCAGTATCTATATTAGTTTTTACTGCTTCTATAGCATCTTGTACATTAGTAACTTCACTATAAATAGGGTCTAATGCGACATTTTTATCCGGTGTAAGATTAAAAGTGAAAACATCGCCTTGATTTATACTGCTTCCGTCTGTATATTGTAATGCGAAATTATACAATAACCCATTACTTGTATTTGTTGTTATAACATTATATTTTACAGATTTTCCAGAACTTGATGTTATTCCTGAAGTAGAAATATAATTACCATCTAAAGCAAAATAATTTGGTATGATATTATTAAATATATAAAAGCCTGATATTGTTCCTTGCCCCAAATTACTTATACTGCCTTTTATTTTTGTAATACCATTATCATTTTCTAATACTAAAGATTCTAATGTTTGATTATTAGCATTAGTAGTTAAACAAAATAAATTACTGTTATGATTTCTCAATACTCTATTTTTTACATTGAGGCTTATATTATAATTACCTGTAGATATTGGAGTATCATCTTGTCTAGCTATTGCCAAAGCAATTTGTGAAGACGAAAAGGTTAATGCAAATCCTGCTTTTAAAGGACTATCTATTTCAGATATGACACATTCATCAGCCTCTAAATTAAAATAATTTATTTCTTCAATACTTTTAAATATTTCTATTTCAAAAAACTGTGCAAGTATAGTATATATATTAAAAACTTCAGATTGACCTTCTATACTTTTTATTATAAATTGCATTATTGTACTTTGATAAGTCTGAGCTGAAAGATTTAATCTATAACTGCCGTCAGACTGTTTCGTTATAGTTGCTGGTATATCGCCTTTACCAGTTATTAAAACTAAATTAATAGTATCTGCTATTGGAGTTTTGAACTTCGGGAAATCATAGCCTGAAATATATTCTAAATTAGTATTTGTATTATCATAACTTACATCTGCAGCATCATTTGATCCGCCGCCGCCTGAACTTATTAAACTAAGTTTAGCTCTGTCTGTACTCCATTCTATTGCAGTGAAATTTTCATTTGCTTTATATAGTTTGCTATTATATATTATTAAATCATATATATAATAATTATTACCTATTATATATTCTTTACTAGTACCTCCATTTACATTTATAGTATTTCCATTTAAACTAATATTATTTCCTAATATCAAACTATCCTGCTTTGATGATTTTAATTTCTCTATTGCTTTTTGAACTGTATTCGTATTATTTCCAAAACTAGAATTACTATCATCATAAAAAGTATTTTCTGCTTTTATTAATCTCTCTAATTGACTTTGTATATTATTCCAAACAGGATTTTCTATATCTTCAAGCACTTTATACAAAATATTATCTCTTATTATAATTTGATTTTTATATATTCTACTTATTTCATCAAACCAAATGATAATATCCTGTAAAGGCTTTAATAATCCATTTAAATTAGTTAATACTCCATCTTTACTTTCATATCTAAAATCTTTTTGTACTATTAAAAAATTATCATTATATTCTACTAATTCATTCGATTTATAGATATTATTAAGCTCTAACTTTTTAAAAGGAGTTAAAAGATCACAATTAGTTTTTAAATAATAGTCTGTACTGTCGCTTGTAAAATCCTTAAAAACTCTGTAAAGATAGCCGTTATTTTTTATTATGTCATTAATTTTATAATCTACACTTTCATAATAATTTTTGATAGGGTAATTTATATCTAAACCATTTAACTTCTTAGCTATATCATCAAACATAAAAGAGGAAAAAGTAGAGCTATAAGTTGTTACTGTAAAATCAAATTTTTTATTTAAATCAATAGGCGGAAAGAAAACTATACTCTTAAAATCAAGTTCATTTCTTATCAAGTATACTTCATTATCTTTTATCTGAACAGTATTTAAATCCTCAAGCGTTTCCAAAACTTGAGGATAAACTTTTATACTGTCTATTAAAAACTCCATTTCTTCAACTGCCCCATCAACAGTGTAACCAATATCTGCACAGAAAAGCCTCTCTCCGGAAAAAATTTTTACCTGTACATTATCAGCATTAAGAGAAAATCCTCCTGAAACTGTTTTAAGTTCAAAAGTTTTATCTCTTATTCTATACTGAAAAGGAGCTTGTATATTATTTTCATTAAGCTTCATTTATGATGTTCCTTCATTCATTTATTATTTATTTTTTAATAGATTCTTAATTTAAGACTATAAATTTTATTAAAAATAATTTTTGAATATATTGTTAACTAATACATACCAATCAAAAAATATAATAGAACTATGATAAAAAAGAATTGCTGCAAATATAAATTATAGATTTTCAGCGAATATGATAATTTTATAATCTTACTCAAACAAAAAATCACACCTTATATCTTACCAAAAAATATAAATATGCTGTGATAGTATTCTCACTATTATTTTTTATTCCTAGCACTGGCTTGCTTTCAAATATTGGAAACCATTTTAAATTAGGAAGTCCAGCCTGCCAATTAGTAAAACTTTTTTGAAACTCTCCGCCATAATAATATTGTACTGAACTGCTTCCAAACCAGCCTATAAAAGGAGCAGAATCATTTATATTTTGATATAGCCCATAAGAAGAAAGAGAAAGTAAAGCATCAGTATTACCGCTTACATATCCTGCTACCTGCAAATACTCTAAATCATCTCTCCAATCTAATTCCCACCGCTGAGTGCCTGTTCCTGATTTTGTTACCGCTTCTTTTATTATAAAACTAGAATTATTTTTTATATCATCAATCATATTATTAATTTCCTCTATATACGAAGGTACTCCTACAGTTCTTTCAAACATATCATTAAGCACACCGGATGTTATTGATGTAGTTATATATCTTCCGCTTACTATTTTCAATTTTTTTCCGGCATAAGAATGATGAAGAAAATAAGTACCTCTTAAACCGTCTTTATTAAACCAAAATATTTGACCTTCTTTCGGCATATATTTATCATTTCCTATTTCACCTATAACATTTTGCAAATCTGATACCTTTATATTATTATCATATATTTCAAAAATACAGTCATTAAGAAATGAAAGTGAATTAGTTAAAAGCCCTGTAGATACAGCAACATAATTAGATGCTTCAAAAGGTTCAAGATATGGTATTTCAAAATATAAATCTTCTGCTATATGCAAAGCATTTTCATCTTTAAAAGGATTATATGTATTTGAAAGCCCAAAATAATTTAATATAGTACCTTTAGTGTTAGAAATCATGATATCTCCGCAATATATAAATTTGATTAAAATAAAAATGAAAAACTATTATAAAAATTATTTATTATTAATTGATTTATCTATTAAAATCTTAAATCTAAAAATAGCATAATTAAGACCTAATCTCAAATAATCATCTTCATCATAACGGCAATATACAAATCTTCCGCTTATTATCTGATACCAAGCCTCAAGTATTATTTTGTTCCAAAACAAAGAAGCTGTATACAAACTTATAAGACAGTCATTAAAATAACAAAAGTCATCATATTTAACTTCTCTATTATTAAAAGCATAATTTACAAGATTATCAATTTCTGTCTGCTCTATTACAGAAAAATGAGATAAATTACTCACTACATAATTCTTCTCTCGAGCAAAAAACTTTTTATCACCTGTGCAAACTCATTAATATCTTTAGTGCTCCATTCATCAAGAAGACTTACTGCAAGTGCACCATTTATTCTAACATCAAGCCATTTAAAAATATCATCATCAATAATTTTCTCTTCTTTCTCTCTTACATATTTAAGGTTTTCATTAAAGCTAGGACGATTAATATTTATAATATCATCGCTTTTAAACTTACTGCCTAAAGTAGAACGGCTGAACACTTTAACAGGCACAATATTTTCTCCATCATCTTTATAAACAATTTCTTCTATCATATATCTATTAAAAAAATCGACGCATTTAAATTCTAATTTTTCCATTTATATACTCCTTAATTTTTTTCACTTATATGCTATGACAATTACATTGTCATAGGTTCAAAAAATATAAGGAGATTTTATATACTCCTTAATTTTTTTCACTTATAAACTATGATCATTTTCAATTATTCTTTACCAAATTTTTATCTTAAGAATAAGATTTTAAAAATAAAAAAGCCCTATAACAAAAGTATAAGGCTAAAAAATAGAATATTAACTAATTTAATATATTTAATTTACGATTTTATTTTTTAATAAAGTTTTTACTTTCAATATAATAATATTAGATATCTCTTTAACTACTAAGATAATAATTATAATAGCACCCCACATAGCAGTTATCATGAATGGATCTAATCTCATCAAATTTAATCCTGTAGAAATAAACTGTAATATAATTGAAGCTAATACCATACCTGATAATTTTCCAAATCCTCCATTAGGATCAACCCCGCCAAGAAAACTAGCAAGAACTGCTACCAAAAGATATGACTCAGCATAATTAGCTTTTACTGAATTCATTTGTCCTATTAAAACTAAAGAAGCAAAAGATGCAAAACAGGCTGATAAAATATATTCTATTATAATAACTTTATTTACATTAATATTAGAGAATTTACTTGCTTTTTGATTAGCACCAGTCAAATATAATTGCTTACCATAAGCAGATCTATTCAATATAAAATGAGTTATAATAATTACTATGATAAATAATATAATAGCTACCGGAATATTTAAGATTTTACCATTTCCAATAAATACAAGCTCTTTAGGAAATCCAGATATTGTATACCCTTTGGTTAAAACCAAATTAACTCCTTGTAATAATGTCATAGTACCTAAAGTTACCAAAATTGCCGGAATATTAAATTTAGTTATTAAAAAGCCGTTAATTATACCTATAATAGCACTTGTAATAAATCCAATTATTATTGCTATTATAATAAATAATATATTAGCCTCCTGCATATTTCCATTAGTAAAAAAATTTAGAACTAGGTATATAATTATCCCATTTAAATTCATATTAGCAATTATAGATAAATTTATTCCGCCTGAAAGTTCAGATATCATCATTCCTATAGCTAAGAAACCAATAATAGGAAGCTGATAAGACATAGCATACAAATTGCTAAAAGATAAAAATCTATGACCGTTTGCTATAACCATCAAAATATAAACTAATACAAGTGTTATAACAAGGGAAAATTGTTCTCCTCTTCTAATTCTTTTTATAAAAGATGATAATTTATCTAGATTATACATTATTTCCCCCCATATCAGTTTTCAACATTTACGCGTACTATAGAATTTCTAGATTTGATTTCTTGAATTGCATTTACAAGTATACTAATTATTATAATAGCACCTATAAAAACATTATACCAATATGATGATATTTTTAATAATGTAAGACTATTACTTAATATAGCAAAAAGTAATACCCCTAACATTGTACCTATAACTGAACCCTTACCTCCTGTAATAGAAGCACCTCCCAAAACCACAGCTGCAATTACCTGCATTTCTGTTCCAACTATAGAATTAGGAATTACTGTTTGTACTATAGATACATGAACTATAGAACCAATTGCTGCTATAACAGCTGATAACACATATACAAATAATGTAGTTTTTAATATACTTATGCCAACACGTTTTGCCGCTACGCTATTACAGCCTATTAAATATATACTCCTTCCAAGAATAGTATATTTTAATATAAAAAATACTATTAAAGCCATAACAAACCATAATATAGTAACTAAACTAATTCCTATATTTATACCATTAGCATTAACTATTGTAAATAATTTAGCATCTGAAAACGACCAAAAATATGAAGGAACCTCATATAATAATTTTCCTTTAGTAACAACATATAAAATCCCATAAAATAAATTTTGAGTAGCTATAGTAATAATTATAGCAGGCATTTTATAATGATAAATCAAAAAACCATTAAACAGTCCAAATATAATACCAAAAATTATAGATAAAATAAAAGCTATATATATATTACCAGATATATAATTTAATAGTATATAAACTACAATATACTGAACTACCTGAGCAATGGCAGTAAAAGACACATCAACACCGCCGCTAATTATAATAAGTAAAACTCCTAAAGCAAATATACCCAAAACAGTATAAGACTTTAATATATTAGATATATTTTCATAATTTAAAAAATTAGGAGTTAAAGCAGATATTATGATTACAAGGATACAAATAATTATTGCAAGAACAACCTCTCTCTTCTTCAAAAAATTCAACATAGTATACATAAAAACACCTTATTTTTAATTTATTTTTTATAAAATCATAAACTACGTTTTTGTTCATCTAACATAGTTTGTATATCATTTTCATCTACACTGCCTCTATCAAAAATTTTATATATTTTACCATTACGCATTATCATTATACGGTTGCTATATGAAACTATTTCTTTTATTTCATCAGAAATTAAAATGACTGACATACCATTATCCTTAGAAAATTCTTTAATAGTTTCAAATATCCCGGCCTTAGCTCCTATATCTATACCAACTGTAGGACCATCTAAAATAAGTATTTTAGGATTTTCATCAAGCCATTTTCCTATGACTATTTTTTGTTGATTTCCGCCTGATAATGTTGAAACCTTATTATCTCCTGATTCAGCCTTAATAGATAATTCTTTTATCCAAAAATTTGTAATTTTTTTAATTATAGAATTATCTAAAAAACCAAATTTATTTTTAACTTTATTTAAATTTACAATAACCATATTGTCATTTATCGGGTAATTCATTATCAAGCCTTCTGTAAGCCTATCTTCAGGAACATATGCTATCTTTGCCTCTACAGCATCTTGTATACTGTTAATACGGCATTCTTTTCCATCTATATATATTTTGCCACTATCAGATTTAGATACTCCAAATAAAGATAATGCCAACTCTGTTCTTCCTGACCCCAATAAACCTATTATACCTAATATTTCTCCCCTGCGAAGATTAAAACTAATATCCTTATAATTATTCTTCTTAGTTAAAGAATCAACCTCTAATACAATAGGAGCATCTTTATCTATATCATCTACACCTGTATAAACGGAAGATTGTCCTACCATAAATTTCTCAATTTCTTCTACAGATGTCTCACTCATAGGCTTGGAAGCTACTAGCTTTCCATCTCTCAAGCATACTAAAGTATCACAAAGTTCTATAACTTCATCTAGCTTATGACTAATAAAAATTACAGATATACCATTCTTTTTAAGTTTATTTACTATCTTAAATAATTGATTAACCTCTACCCTAGTAAGAGCAGTTGTCGGCTCATCTAATATAATTAATTTTGAATTATTGTTAAGAGCTCGTGCTATGGCAATAAGCTGTTGAGAAGCTAAAGGAAGCTCCTCAACTATAGAATTTATATCTATATCAACTTCTAAATCTGCCAATATAGCCTTAGCAGATTTTGCTTTATTCTTAAAAAAAGCAAATTTGCAGCTATCGCCTATCATTCTTGGAAGACATATATTTTCCAAAACACTTAAAGTAGGAAATAATGATATATCCTGATATATAACACTTATACCATGTTTTATACCAGAAAGAGGTCCATAGGAATACATCTCTTTACCATCTATTTCTATTACACCAGAATCAGCTTCTAAAACTCCTGCTAATATCTTAATCAATGTTGATTTACCGCTTCCATTAGCTCCGCATAAAGCAAGGGCTTCTCCTTTTGCCAATTCAAATGATACATCATCTAAGGCTTTAAGGGCATTGAAACTTTTAGATATGTTTTTTACTTTTATAAAATTTTCCATATATTAACTCTGCCAAGAATATTTTTATAATAATACTTTATTTAGAAATTATAGTTATCTACATTTTCCACAGTAATAATTAAAGGTCTATTAAATAATATATTTTTTCCATTAATACTAGGAACTCCTAAATTAGGTATTTCTAGTCCTTGTTTAATTTCATCTCCTTTTCCATCTAAAATCATTTTGGCAATATGCACCATAGCATATGAAGCTTCGCCTGCACTCCAAATAATAGATGATGTTACAGATTTATCTTTTAAGAAAGGAGCTACTTCTTTAGGTGTAGTAGTGCCAAAAACAGCTACTTTACCTTCCATTGATTTTTCTCTCAAAGCTTGTCCAGCACCAGGAGCACCTTGACTTCCAAATGCTAATATACCTTTTAAGTTTGGATATATAGTTAAAAGCTCTAAAGTTTTTTGTCTAGCAGCATTTCTATCTTCTGATACTGGAAATTTATCATCTACCATTACTAAATTAGGGTATTTTTCTTTAGCATAAGCTATGGCAGAATCAGCCCATATATTATGTGCAGGAACAGTTAAAGATCCAACATAAATTGCATATTCTCCGCTATCACCAACAGTAGCAACTAATTCTTCAATAAACCTTTCTCCAAATTTAACATTATCTATCATTTCTATATCATAGTCAGCTCCTTCCTGATCAGGAGATTCATGAGTAAGAACAACAATATTATTTTCTTTAGCTCTATTAAAAGCAGGTACACAAGATGCTGCATTATTTGGAACTACTAAAATAGCACTAACACCCTGATTAACAGCATCTTCTATTATTCTAACTTGCTGTGCCTCATCTGCTGATGAAGGTGCCTGCATATAGGTCTCTACTCCCAATTCTTTAGCAGCATTTATAGAACCACTTTCATAATCTTCAAACCAAGCAGAACGCAATTTAGGTATAGTAACCATTGTATATTTTGAATCTGTAGAGGAAGCATTTTCAGTATTTTTAGTTCCATTACCTCCGCATGAAACTAAAAACAATAAAATAGCAAAACTAAATATTATTTTTTTCATTTCTTTCTCCTATTTTTTTATTTTTATTATTTTTTTATTCTTATGAATTATTATTTATGATGGATATCTATATAAAGGAGGCGGTATAGCACCTGCATTTCCTATTTCCAAAGTAATACCAACATTATCAGTAGATTCTAAGTAATAAAATTCATCTTCCCCTATTTTACCGCTCTGTATTACTTCATAGCCTTTTTCCTTATAATCTTTTATTGCTTTAGCACAATCTTTATAATAAAGTTTAATATGCTGTAAACCCTCTCCATGTTTCTCCAAAAATTCATTATAAATACTATATCCATCTAAAGGCTGCATTAATTCATATTGTATGCCTTCAGACCAAGCAACAGCCAAAGCATATCGTTGTGTATTTGGTTTACCTCTATACATAGAATCCTGTATATTATGAGGACCATACTCATATACATCCCAAGGTCCTATACCAAAATCATCATATAAATGCTTCATAGCTTTTTCAAGATTTGATACAACTTGTGCTATTTGACAAATTTGTCCGTCTCTCATATAAATTTCCTCCTAATTTATATTCTTATATTTTTATGCAAAAGCAGCAGCTATACCCTCAAGATTGGTATGCCTTTTATGCATTTTACTTACATCTATATTATTTCTATCTATAAGCATCATAACCATTATATCTGTAAATAAAAACATTGATTGCTCAAGTAAAGATGCCATAGGCTGTATAGATTTTACTTCATTATCTCCTCCAAAAATTTGACCAGGAATAAATACTGTAAAATCTGCTAATTGACCATGCTCATTTTCAGGATGTGCTGTTAAAACCCCAACTTTAGCACCTGCTTCTTTAGCACATTTTATAACATTTAACTCAACATTCGTAACTCCACATATATCTATCAGTAAATCACCTTTACCTATAGATGGAGAAGTAGTATCATATACAACATATGTATCAAATCCCATATGTTTTAATCTCATAGCAAATGCTCTAACTGAAAGCTGCATGCGTCCCATAGCATACAACTGAATAGTTTTAGCCTTTTCTATTTCAGATAACAAAACTTCTATTTCATCAAGTTTTACCATCTCCAATACTTTTTTATTCTCTTGAATTACTGTATGCACCAAATCTTTATATTCCATTTTATTACCTCTTAATTTAATATATTAATTAATTAATTTAATTAATATATTAAATAGTATATTCAAAAAAATCAGATTGTCAATTTTTTATAAAAAATAAATATTTTATATAATGACTTTATTATTTTATTTAGAGTTTTTAATACATATAAAACATTTTATCAATAAATAAAATAATTTTATATAATTTCATAAATCGGTTTTACAAAATATATATTATGAATTATATTGAATGGACTTGTTAAATTTTGAATTTATAATAATGATATTATTATATAATAATTTAAAATAATATTTATAATTTTAATAATTATGACTTTGGCTGCTTATAAAAAACACAATTTATTTTACCTACAGTACATACTAGGCAGTGCCATAGATACAATACATCTACAAAAATAAGCAGAAAAATATTTCTAGTATAGAACAACTGTATTTTTATATCTAATTTAATTTATATTATAACTACAATAATATTAATTATTATATAAATAAATATTTTACATGTTGCATAAATTATATATTCAAAATTAAAAATAATATCTTTAGATACAGACACACAGCATCTAAAAAACTGTGTAGCTACATAACTATGTTCTTTACAGAAAAATATATTATAATTTCAAATACTGTATTTAAAATATAATTACATTAGAATAGTTTTGAAACAAGTCTATTAAAAGATAATAATATATATTTTAGTAATTGAACTATATAAAAATAAAAAATTGCAATGAATACAATATATTATGATATAATAATATAAATAAAAACTATTTTTTTATTAAATTTCCTGTTTTCAGAATAGACTCTATAGCAACTATACTAGCACCTACCAATACTTCATCTTCCTCACAGCTGCCTAATCTCATATCCAAATTATCATACAATTCTGGAATGACTTTCTTAGAAATATTTGATTTGAGTTTTTTCAAAAAGTCTTCCCCAAAATGAACCATTTCATCACCTATAAGAATAACATCAGGATTAACAGTATTAACTAAATTAATAATACCAATACTAAAATATTCAATATTTTTATTTACTTCTTCTACAACTAATTTATCTCCATTTTTGTAGGCAGAAACTATATCTGAAAAATTAAAATTAACATTAAGACTTGACTGATAACCATTTCCCAAAGCCATTTTTATTCTCTTGGAAAGAGCGATTGTAGAACAATAATTTTCAAGACATCCTCTATTACCGCATTGACATATAGGACCATCAATTGATATGCTAGTATGCCCTATTTCCCCAAAAGTACCTGTAGAACCTCTCAATAACTTACCATCTACTATGACACCAACACCTATACCATGACCTGCTATAACATATGCAAAAGTTTTATTTTCATTATTATATTTATTAAAATACCAGCCAGCCATAACTCCTGCTTTAGCATCATGCTCAAAAAATACAGGTATATTAAATATATTCTTAAAATAATCTTCAACTAAAACCTGTTCCCAGCCCGGAAATTCATTAACACTAATAATTCCTGTTGTTCTGATAAAAGGTCCAGGTAAACTAATACCTATAGCTATAATATTGTCTTTTTTATATTCATTAAGTAAATCATAAACTGCATTTTCTATTATGTACAATGTATTTCTTACACCATCATTTACATCAAAATTATATTTTTTTGTAAAATAACATTTTCCAATTATATCAAATAATCCTATAGAAATATATTTTCTTGTAAGCCTAACTCCTATGAATTTATATCTATCACTATTTAAAGAAATAGCAATAGATCTTCTGCCTTTGCTTCCATTTTTAGAACCTATTTCCGAAACCAAACCTATTTTTATGAAGCCATTAATAATATTAGTAATAGTAGCCTGTTTTAAGCCAGATAATTTAGATAATTCTACTCTTGAACATACGCCTAATTGCATTAAAAGTTTAATAATAAGATAGCGGTTCATTTCCTGCATATCATTATAGTTAATACTTTTTTTCAATTTATCAATCATTAGAAATATTACCTTTTTAATAGTATTTGATTAACTTAATTAATTTACAATAAGTATAAATAAAACTTTTTTTTAGTCAATAATATAAAACTATATTTTTATTAAAATAGCTCCTCTCTGTCTGTAAATGCTATCAAATAATTACTGTTCATATCATTTGACTGTTCAATAGCTTTAAAATTACTCAAAGATATTGAAAGCTCTTTAGGCTCTATTGCGGGGAATGACGGACTTCCTCCAACATCTGAACTTACAAACACAAATGGATAATCTTTATTTTTAAATCTTGTTTTTGATGATATTATAAATGACTGCCTGTTTCCATTTAAAACCCTGTCATAAAAAAGCTCTTTTGACTGAGAATTAAAAACTGCATTGCCTGAAAAACTAAGTGTAAACTTTGAATTTGGAAATCCGTATCTTTTTGCTGAAATATTAAACTTCTCTTCTTTAGTCCATTCAAATGATAAAGAAACATCACTTACAGAGGAAGCCTCTGTTCCATTAATAAAAAGTTTGGTAGGATATTTTGAAGTCTGTGCCATTACAACATCTCTTTCTTCCGCCCTCTCTTCATATAAAACTGAATCTTTCTCTATTATCTCTTCATCTAAAGCCCATAATGAAGAGGTTATTTCTGTCATAGCCTTATTTGCAAAATTAAAATTTATTGATTTACTCTCACAGCCTATATATTGATTTCCATCCATATTCTTTGAACTGTCATACAAAGCTATATTATAATACTGTGCCTCTCCAAATCTCGGAGCTATTATACTTTGATATTTTGGATATTTCTTTTTACTCTCTTCTGTAAATACTCCGCTCTCTATAAGTCCTACTCTTTTAAAGCTAAGTAAATATTCTGTTTTATTATTTTCAGTATTATACTCTTTTAATTCATTTATTATATTGGTAAAATCAATTTCGTCTTCTTCACTTCCTGTTAATAAAAATGCTTTTACATTTGTTATTTTATTTAAAGCATCAATCAAATCTTTCTGCTTCATAGAAGTATAAACATCAATAAAATTACTGCTGTAACCATTATCTTCTTCTATTATAATTTCAAGCATATTAATACTTTCATCTTCTGAAGACTTATTAAATCTAACAGCAAAATTATTAAAAGAGTTAATACATAGTATATTTCCTGATGTTTCTTTTGTATGCACATTAGCCCATATTAAGCTCGCATAGTATGCATTAGAATTTGGAAAAGCTCCATAGGAAATATCTCCTGCATAAGTGGTAGCTCCTGCATAACTTTCAGAAGAAGGAGCACCTATATATTCTTTACTCATTGATTCTGTAGTAGGAGTAAGTCCAACTTGAGATGGATATATTAAATATTTTCCTTTAACATCATCAGAAGAGAAATCTATTTTTTCATCTCTATTTTTTGTCTTTGCTATTCTTACTTTATAACTAGAACCGCTTACAACTTTTAAGCCGTCCTCATCATTCATTAAATTACCTTTCAAATCAAAAATGCTCATTATTATACACTCACAATTTTAAAAATTATTTTACGCAAAAAATATTTTATACATTCCCGCCCACCCGCCCCAAAATCTGCTCTACGCAAAATGTATAAATTAACACGCGTTAAACTTAACCCATATAATATAAATAAAATAATAATTCTAATACCAACTATATATAAAATTTCATTCAACGCGTGGACAAAAAAGTTGCTGCCATAAGAACGCTTTGCAAAAATGCAAACACTATAATCTCAATTATTAATCAAATGCTTTCCAAAACTACATTCTCTAAAACATCGCTGTTATTAACAGTTATACTCCCATCTTTGGTACTGTAGCCTTCAAGACTAACCTGATAATTTATCACTTCAGCATTCTTATATGCCCCAAAATATTTTTCTTCTTCATTCATTATTATTTTGGCATTCTTTGGAGAAGAAGTGATTTTTACTTTATAAAGTTTATCTCTGCTTTGAACATAATCATAAACTTTTTTATTAAATGAATTATTGATTAAATTAGTAAAGAACTTCATTTAAATAACTCCCTGTCATAATCTTGAAATTAATATCAAGAGAAAAATTAACGCCCCTTATAGATGAAAAATCATTAAACTGTCTTTTGCTGTTTTCACTGTCAAATGAAGGAGCTTCCCATTTTATAATAGGAGATAACGCTATACGCTCGCCCTCATCATTGAGTTTTGATATCCAATAACGTGCTGCCTGATTGAGTGCTAAAGGTATAATATTATAAGCCAAAAATGATTCTCCAGCTTTAAGCTCTTTATATACTGTTGCTTTTAAACATATATCATCAGCAAAACCTGCAGAGTCCCCTATATATGAATTGCTTCCCCTGCTCTCCCCTTCTGCTATTGAAGCCCAAAGAAATGATTTGCTCATAGATCTCAAAGCTCCTAAACTGAAATATTCTATTTTTAATTTATCATCTAAAAGTTTATTTAATTGATTATCGCCTTCAATTTTATTTCCAGATAAATCAATATATTCATCAGCCATAAAGTTCATAAAATTATCTAAAACATATATAACGCTGTTTTTAAAATGTATCATAATAAACCTTTTGATTTTTATATTTTTTAGTACGATTTAGGGCTTTTTTATACTGCCTTCTAAACGCACACTCTCATAGCTATTTTCTCCAACTACAATGCTTGATAAATCTTTTATAGCAAGCTCTTTTAAACGCAGACTCTCTGTGCGAATAAAATTTATCAAGTCGCTGTTTGAAACAAAATTAACAGTTAAAAGCCTTGCTGCCTCATAGCATATATAATTTTTTATAGATATATATGGAAGACCGTTTTCTTCTGTAGGCTCTGTATAATTCATATTCAAAATCATTCTTCTAAACTGAATAGTATAACTTTTAAGCTGTTCTTCTAAAAAGTCTGTATCAATATCATCATAGTTAAACATTTTAAATATGCTTTTAAAATAATTTATATCAGGCTCGTAAATATATTCCTGCATATTAATTTCCTTTTTTAGTTTTAATGTACTGCCTCAAAATATAATACAGCACATAAAAATAAATTAAGCCTCAAGCTCTTTTATCTTTTCTTTTAACTTTCTGTTTTCTTCTTTAAGATAATTGATAACATCATCAGGCTTCATCTTCTCTCTTATAAGCTCCTCAGCTTCCTCTTTGCTTATAATCAAAAATGAATCGCTTAAAGATATATTTAAATCGCTTTCAACTATTACCTTGCATCTTCTCTCATGTACATCTCTAAAGAAATATCCCACTCTTGATACCACATAATCATTAGCTTTTATTTCTTTATTAGTAATACTATTTTCTAAAAAAAATAATAAAGATTTCTTTGACATAATTCCTCTTTTGATATTAAGTATTTTCCCAAAATATCAATTTATTAGCAGAATCAATGGACTATTAAATGCAGTCTTTTTGCTTCTTTGTGCCAACAAAAGAAGTGGGGTGCGGGGCAAAGCCCTGCAATATAAATACCTAAAATAAATATTATTTAATTATATTAAGACAAGCTCAAGTCTATTTTACAGAAGCCGTAAGGGTTGGAAGCTACTGTGCATCTCTTTGTTCTTGTTCTCCACAAATTATTGCCCAATATATCAACTTCTCTTATATCATGATTTAAATATACTACCTCTTTTATTGAAGCCATATCAAGTATATTAGATGAAGTTGTAAACATATAAATTGATGAGCCTGTCCATATATCTGTAAGATTTTCTAGCTGATATATTTGATCCACTTCATGATCATCTGCCACTCTGAATGCTGTGCCTACAACAGTTATTCCGCTTGTTACCGCATTAAAAATATCTGGTCTGAATGCTTTATATTTTCCGTTAGCGTCATTTCCAATCATTGATATATAATTAGAAAATAATCTAAACAAACCTTGAAGTTTAATATATACATCTATTGGAATAACTATATAAAGTTTCTGTCCATTATTTTGAAGCTCCATTCTGTCATTAAAGAGATTTCCTCCCACAGCATAATTTAAATATTTAGCCAAATCTATAAATGAAGAGAAGAAATTATCAATATCAGCCTCTGTCCAAGTGCTTATAGGTTTTGCTGTTAAATCAACAGTGTTTGTACTTCCGTAAAGACTTGCATCTGTAACTTTTGCAGCTAAATTTCTTTCTCTTAAAAGCCCTAGTCTTGATACAAGTTTCTGAGCTATATAATTTAAAATCTCTTCGCCTGCTTTTTTCTCATCTCTTGAATAAAGTTCATTAATCTCTTCTATTCTGTTAATATCTATTCCAATATAATATTCTTCAGGCTCCATTTTGAAAACCCTAGATTCATGTTTAGGATACTCATTAAAAATATTTAAATCTCCCAAAGAAGTACCGCCATACATGTTTTTGAGATTAAATGCTGTATTGTCTAAATCGCCTCCTATAGCTCCCTGAGAAACACCGACAAAAATCTCTGGTATATATTTACTCACAAAGTTAGTCTGCCCCATATATCTAGGCATTTCTTTATTGATAATTGGAAAAAGTTTATTTTGTATATTTTGTAAATTAGGTATGCTCATTTTAAATTAACTCCTACTATTGTTATGTTCGCCTACACCTTGAGGCTTGACTTAAATGAATTAAGTCAAGGGCTTCGGCTCACTATTTATTACTATGATAGTCTTAAAATGCAGTATTTCTTGAATTGTATACAATGTGAATAAGAAATTAATATCATACAGATTTCAAAAGTATCTCTGCATAATTGATGCCGCCTCTTATAACTATTCCTACTCCATGACCATCTAATGATTTTTTGAATCCGCTATCACTAGCTGTTACAATATCTCCTGCTACAACACTTTCAGCTACAACTGCATTTACTATTCCGTCATAGCAAACTGATATTGTATTTGCCTTTAATCCAAACTCCTGATAGGAAAAAGCGTCTTCCAAAGCAACTCCTACAAATACACTTCCATCACTGTAGAGTGAGAAAACGCCTTTTCCATTATCATTTTTTATTGTTACAGGAAAACCTTTTTTCGGTAAATTAGCTTCATCACTATGAATACCTGATTTTATTATAGATCCTTGTGCCATTATAACTCCTATTGTTTTATGCCGCCTACTCTGATATAAGCCCAAATTAATGCTCACTTTTTGATTTTATTTAACTATCTAATAGTTTTTATTTAAAAAGTTTTGCTATTTCACTATACTTATTTTCTTCGCTTAATGCTGATAGGTTAATCTTCTCTGTGCAGCCTACTCCAATAGGTACTAAATCATTTCTCACTATTGACATTATCTCTTCTTTGCTAAGTCCAGCCTTAAAAAGTTTTCTTGCCTTTGTGTATGTAGAGCTTTCTGATTTTGAAGAACATCTTACAGCATTCTGACTCTCTGCATATTCATTACACCAATCACCGTAAGTTATAGCCGAAAGATTTAATTCTTTATCATTGGCAGTATTATTAGATGAGTTAGATAAATTATTCAAATCTTTATTGTATGTTTTATTATTTTCTCTACTTTCTTTATTGTCTTTTAAATTATCTTCTCTTAATTTTTCTGCCACAATATCAATAATAATATTCTGAATCTCTTCATCATTTTTAAACAAATAAACAAACTCTTCTCTAGCTTGCTTTTCTGTTTCTTTCTCTTCGCTTAATAATTTTTCTAATACAGTTTTTAATTTTTGCATGTAGCCTCCGTTAATATTATCTTCACTGTTTATAATGGCACTAGCACAAAGCAAATCTACATTACGGCTTGCAGGATATTCTACTGCAGCAACTGCTTTTATCTCGCAATTCTCCCAATAAATAAAATCTTCATCTTCATAAGATTTTTTACCTACCATCTCAATAGAAGGATAAAAAGATTTTTTCTCTGTTACACTATCATCAAACCATTCTATAACAGCATAAAGTCCTACAGATTCATTATCTTTTTCTAAACTTACAACTTTTCCAATAGCCTCTCTTTCATCATCTTCTTTATGTCCCTTATAAACAAATATTTCTATAGTGCTTTTTATAAATGAGTTTATAAGCTCATCAATATTTTTTTCTGTGATTTTATTAGTTTTAGTTTCAGCAAAAGTATTTTTTGAAAGCGGTATATACTGTTTGAAACTATCTCCTAAAATTTTGTATTTCTTTTTAATCATTTTATCTCCTTAAATTATAAATATTAATCTATGTTGAAATGATTTTTTATTATTTATATATCTATATCAAAAAATATTAGTGATTATAAGTTCATCAAAATAAAAAAGGCTTAGTAAATTAATACCAAGCCTTTTATTTATCAATATTAAAAAATATAGATAATTATAAATACTCTATTTCATCTAAACTCAAACCTGTAGCCTCGCTTATAAATTTATTGTCAAGCCCTGCTCTTTTTAAATTTTTAGCTATAAAAATTGCTTTATTTTTGCCGCCTTTTTCTTCTGCTTTAATCAATTCTATATTCATCATTTCTTTTTGAAAATATTCATCTATTTCTTTTTTTCTGTAAGTATCTATCAACGGTTCATTATGTATGAATGATTCAGATTTTGCTTTTACTTCATCAAATATAGTATTTTCTTTTAATAATACAGCCATATCCTCTCCTTTTTTTTCATTTCCAATATCTGAAAATAAATAACAAATATAACAGTCATTAATTCTATTAATATTATCTATGGTAATAATTTTATTTTTTATATTTTCAATTATATCTTCTCTCATCATAATTTTATTATACTTATATTCAATCAAATTGTCAAAATTTTTTATTGATGATTTTTACTCTGATTTGCTAATTGCAGAATGAGAAACTCTAAAATAATCACATTCTCCAGACAGTCTTAAACTTTTAAAATTCAAATCAAAATATCTTTTCATAAAACTGTTATTAATATAATTGATTACACCAGAAACAATATCGCTTGCCATAAGAATAGCATTGTCCTGAGTAAGTTCTGCCAATGATTTAGTAGCTCCTTTGTTTAGACCAAGTGCTTTAATATCTACGCCCTTATTTTTAAATAAAGCTGAAAGCATGCTGTCTCTAAAATTATACCATTCATTAGCATCAATACTTTCTATCTTTTCTATCTTACCATATTTTGATATAAAAATTCCGCCTCCATTATTTACGAAATTTCTTATCTCTCGCTCTGCCTCCTTACGCTTTGAATCATTAAGCTCAGTATTTGCTATAAAATTAAAACTATGCTCACCTATATTTTTTAAATTGCGGTTAAAACTATTATCCATAGATTCTAAAATCTGCCAAAGCGAATATGCACTGTACAAAAAAGGCTTTCCTATAATATCACCTTCAATGCTTCCGTAACTTGCATAACCTGCTAAAGCTAAATCAAAATCTATATTTATAATGCTTGCTTCATTATCGTTGTATAAACTATTAAAAATTTCTTTACGGCTCTTTATAATACTTATGCTTTTAATTTCATCACTGTCATTTTCATCAAAATTGAATCTGTATATTGAAGAAGGGTCATAATACTTAAATCCTCTAAGTCCGTCAAGCCTTCCCTTAAATCCGTAAGCCTTTGCATATACTACTTCAAGTTTAGGAGTAAAAAAACAAAATCCATAAACCAAAGCATTGTAAGTAACATTAACTATTAAGTTTTTAAGTCCTCCAGACCTTTCAAACTGATTTACAAAAAAGTTATAAGCGTTATTTACTCTTTCATTATCCTCGCATTCTTTTGGCTTTTCTACAAAATAATCAAAAGAATTAATAACTCCTCTGTAAAATTGAAGTATAGGCTCAAGATAAATAGAACTCTCCATTCTCTTGCAAGTTAATGCCCATTTATGTGGAAATGAAAAATCATCGCTCTCATCTCCCCTATTTGATATTACATTTGGAATACCTGAACTATAACTGCTTGTGGATATTCTGTTTAATTCATCATTTAACTTTTCTATTTCTCTGTTTTTATCTTTTAATTTATTATCATATTCTTCAATAATTTTTTCTATTTGTGATTGTTTATTTTCTATATTTTGCATAAATAAAAACCTATTAAAAATTAATCTTTATACTAATAACAAAAAATATAAGTGATTATAAGTTTTTATTTGAATAGTTATAAACTTAATTAAAAATATGCACGGTAAAAAATAAGAAAATAAATTTGGTTTTAAATAATATCAATCCTTTATATCAATACTATAATCTTTTAAAGTATTAAGTATTAAAAGCATTGACAGTTCATCTTGATTTGTTAAATCGTATTTATCTATATTGATTATATTTTTTATAGCATTCTGGCTTCTTCCAGAAACAAATAATACATCATCATTTTTTAAAGCAGGCATTATTCTGCTTAATGAGTTTACATTCCAAAAAATTATTCTAGGAAGTTTGTAATTATTTTTATTAAATATTTCTTTCCAATATTCAAAATTAGTTTTATTTGTAAGTTCACATTGATTAAACTCCATATCAGAAATTATTATTATATATTTAGGAAGCTCTTCCTGTGATACATGATTGTTTACAGCAGTGTCAAGTAGTGCTTTAAATACAGAATCAATATTTGTACTCATATTAACAGATGACCTTAAAACATAATCAACTACATCAACAATATTATTTATATTTGATATGTCATGCATCTTAGAATTGCCGCAGAAATCTATAAAATGATTATGAAATGCAGACTTATTTAACTGTGCTATATATATTGCAAAAGCCACAGAGCATATTAATGGTTCCCCATTCAAAGCCATTCCCATACTTCCAGATACATCACATGCCACTATTGTATTTAAATTATTATCTCCAAAAATATTTGGAAGATTTTTCCAAGTTAAATCAAATTCTTCTCTTCTCGATTTTTTATCTTCTTCATCACAGTCTAAAATCTCTCTTATAACATCAAATGGAGTTAAGACGCTAGTATTTAATTTTACTTTTCCTAACTTTACATCTTCAAAAAAATTATTATATCTTTTTTCATCATTTCTAATAAATGCTTTAGAGTATTTTCTCATGGCAAGTGCAGGAACTGAAGAATAATTAAATGTATAATCTTTTTCTCTCAAATTATTTTCTATTATTTTTATCTTCTTTCTTAAAGAAGATAAAGTTTTTCTATATTCTTTAGTGTTTATATTTAAAAGTTTTATTAATTCTTTTGCAATGTTTCTTGTATTTTGTGATGATGTGTTTTCACTAGGAAGCCATTTAGCAAGAAGTGAAACATTATCAGCTGTTTTATCTTTTTCTAATTGCTCTAATATTATATTTTTTGTAAAATCAGAAATTTTTTTGTTTTGTCTGTTTTTATACCATATATAAATAATATCGTCCCATCTTCCAAGCTCAGGTATAGTTTTTAAGATTTCTATTGCTGTTAGAGTATGATTTTGCTTAATCATAATATTTATATATTTTCTAAAAACTTCTCTCTCCCCAATGCCTCTTCTTATATCTCTCAAATACATTATACATTTAGCTGTAAGTTCAGGACTTTCTCTCCAAGCATCTATAAAATATTTTAATAATTCATCGCCTGTTTTTAGTCTGCTTGCTCCCATAGCAGCAAATAAATCTATTACACCGCTTAATGATGAAATATTAGTATCCGCAAAATTTTGCGTATAAGTTTTATTAAAAGAATTTTTAAGCGAATCTAAAAAAGGCATAAAATTAATTCTCCTATAATAAAGGTTCTATAATAAAAAATATTCTATGCCTATAATAAAATAAGCATAGAATTAAAAAACTAGACACGATATACACCATTAAAAATGGCTAAAGGATTTGAACCTTCTTACTACCAGAAAATAAAATTGCTGTTCGTGTCTAAAAAATAAAAAACTAGATTCCATTTAATCCAAATTGTGGCTTAAATATATTGCTGTTGGAATCTATTTTTCATTATATTACTGATTATTAATTTTGTCAATTTTTATCTCAATACTATAATCTTTTAAAGTATCAAGTATTAAAAGAATTGACAGTTCATCTTGATTTGTCAAATCGTATTTATCTATATTGATTATATTCTTTATAGCATTCTGACTTCTTACAGAAACAAATAATACATCATCATTTACTCTGTATGCTCCCATACAAAGTACGACTGCACAGACCAAAGCAGCGAAGGACTGCATCTTTGTATATTAAAATAATAACTTATACAACATATAAAAATTATATTTAATAATTTTATAGTTAATCTCATCAAATAGTTTTAAAATAAGTCTAATATTATCAATACAAAATTATACCCAAAACCGCAGATATCAATATTATAGCAAGAATCGGAACTTTTTTTATCTTTAGAAATATTGATAATGCAAATATAAATATCCCTATAGGACTTATATATTTAAAAATATTCTGAATAAAATCTATATTTCTTAAAATAGAAGTTTCTGTAAGTTTTACAAAAAAAGCATCTTTACTAAAAGTTATAACAGCAGAAGCTATCAAAGCAACAGCACATACTCTCAAAGCATTCATTATATTATTAAACTGCTCATTATCTTTAACAGCATAGAAAAATTTTGACACTATCATAGTGATAATAAAAGCAGGTATAAATATACCGAAAGTCGCAACCGCAGAACCCAAAACTCCAGCTACTTTATACCCTACAAATGTTGCTGCATTAATGGCTATAGGTCCGGGTGTTATTTGGGATATTGCAACAAGATTAGAAAATTCAGAAGATGTAATCCAATGATATTCTTTTAATATACCAAGGAGTAATGCTATTATAGCATATCCTCCGCCATAAGTAAAAAAACCTAATTTTGCAAATACATAAAAAAGTCTAGCATATATCATAATATAAAGTCCAAATCAAGATTGTTTTTTTATAATGTATTTATTAATAATATAATAAATCCAGCCAATAAGTGCTGAAAGAAGCAAAGTATATATAATATTGAAATTAAAAAATACAACTAATACAAAACTTAATATAAAAAGAAAAGCAGTAAATTTATCCTTTATAACCTGTTTACCCATACCAAAAGCTGATAAAAGTATAAGTCCTGCAATAGCCCCTCTTATGCCTAAAAAGGCTTTATGTACATACTCAGTATTTTGAAATCTCTCAAATATAGGTGCTATCATAAGTATTATAATAAAAGAAGGAGCCATAACTCCGATTCCTGCCATAATACCTCCGAATATTCCAGCTACTTTGAATCCTGTAAGAAGAGAAGAGTTTACAGCTATAACGCCAGGTATACTTTGAGCAAGGGCAAATATATCTATAATCTCATCTTTAGTTATGAATTTTCTTTTATTAACGAATTCATCTTCCATTATAGGAAGCATAGCAAGCCCTCCGCCTATAGTAACAAGCCCTATATAAAAAAAAGAAAAAAACATCGTATACCAAGCCGGCTTGATAGAACTTGAAGAATTATCAGTATTTACATTTTTTTTAGAATCGCTGTCCATATATAATAGTCCAATATTTTTTATATAATAAGTTATATTATATTTTGTTATTGTCAACAGAAAAATGTCTTCTTATATGATTTTTATATAAAAACTAATGAAATTTAAAAATAAATAATATTGAAAAAGTATTAAAAATTATATATAATTTCGCTGTATTAAAAAACTATTATTATTAGCATCATTTTATTTTTACATATTTTTATTTTATTTATTTTATATATTATATATAAATGAAATCGGAGGCATACAGATGGGATATGATGTAGAGTATTTAAAAAATCAAACTTCAATTAATTATGATAAAACTCTATGCTATTGTAAGAATGTTTCATATAGAGATGCATATAAGGTTATAGCTGATAATAGACTAACAAAATTGGAAGAAGTTGTTGAAAAGACTCAGGCATCTACAGGCTGCGGCGGATGTAAGGATAGAATAACTAGCTTAATAGAATATGCAAAAAATAATAACTACGAACCTCTTAATGTTTGATTCGGATCTATTATGAATGAAAAAGTGCTTAATGCTTTAAAAGAGCTTAATATAGAATATAAAGAATTTGAAGAGGCAGGACTTACAAAAACAGTTGATGATGCCGCTAAAACACTTAATATAGAGAAAGGTCAGGTAGCTAAATCAATATTAGTAAAACCCTCAAAAAAAAATTTCGCTATGATTATAGCTTCAGGAGATAAAAAAATATCCTCAAAGAAAATGCGTGCATATTTCGATTGTAAAACCAGCTTTGCAAATGCAGAAGATACTTTTAAATTGACGGGATTCACATTCGGAGGAGTATGTCCATTCGGTATAGACAAAAATATTGATGTTTTAGTTGATAAAAGCATGAAGAGATTTGATGCTCTTTATATAGCCTGCGGAAGCGACAGCTCTTTAGCAAAAATGACATATAAAGAAATACTAGAAAAAATATCTAATGTAGAAGTAGATCTCACAGAAGACTAATTTTTGGATATGAATTAATGAATAAAACAAAAACATCGAATAAAAAATCATCATCAAAAAATAATATAGAAAATATTCAAATATCTAATTTTACCGTTTTTAAAAATGCTGAAATAAATTTTTCAAAAGGATTAAATGTTTTTATAGGCAAAAACGGAACAGGAAAAACACATTTATTAAAACTTATAAATTGTTTGGATATTAATTTTTATAATATAGAAAATAAAATAGAAAATATTGTGAGAAATGCACGCATAAAAAGACATTTATACCCTTTTGATATGAATATAGATAAAATATTCAGTAAATATTCTAATTCTAAAAATATTGAAAATAAAATATCTAACTTTATACAAAAATATTTGGAATATAAAAAAAAGAAATCAGGTTCTGAATCTAAAATAGAAACAATATTTGAAACTATTGATAGAGATATAAATGAATGCAATATTATTTTTAATAAAAAAATTAACTTAGTATTATCTGTTTTAGGAATTAAATATCTTGTAAAAGAAAAAGAAATTTCAAATTTAATACCTCAATTTGAATTTCTAATAAATGATGATGAATTATATCATTTTCAAAATAATAAATTTACTTTTATTCCTTGTAAAGATATACTCACTTCTTCAAATGGATTTGCCGCACTTTATGATAAAAGAGATATCAATTTTGAAGCAGTATACTATAATATTATTAAAAAAACAGAACTTCCAAAATTAAGAGAATTAGATGATGATTTATTTGAAATAGCTAAAAAGATAGAAAATGCTATAGGCGGAAAAACTATTCATAAAAATAATAATTTCTTTATAGACTATAAAAATATAGGTGAAGTATCTTTTGATATGGCAGCTGAGGGGCATAAAAAATTAGCTCTTATATATATACTAATAATGAATGGTGAAATTGATAAAAATACCATACTTCTTTTAGATGAGCCTGAATCAAATTTAAATCCAAGTCTTACAGATTTGCTCGTTAATATACTTTTGAGTTTATCAAAATTGGGACTTCAAATATTTATAGCTACACATAATAGTTTTATACTTGATGATATAGAATTGCAAAAAACTGATAAAGATTCTGTTATGTATCATTCTTTTTATTTTGATGAAAATGATTTTAATAGCGGAGTAAAAATAGAGAGTAAAGAGATTTTGCTAGATTTGGAAAATAATCCCATAAATGAAAAAATAATAAAACAGCATAATGAATATATTGAAGATATGATTAAATAATCGGATACATATATATGAGTATTATTGAAAAAGATAATTTTAAAATACATTATAGTGATGATTTTGAAATTATAGATATTGAAGAAAGAGATATTAACGATAAAGAAAAAAGAAATCAATATTCGCACTGTATGAGTAATGTTGATTTAATGATAAAAGCTAATGATAAAATAATATTTATAGAATTAAAAAATTTCCAAATAGAAGATGAAAATGGATTAGAAAATGAAATAAAAGCATTAAAAATAGAAGAGCCTTTAAATAAAGATTCTATTATTTATGAATTAATACAAAAAGGAAGAGGCTCATTTCTTAAAGAATATAGTTCAGGATATATTAATAATGATATAGATGTTTATTATTTTATAATATTTCATTTTCCATTTAAAATAAGAAATATGCGGTTCAAATCAAATATAAATAAGTGCTTGAAAACAAATTTACCAATAATAAAAACAGACTCTATATATAAAAAATCATTTATAAAAAGCATCTTGTTTATAACAATAGATGAATGGAAAGAAATATCTAAAAACATAAATGCAGAAAAAATAATATTTGAACCAATAAGCAAAAGCCAATGCATACCTAAGCCATAGATATGCATTAGCTTTTTCCAATATACTCATTTTTAGGAGTTATAGAATAGCTAAAGTGCTGAAAAATGCTTTATTAATAAAATGAAGAATTAACTATTAAATACCTGTCTTTTCCATTAGTATTCACATCAGGATTATAAACAATATAAATATCATCGCCAAGCTCTACATATCTTAAAAGAGTATCATCAGACATAAAATCGCCCTTAACATAAATAGCAGAACCAGGCGCCATAGGACAATTATATTGAGTAGTAATGATTTTAGGTTTTGTTTCTATATAACCTTTATAACCGTAAAGTCCGCTTTTATCATTTTTATAATTAGCTTCAAGCCAAGTAGCATAAAGCTCACTCCAATCCTGAAACTCTCTAATATTTTTGTTGGCGGCATAAAGTATAGCTTTGTATGTTCCTTTATATTCTTCTGGTGCATTTGCTATATCTTTATAAATTTCAAAACCATTTTTAGAATGAAGTCCTAGCCAATACATAAAAAGTGAAACAGTTGCATATTTATGAACAGTATATCCCTGATTCCAATTAATAAAATAATCACCTTTAGTTATTAAATACATAGAATCTGTATTATAGTAATTAAGTCTGTTTGCGGGAACTTTGCCTCTATATGAGATAACTGCCGCTTCTGATAATGCTTCATCAACCCATACATCAAATGCATTGCTGCTTTTATTTTCTAATTGGCTGTAATGTATAACATGATGAAGTTCATGAGCTATAGTATTTACAACTGATTCAGGATTCTCCCAGCCGTTTACATAGTCTAAAAATATTATGTTCTCAACATCATTTTTTATCTCATTAAGTCCGTCTAATATGGAATAACCTTGCATATAAGGCTTATCTCCTGTATGTCCTCCATTAATATCCATTATTAAAAGAGTTAATTTGCCTTTTAACTTCCCATAAAGATATTCTTCCATTTCATATATTTTAGATGTTTCTAATATAATACTCTCTAATTCTCTTTCATTAATTTCTAAACCGTTTTCTAAATATACATCTATTTTCGATGTTGAGTATATGTTTTTTGCTTTGAATGTTTCTTTTGAATAGTTATTTTTTATGTATCTTACGGCATTGAATGTATGTTCTGTATTATTGCCTTTGTATATATTATAACTTACAGGAGTTTTTAATACTTCATTTAAAGTGCTGTATTCTCTGGCATTTAAAATAAAGATATTTAATACAAAGATAATCAGTATAAAATATTTTCTCATTATTACAGCTCCTTATAAAATTATAATACTCATAATTAGTATCGGAAAAAATAATGAAAAATTATTTAAAAAAATAAAGACCTGCTTAAAAAAGCAAGCCTTTAACAATATATAAAATTAATTTTCTAATTAATTACTTTCTATATTGTATGTAGCAGTGTTTTCAGTATCATCTATACTATTCCATATAGCATTCAATTTATCCTGAAGTATAGCACCTGCTACAACATAAACTAATAACCCTAATATTACTAATAATACACTGCTGTCTTCGCTATTATCCATACCTACTTTTGCTGTCATTTCTAAATAAACTATTTTACCATATTTATAGTACCAATATAAACTATATATGTTACAAGTTACTAAAACAAGTATAAGTTCTAAAGCAGGATTTATATCTTCCCTCTCCATAAAATTTTTGATCTCATCGGTAGTTTTATAAATCCAATAAAGATAATAAATACCGCATGTAACTAAACTTAAAATTACAAGCATAGGAATACTTCTAACTGTACCTTTTTTCATTTTTAATCTCCATCATATATTTTAATTAGGGAATCTATTATATATTATTAATTAAAAATAAACAATACTTTATAAAATTTATTTTACAAAATATTGTTAAATTTTAAATTTACTTTAAATAAACTTAAAGTTATATGGCAGTAATTATAAATTTTGATCTTCAAAGAAAGTTTTATATATACTCTTTATCGCTTTATTTAAATCATCATCTTTAACGCCTATCATAATACTTACTTCGCTTATACCTTGGTTAAGCATTTCTATGTTGATATTGCATTTTTCCATAGAATGCATAGCTCTAGCAGAAACACCTACGCACTGCTGCATACCTTCGCCTACAAGCATTATCAAGGCAAGTCCATGTTCAAAATATATGTTATCAACATTAAGTTCATCTCTTACCCTTTCATATATACGCTTTTCTTTTTCTGGAGTAATGGCAGAATTTCTAACTATTACAGAAATATTATCTATTCCGGAAGGAGCATGCTGATAAGGTATATTTTCATCTTCTATTATCTCTAAAAGTTTTCTTCCGAAACCTACCTCTCTGTTCATCAAATATTTACTCACATAAAGACATGAAAAATCATCTTCGCCTGAAACACCAACTACAGGATTAATACTTTTATTTCTGCTTGCAACTATTTTAGTACCTTTAGCAGAAGGATTATTAGTATTAAGTATATGTACAGGTATATTAGCTTCATAAACCGGCTGAAGTGCCTCTGCATGAAGAACATTAAATCCGCCGTAACTTAATTCTCTCATTTCTCTGTATGTAAACTCATCTATAAGTTTAGGATTATCTACTATATTGGGAGCTGCCGCAAACACACCGTCTACATCAGTAAAGTTTTCATAAACCTCAGCATCAACTGCTTTAGCCAAAATAGCCCCTGTAATATCGCTTCCTCCTCTAGGGAAAGTTACTACATCGCCTTTTTCTGTATATCCGAAAAATCCAGGAAATATTACCAAAGCAGATTCATCTTTTAATTTAGCCAAATTAGCATAAGATTTTTCTAGTACCGCAGCATTACCGAATTCTTCAGAAAGTAAAAGTCCTGCATCCTTAGGATTAACATATTTAGCTTTGACTCCTATAGAATTAATATATGCTGCTATTACCTTAGCACTTAAATCCTCGCCTAATGCCTTAACTCCGTCTGTAAACTTAGTAGGAAGTGATTTATCTTCTGCTATTCTCTTTAATATGTCATTTTGTATCTCTTCTAAAAGTTCATGCGAAAGAGAAAGTTCATCTATGATATTTTTAAATCTTTCTATAATAATTTTTAATTCTAATTTTCCATCTTTTCCAGCTATAATAGTTTCAGCAAGCGTAATAAGCAAATCGGTTACCTTTGTATCCTCTTTGAGTCTCTTTCCCGGAGCAGATACTACTACTATTCTTCTGTCTTTATCTGATAATACTATATCTACTACTTTTTTTATCTGGCTGGCATTTGCTACCGAAGAGCCTCCGAATTTTGCTACTTTCATCTTACTCAAATCCTCCGTATTTAGTAAAATTTATTGAATAAATTACTATATACAATAACATAAAATGATTTTTATTTCAATTATTTTGTATATGTTTTTTATTTTTTTAATAGAGTATTAATTCTCGATAAATAATTAAATGTATTAAGTAAAATATTATTTCTTTACTACTAATAATCATGTAAAATTTTTTATTCTAATAATAGCTTGGGCGGGTGCTTGCAAATTCTAATTAGGCTATAAATATAAACAAATTTAAAATTTAAAATTCAAAATGATTCCATAAATTTTAAAGGGCTGGGTATATAAATAAAGTTTAAAAAATCACATTTTTTATATGATATTTAACTAGACAATAAAATAATACAAATTACATTATATCATTTTTAATAATGAACAAGTAGCTGATAACTTTAGTTATCAGCTATTTTTTTTGCAAATTTATATCTAGTAATTACAATTAATCATTAAACTCTTTTTTATTTTTCATAAAACGCATGCAGATAAAAATTTCAAACCTATTATTATTTAACATTATAATTAAAACAATAAACAAAATTAAACTAAACATGCGTTAAGTAAAATTTCAAATTTAATAAAAACTTTGGCGGGTGCTTGCAAATTCTAATTAAGCTATAAATATAAACAAATTTGAAATTCAAAATAAAGCTACAAATTTTAAATGGCGGGGAATGTAAATTAAGTTTTTATAAAATAATATCGTAAAGCAAGGTTAATATATTTTCAATAATATAAATTTGCATTCAAGCATTATATTAAATTTACTCATAATTTTTGGTTTTGCTTATCATACTAAGAATAGTTTTTTAATTTAATTACATTTGCCCACCCTTTATCTTTATAGTTTAAATATGAAATTTTTATTTTTTATTTCTTTACTGATTAATTAGAATTTAAAGTACCCACCCTAGTTTTTTATAAATTTGAAATGCATTCACCGCATGCAGAATTATATTCACAATTATATACAATAAAAAATATAATTATAATTTTATATAAGATCTGATTACCATGCGAAAGTTAAATAATGCTTGATTAAATTTTATAATACCTTATTATTAATAATAAATATTTATTGATAATAAGGAACAACTATGAATATATTTGCTTTTACTAAAAAAGGTACTAATACAAAAATAAACACAGATACATTACTTTTTAATAATGAATCAATATCAGGAAACCCATTAATCATAGATAATCAAAATAACTATTCTCATTATATAAATAATATTGAAGGTACCGCAATTTCTCTTATTGCTGACGGACTTGGCGATACTTTTGCTTCAAAATTGGCTGCCGACATTTATAATGAAAATTTTTTAGATTTGCTTGAACTTGTTGGAGAGCAGGAAGTATCAAATTGGATAATGCATAATTTTATTAAACTTGAGGTTATAGCAGCTAGGGATTCTGCTGATGATAGAGAAAAAGCTATGGCAGGAGCTTCTATTGCTGGGGTTTTATATCATAAATTTGCTGGGGTTTTTGTATTTAATGCAGGAGACTGTAAAGTTTTTGCAGTTGGAAAAAATAGAGTAACGCAGATAAGCCGAGATCATATCAGCGGTAATGCTTTAGAAAATTGTGCTTGTGCTGGAGGAGGACATTATATAACTATAGAAGGGGCAAGAAGAAATCCGAATTATAATTATTTTATAGCTTCTAATTCTATGATTGAATTATTACTAAATAAGTACGAAAATATTGAAAAAGCTATTAATGATATAATGAGTTCTGCAAATACAGAAGAAGCATTAAATAAAATTAATAAAATTACTGAAGACACCTCTGATAATGTAAGTGCATTAGCATTATTGAATATTTTTGAATAATAAAAAAATTTAGGATTATTTATGAAAAAAGGCACTATAAGACCTATACCAATAGTATTTCTTCTGAATATCATAACTTGCGGTTGGTATTATCTTTATTGGATATATAAGACTTCATCTGAAATAAAAGATTTCACTGAAAGAGAAGATTTGAATCCGGCATTAGAGCTGATTCTTGGAATAATTACATGCGGACTTTATTTTAAGTATTGGTATTATAAGTACGGAAAAATCGTTTATAAAGAAATACCTTCAAAAGCTGGTATGAATAATACTGAAGACAAAACAATTATTCTTGTAATAATAGATATTTTAGTTGCTGTTATTTATTATTTTAATATTATGATTAATATTTTATTTTTAACATTGGTATTATATGAAAATGCCTTAACAGAAGAGAATTTGATGAATCTCTTTAGCCTTATACCTACAGGATTAATTTTTATAGTAAATATTTCTTCTCTTATAATGCAGGATAAACTTAATAATATTTGGAAGCATATTCAGTAATTGTTATGTATATTTTATTATAAAAAAAATCAGAAGACGGCGGAGTGTATGAAATTTAATTACATACCCCGCCCTCTATTTTTTATAACTTCAATTTTCAATTTTGTTTTCTATTTCTTTACTGCTTAATTAGAATTTGTTAGCACCCGCCCAAGTTTTTTTTAAAATTTGGAATTCATATAACGCACGGTTAATGAAATTTAAAATATGAATTCATTAATAATACTATTTTTATTATATTAAAAAATACGCTCACCGTGCGGTAATTAAAATATCAATAACTTATGCACTTACATCTATAAAATTAAATTCTTTAACATCAAAAAGTCCGTTTGTTGTAAGTTTAATTTCTGGTATAACAGGCAAAGCCATAAAAGATAAAGTCATGAAAGGATCTATTTCTATGTTAACATTAAGTTCATTATAAGCAAGTTCATGCATAGAATAGATTTTTTGTACTATATTATGAGGAGAATCATCAGACATAATACCTGCTATTTTTAATTGTAATGTATCAAGAACTTTTCCATTTTTTACTGCTGTAATTGCACCTGAACATTTTTCTATTTCTTTTATCGCTAATATTATATCCTCATCATTATCACCTACCGCTATTATATTATGAGAGTCATGCGAAACACTTGTTGCTATTGCTCCATTTTTTAATTTGTAATTTTCTATTAATCCCAAACCTATTTTACCTGTAGCCTTATGTCTTTCAACAACAACCAATTTTAATATATCAACACTCTTTCTGTATTTAAAATATCCGTTTTCAACTCCTACAATTCTTACACTTTTCTCTGTAAGCAAATCTTTATTAACTATTCTTATAACATTAGCCTCATCTGATTTTAATTTTATCTGTATATCATCAACAGTAATAGGAGCAATATTTACCGTATTAAAAATATTATCATTATAATTATCTTTATCTGTTTTAACTAAATACTTTCCATTTTCTGAAACTAATTTACCATCTATAAAAACTTTATTAACTTTGAAATCTTTTAAATCATCAAATAAAACAATATCCGCCTTATACCCAGAAGCAATCAAACCAATATTTTTAAGTCTATAGCATTCTGCCGCGTTAATAGTAGCCATAGCAACAGCACTAAATACATCAAGACCATGTTCTACTGCTATTTTTAAATTATGAGATATATGTCCATATTTCATTATATCATCCAAATGCTTGTCATCAGTACACATAGCACATCTTCTGGCATTGCTTTGATTAACTCCCTGTAATAGTGAAGCTAAATTCTGTGCAGCAGATCCCTGTCTTAAAAGCACATACATTCCATTAGCTATTCTTGCCTTTAAATCTTTAGCAGATACACATTCATGATCTGTATAAACTCCGGCTGCTCTATAAGCATTCAAAGTTTTTCCGCTAAGCATAACTCCATGTCCGTCTATAATCTTATCCGCATTTATTGCCGCAAGTAATTTTTTAAGTACATCTCTATCAAGCGATAATACTCCCAGAACATTCATCATTTCAGCAAGTCCGAATATATCTTCATCATTTATAAACTCTTCTATTATATTAGAATCAAGTATTGCACCTGCATCCTCAAAGCTTACCGCAGGAACGCATGAAGAAAGCATAAATTTACATTTAAGAGGACTCTTTTTTGCAGACTCTATCATAAATTTAATACCGCCAATACCGCATACATTAGCAATTTCATGCGGATCCGTTACAACCAAAGTAGTACCGAAAGGAATGACAGCTTCAGCAAAATTAACAGGTGTACACAAAGACGACTCTATATGCACATGCGAATCTATTAGTCCGCTTGTAGCATAAGAGCCTTTAGCATCTATAATCTCTTTTCCATTATAAGAACCTACCCCTACAATATAGTCATCAGCAATAGCTATATCTGCATCCGTAATTGTTGAAGATATTGGGTCTACTACCTTACAGTTTCTTATAACCAAATCAGCCAAAACCTTACCGCTTGAAATTTCTATCATCTTTGATAATTTCTCTATATTCATAAATAGTCCTTACAATAATATATATTTAAATATAGTAAATAATAAGTAGATTTTCAAATTTAATTGAATACAAACTAATAAATATAAAAAATATTAATCATCTAAATTATAATGTTTATAAGTATTATCTACATTACATAATATCTCATATTCTCTCATAAGTTCAGCAAGTCTTTTACCATTTATCAATGTTATATTTTTATAATCTGATTTTTTAGTAAAATAAGATGTTGTTATAAAAATACCTTTATGATATCCCAATTTAGTTAGTGAACCACTAAATGCATCTATATCTTTTGAAGAAACTTTATTATTTCTAGCAAAAAACTTACACTGAAATGCTATTCTTTCTAGACCAAATTTATCTATAGAAAAATCTCCATCTATACCACCATCATTAGTACCACCTTTTCTTTTTACATCAAAATATCCCATTTTACTAAAAAGCTGTACAGATATGTTTTCCAATATATCTCCTCTATCTTTATTAGATGTACATTTTTCTGTCATTTTAATTAATTTTTTCAAAATTAATTCTTCTATATATTCATAATAATCACTAACTTTAGAATATAAATCATTTATTATTTCTTCAAATTCTAATGTATTTTCATCTTCAATATCTGTTTTTTCAGGAGACATGAATTCTCTAAATTCAGGGTAATTTTCTTTTAAAAATGATGTTGTAATTTCTATTTTACTTTTATATATTTTTTTACCCTCTTCACTAATTATAATATATCCTCTCCTTGGTCTATTCAATAATCCTGATTTATACAAAAATGTAATAGTCCAACCTATACTAGAATCTAATTTATTATTTCCTTTTGGAGTTTCTAATTTTATTTGTTCATCATTTAATTTCAACCTATCTATTATAACATTTTTTAAATTTTCATTTTTTATATATTTTTCCATTTTATTTTTTAAATAAAAGTATTCTAATATAGGTATATAAAATTCATTTGTACTAGGAAAACTCATATAAACTCCATTATAAAAGCCTAACTATATTTAATAGCTAGGCTTTATTATCAATTTTAATTTAATTATTCGCTTAAAATTTTTCTCAAAACTTCATTAACAAGTTTAGGGTTGCCCTGACCTTTAGTAGCTTTCATAGTCTGACCTACTAAGAATCCGAATGATTTTTCTTTACCTGCTTTGAAGTCAGCAACTGATTTAGGATTTTCTTCTAAAACTTTTCTTATTATTGTTTCAAGCTCTCCTGTATCGCTTACCTGTTTGATTCCTTTTTTCTCTACTATAGCAGAAGGAGCCTCACCTGTTTCGCACATATCCTCAAAAATCTCTTTGGCTATTTTACCGCTTATAACACCATCATCTATAAGTCTAAATATTTCAGCTATATGCTCTGGTTTTGGTTTAAAATCCTTAATAGTAAGAAGTTTTTTATTTAAGTATGCATTAACTTCAACCATTATCCAGTTGCTTATTTTTTTAGGCTGTTTAGGATATGCCTTAACTGCAGCTTCATAATAATCAGCTAAGGCAGCATCTTCTGTAAGAACTACTATATCCTGATCTGGTAAATCATAATCTTTTTTAAGTCTTTCGCGTTTTTGCTGTGGAAGTTCTGGAAGCTCTTTTTTAGCATTTTCAATCTCTTCATCTTGAAGCACTAAAAGAGGTATATCAGGGTCTGGGAAATATCTGTAATCTGCAGCACCTTCTTTTGAACGCATACCTTTAGTAGTGTTTTCTTTAGCATCATAAAGTCTTGTTTCTTGTAAGATTTTCTCTCCATTATTTAGAGCTTTTATTTGTCTTTTGATTTCATAATCAATAGCTAACCTTACATTTCTGAAACTGTTCATGTTTTTTACTTCAGTTTTAACCCCAAGTTCTTTGCTTCCTTTAGGACGAATTGAAACATTGGCATCGCATCTCAAAGAACCTTCTTCCATATTGCAGTCAGAAACATCAATATATTTAAATATTTTTTTAAGCTCTGTTAAATACTGATAAGCTTCTTCTCCTGTAGAAATATCCGGTTCGCTTACACATTCTATCAAACAACAACCTGCACGGTTTAAATCTACATAGCTTAAAGGTCTTCCTGTATCATCATGAACAAGTTTACCAGCATCTTCTTCCATATGTATTCTATTTATTCTTACGCTTTTATTATAGGAAGAGCCATCATCATTAAGTACAGTGATATCAAGATGACCTTCTGTACAAATAGGTTCATCCATTTGAGTAATCTGATAGTAGGAAGGCAAATCCGGATAGAAATAATGTTTTCTCGCGAATCTGCTTTTCTTTTGAATAGTGCAGTTAGTAGCAAGTCCTGCTTTAATAGTTTTATGCACCATTTCTTTATTAACTATAGGCAAAGTACCGGGGTGAGCCTGACATCTTGGACAAGTAAGAGTGTTTGCAGGAGCACCGAAAGTATTTGGGCATGAACAGAATGCTTTAGTTTTAGTATTAAGCTGAACATGCACTTCTAATCCTATGACTGCTTCATATTCCATATTTATTAATCCTAATTATTAAAGTAATTTTTAAAAATATTATGTTTATTTTATATGAATTTGTATTTTTTTTCAAGTACAGCAAAAATTTAAAAATGCTTAAGAGCCATATATTCTTTTTAGTTTTAAAAAAGTATGTTCTTATTATTTATAATTTAAATTAACACAAAATATACAAGAATAAATACATTTGCAGCAATATAATACTAATCAGAAAATTATTAAAATTATTTTTTAATATGTAATATTAATCTAACTACTAAAAATTTAAAGTTTATTTATGTTTCTTAATTAGAATAAATATAATTTGCCGCTTCGATTCCGCTAATAATCGCCTGATCTGTCCAATAGTATTCCCATTTTCCATATCTTCCTGATGTATATATATTATTTTCTTTTAACCAGTCTAAAACTATTTTTTTATTGATTTCTGTATCGAGTGTAAATAATATATTAGCATACTGATGGTAATCTAATTGAGCAAACTCTACTTGCTTATAATCGAATATTTTCATTTCTACAAGTTTATTAATAGTATGCTCCACTATTTGATTATTACTTAAATTTATTTGTTTGAATTTAGAACAAGGTATTTCAGCCTGCAATGAACTATAACCTTCAGGTGCATTATATGGAGATTTTAGGCTAGCAATGTAAACTCTAGGAAATAAAATTTCTTCATCATATACATAAAACCATAAATAAGGTACATTCACTTTTCCTTTTAATCCTATCGATACAGTATAACCCGATGTATAACAAAGTCTTGAGGCTGCTTCTTTTACATTATTTGGAATATCTTCAATGATGTTAGTAATATAGGTTAATGGTAAAGTAGATATAATTTTATCATAATGAATCCTATAGACATTATCAAATAATAGTTCCTTTTTCTTAATATTCCATCTAATCAAATTATGATTTAATCTAATATTTTCTTTCGGAGTCCAAGAATCAAAGAAACTTTGAAATCCACCATGTTGTGGATATCTCATTTCACTAGCATAATATTTAGATTTACTGTCCTTATTCCAAGCACCATACTCTATTTCCTTCAAATCACTTTTCATCACTCTATAACCAATCCAATCAATACTCATATTTTCTGCTTCTGTAGTCCAATATTTTTTAGTATACTTATCTGAAAATTCTTTGGCAAAATAATATCCGAAAGAACCATCAAGCCATTCTCTATAATTTTTAGGATTTTCTATATTTGGTTTATTTTTAAAACCTTCTATTATTTTTATTTTTTGTTCTTTATCTAAAGGATATAAATTACTTTGAGTAGGATTTCCAAGCCATAAACCTTTATAATAATTAGCTACATTTGGAATATGACTATAATATTCATTAGATGCTATATTAAATAATTTCATAATTTGCTTATCTTTTGTAAAAGAAAAATGTGGAAATCTGTCAAAAATAAATTTACCTATTTTTAATCTTCTGCATAATCCGCCATATTCATTTTCTTTTTCAAATATTTCAAAATCAATATTTTTTTGTTTTAACTTGTACCCTGCTGATATACCAGATATTCCAGTACCTAATATAATTACTTTATTCATCAAAATTTATTCTTTCCTCTTCTATAACTAATGGTTTTTTAACTATTCTAAGATTAATATTTAAAATGTACTCACCTAAAAGTCCTATAAAAAATAATTGTACTGAACCTATAAAGAAAACACCTACCATTAATGTCGCCATACCTATTGGATATGTACTCCAATTAATAATTTTTTGTATTAATGTCATTAATCCAATAATAAAGGTTATTATTGAAAATACAAATCCAATAAAAGTAGAAACTCTCAATATAACTTTTGAATAACTTATTATAGACAACATTGCTATATCATATGATTTATAAAAACTAAGTTTAGATTTACCTGTTTTTCTTTTTTCATGTATATATGGTATTTCTTTTATTTTAAAACCAAATTCTCCAACTACATTTTTAAAATATGGTTCAGGATCTTCTATTTTTCTCAATATATCAATAAAATCTTTATCATAAAGACCAAAACCATTGAAATTAGATATTATTTTGGCACTGTCTATTTTAGATAAAATAGACACTATTTTATAATAAACACCTCTTAAAATAGAAACAATACCTTCATTACTTTTTGTTTTTTTAGCTATAACTACTTTATATCCATTTTCCCATTCTTTAATAAACTCATATATCAATTTTGGGGGATCTTGGAAATCTGCAAATATAAGTATTGCACAATCTCCCGTTATTTGAGTTAATCCATAATAAAAATTCTTTAATGGACCAAAATTTCTGGAATTGAAAATAGCTTTAACATTTTTATTTTTTTGGCATAAATCTATTATTATATATCTCGTATTATCTGTAGAACAATTATCTATAAAAATAATTTCATAATCATAATTAAAATTAGATAACACTTTTATAATTTCTTCTGAAAGCGGCTCTATATTTTTTTCTTCGTTATATGTTGGAACTAGTATGCTAATTTTTTTCATTTTGTATACTCCAAAATAAGTTGATCTAAAATATCATTAATATTAGAATATTTCTTGAAACCTATTTCATTAATAAGTTTTGAATTATCTCCAATTATAATACTAGGTTCATTGGTTTCAAATTCTTTTAATTCTATTAAATATTCTTTATTCATTTTTTTAGCAATCATAAAAGCTAGCTCTTTTAATGATAATGCCTTTCCTAAACATATATTTATGCTACCATGAAAATTTGAATTTGTTATTAGTGCTATAGATTTTGCAACATCACCTGCAAACATATAATCTTTTTTTAATTGTGAATGATTTATAGAAACTTTTTTATCATTTTTTAGTAATTCAATTATATATGGGAATAGTCTATTCGGATTTTCATTTTCTCCATAAGTATAAAAAACTCTGGCCCAACAAAAATCAATATTATATTTACTACAATATAATTCAGATATTTCCCTTAAATAATTTTTACATTTAGCATATATAGTAGTTGGATTTAATTCATCATATTCTTTTATTTTACTATCTTTGAATTTATATTCAAAACAAGTACCTGTATAAATTACTCTTTTACCTCCATTTTCTTTAAAATATTTAAGCATATTTATAGATGAAGCAAGTAAATCAAAATTGGAATCTGAATCTAAATATCCTTGTTTTGTATCCCAAGCTAAATGTATTAAATATTCAGGTTTTATTTCTTTAAATTTATTTTCTAATTGAGTTGTATTATTAATATTAAGTTTTATATAATACAATTTATCAGTTTCTATATTTCTAGTACCTATTCCATACACTTCAAAACCTAATTCCTTTAATGGTTCTGATATATATTGTCCTATTAGTCCATTAATTCCTGTAACTACTACTTTCTTCATGATTAAATCCTAAAAAATAAAATCCGGTATATTTTTATCTTTTTCACTCATTATTCTATTTTCACATTCAGGCCATTTAATATTAAATGCCGGATCATTCCATCTTAAATAACCATAAGCATCAGGTACAAAATATGTACTTAAAAAATAAGCAACTATAGTATCATCTTCTAATGTCTGAAAACCATGGGCAACATAAGGAGGAATATAAACCATTTTTCCATTTTCATCTGATAATTCAACAGAGGAATATTTACCATAAGTAGGAGAATCTTTACGTATATCTGCTATTACATCAAATATTTTTCCTTTTAAACATCTAACAATTTTTATTTCAGGGTATGGATATTTTTGATAATGCATACCTCTTAATGTACCTACTCTTTTATTATAGTTTATGTTAGATTGTATTAAATTAAAATTTAAATTATATTTTTCAAGTTCTTTATTATCAAACATTCTTAAAAAATACCCTCTTTCATCTTCTATATAATTATTTTGTAATATATATGAACCTTTTATAATATTTTTTCTTATAATCATGCAACACTCCCATATTTAAATAAATATAGGAATGTATTGACATTTAATTTTTGATAAAGTACAATAAAACAGGGTTTATATTTTACTGCTCTGCTCTGCTCTGCTCTGCTCTGCTCTGCTCTGCTCTGCTCTGCTCTGCTCTGCTCTGCTCTGCTCTGCTCTTAACTTACAAATAATATCTTCCATATTACTATAATTATTAAAATTTAATTCATTAATAAGTTTTGTATTATCACCAATTATAATATTAGGTTCATTAGTTTCCAATTCTTTCAATTCCAATAAACTTTCTTTATACATTTTTTTAGCTATTATTAATGCAAAATCTTTTAATGATATTACTTTACCAGAACAAATATTAATTGGTCCAATAAAATTAGAATCTACAATTAAAGCTATAGCTTCTGCTACATCTCCAGCAAACATATAATCTTTTTTTAAGTGGGAATGATTAATAACAACTTTTTTATTTTCTTTTAAATTATTAATTATATATGGAAATATCCTTTTAGGATTTTCATTTTTTCCATAAGTATAAAAAACCCTAGCCCAACAAAAATCAATGCTATTTTTAATACAATAGTCTTCTGATATTGCTCTCAAATAATTTTTACATTTAGCATATATACTAATAGGATCAATTTCATCATATTACTTTAATTTATTATCAGTAAATTTATACTCAAAACAAGTACCTAAATAAACTGCTCTTCTACCATTATTTTTTTTAAAATACTTTAACATCTCAATAGAAGAAGTTAACAAATCAAACTGATAATTTGAGTTTAAATCTTGTGTACTCCAAGCTAAATTTATCAAATATTCTGGCTTTATATCATCAAAAATATTTTCAACTGATTTATAATCAGAAATATCTAACTTTATATATTTGAAGTCTTTAGACACAATATCTCTAGTACCTATTCCATAAACATCAAATCCTAACTTCTTTAGAGGAGCTAATATATACTGACCAATTAACCCCGTAATTCCTGTTACTATAATTTTTTTCATAAAATATCCAAACTAATATACTTATTATCATCAAGTATTATCAACAATATACTAATTTTATTTATACATATTTTGTAGCCAAAATACACATTTTATACAAAGTATTCTCTTATATTACTATTTTATCACTATAAATTTTAAACAATTTCCATTTTTTATGCTATTTTCATATTTTTTATGTTTTTAATTAATATATTTGTTCTAGTTATGATAGTTTCAATAAGTGCTATTAACCATATTGAAGCTGATAAAAAACTTCCTAAAGTTGGAGAAACATATATAGAAGTTTGAAAAGGCATTAAAAGTAAAACAAATAATATTAAAAATATATAATCTATTTTATAGAATTTATCTTTAATTAAAAAGGAATTATATAATTATAATCCTTTTTACTATATAGTTTTTTTAAAAACAAAATAAAAAGTAATACAGCAATAAACATAAATATTACCAAAGACATATTAGATACAGGATCAACTTGAACATCATACAAGCTCATATTAGCATAATTTCTTATAATAGAGAAAGGATATATTAATAAATATGATAATGGCAAATAAGATTGATATGCCTGACCCAAAATGTAGTCAAAATAAGGATCTTTTCTAGCAATAAATCTTAATACATTATAAAAGTCAGCAAATAAATCCCAACCACCTAATACAATATTCAATTGTCTTCCACCTTTATCTTTTATAAAGAAAATAATAAAAAGCAAAATAGTAAAAGACAATAGCAATATAAAAAGTAAAGGAACATTATTTATTATCTTATTATCTGCATATTTAATAAATAAACTTATAAGTATTATGCTTCCTAATGCTATTAAAATTATATCTATATTTAGTTTAAATACTAATGTATATATTATATTATCTATTTTTTCATTATATTCCAATGTTTTCTCAGAAATTAAATTACCAAAAGGACTTCCTCCTTCATCCATTTTAATTTCTTTAATAAAACTATTATCATCTAATATCTTGTTAACATTAGGATAAACTCTATATAAATCACTATGTTTAAAAATTTTACTATAATATCCCATTTTTAAACCATAACTATAATTTGTAATAGCTTTATTTGTAAATATATAATTAGTAAGATCATTATTGTCTAATTTGTCATCTGTAGTAAAGATTTTTTTAGTTTCTTCTATATTAAATCCATTTAATTGTAAAGTTCTATTTATATGATTATCATCAAAAATAAAGTTAGACAAATAACCAACTCTTCCTTTACCTGCTGATGTATATAAAATTATAAAAGTTATAAAACAAATTATTAATAATGAAATGTATATTTTAAAAAACAAATTATTATTGTTCATAAATTACTCCAAGAATTGAAAGATTATTTATCATTATAATTAATAAAGAAAAATATCTTAATTATTAGATAAATAAAATTATCATTCTATTTCCAAACATTTTTTGCAAATATCATATCTAGCATAATTATCATCTAATAATTCTTTTCTAATTTCAGCATTTTTATTCCATATATTTACTATAGTATCTTGCATTATATTTCCATAAACATATTTTCTATAAAAATCGGCACAACACAATACAACATCGCCATTATATGTTATAGTCATAACAAATGGGTGAGGACATTTTTTGTTTTTTTTATTTTTGTATTTAGAAACATCAACACTACCTCCTACATTTTGCATACTAAGATCTTTTTGTGTCTGTATTCTTATTTTATGTTTTAATACATCTTTTACTTTAGATAATCTTTCATAAGCTCTTTCAGGATTCTTATCATGTATTGTAATAACAAATTTATCTATTCCTGCTTTTTCTAATTGCAAAGCTTTTTCAACAGTTAAAAGATCACCATTACTAACTACTACTTGAACAGCATTAGGCAATTCTTTTTTAATATATTCAGCAAACTTAACATATCTTTCATCAAATAATGGTTCATTAAAAAAAGAAAATCTGATAATTCCAGAAAATTTTATAATTTTTAATTGCTCTATTATTCTATAAAAAACATCTTCTGACATATAGTTTTTAGGTGATTCTTGATATTTATTAGGACAATAATCGCATTTTCTATTACAATATGTATTTATTTCTATAATAACTTCATTAAAGAAATACTTATCTTTATATCTAATCTTATTAATAATAGGAGTATAAATATTTGAATATAAATCTAGAGTTAAAAATCTATATAATCTAGGAAAATGCTTATCAAATTTTGTAAATATATATTTATCTATTAATAATTTAATATTTTTCATAAATTACTCCATAAAATACAAAGATTGTATTTAGTTTGATAAAGGTATTTTTTATAATAAAGATAAATTTGTTTAAGCTTGTTGCTTGTTCATTACATTTTCCAGAAATATTTTTTGGTATTATATAACAACTTAAAAAAATAATCAACAATAAATTTATGAATTATTGTCTAAGGGATATATATTATGTACTTTTTATTTTAAAAAACAGATATTTCTTATAATGTTAATTAACTCAATGAATAGAAAGTAATACCTATTCAAGAATATAATACAAATAACAAAAAATAGTAAACTAAAAATAAAAAAATAACGTATAATAATTGCAACATATATTGAAACAATATGTAAGAGTATAATTTGTATCAAAAAAGAAAGATACCGAAGGATATAAACATATAATGATAGAAGAAACCATGTTTTTTATATTAAAGAAGTCGGCACGAAGGGTACATTGGTATAAAAAGTTCAAATTGATACAAAATTCGCTTTTTTAGATAAATACTCTATTATCAGTTAATAGCAATATTTTAAAAATTTTATTTTACCCCCATCCATTTCAGATTTAAATGCTTTATTTTTTAATATTATTTTTATTAAATTCATAAGATAAGTAATTCAAAAATCACACTCACACAAACATTATTTAAATTGTCACTTTCCACCATTACAAGAAGCATGAACTGCTTTTTTTAAACTAAAAACGGTGCAATATCTATGGCACTTAAACAAGTAAATTACACAAAAAATCTTGACTTAATCGTTTATTTATGTTAGCATAGTAGGTGAATTTTATATGTTCGCGTATAGGATATTATTTTAATTTAGGAGTATATTTATGGCTGTAAAAGTAGCAATAAATGGTTTCGGACGCATTGGTCGTCTAGTTTTTCAGGCATTGGTAGAACGCGGTTTATTGGGTAAAGAAATAGAAGTAGTAGGCGTAGTAGATGTAAGCACAGATGCCCAATACTTTGCCTATCAGTTAAAATATGATTCAGTTCATGGTAAAATGAAAGCAGAAATTAGTCATGAAGGCGAAGATGTATTAGTAGTTAATGGTAATAAAATAAAATGTATCAAAGCTGCTCCATTGAATCAATTAGAACAGCTTCCTTGGAAAGACTTGGGTGTTGAATATGTAATTGAATCTACAGGACTTTATACTGAAAAAGAAAAAGCAGAAGGACATATTAAAGCTGGTGCTAAAAAAGTTATTATTTCTGCTCCTGGTAAAGGCGATTTAAGAACTTTTGTTTATGGTGTAAACCATGAAGAATATGATCCTGCTAATCATCATGTAGTATCTAATGCTTCTTGTACTACTAACTGTTTAGCTCCATTAGTACATGTACTTCTTAAAGAAGGCATTGGTATAGAAACAGGTCTTATGACTACTATTCACTCTTATACTGCTACACAAAAAATCGTAGACGGTCCTTCTAAAAAAGACTGGAGAGGCGGACGCGCTGGTGCTATTAACACAATACCATCTACTACAGGTGCTGCTAAAGCTGTAGGTGAAGTATTACCTGCTACTAAAGGTAAATTAACAGGTATGAGTTTCAGAGTTGCTACTCCTGATGTATCTGTTGTAGATTTAACTTTCAGAAGTGAAAAAGAAACTTCTATAGAAGAAATTGATGCTTTAATGAAAAAAGCTTCTGAAACTTATATGAAAGGTGTTTTGGGTTATTGTAATGAAGAATTGGTATCTAGCGACTTCATACATGATAATAGAAGTTCTATTTATGACTCTTTAGCTACTACTCAAAATAACTTAAAAGGCGAAAAAAGATTTTTCAAAGTTGTTTCATGGTATGATAATGAATGGGGTTATTCTAACAGAGTAATTGATTTATTGTTATATATGTACAGTAAAAAATAATAATTAGTAATAATTAAATTTTTTTAAGCTATAATAAAAGGGTGTTATATTTCATTATAGCACCCTTTAAATTTTTAATGAGAATAAAAATTGTGAGCGTCTAAAAAGTATAATTGAAAGCCATTTAATGAGAACAATTTTTATTAGTAATAGTATAAATATAAAAAGAAAGCTAAAATCAGCCCACAGGGCACAGACGGGCAAATAATTTTATTTATTTGCTAATTAAAAGAATCTATATTAAGGAGTTCATAATGAAAAAATCAGTAAAAGATATAGACATTAAAGGTAAAAAAGTAATAATGAGAGTGGACTTTAATGTACCGCTTGATAAAGAAACTAGTTCAAAAATTACAGATACTACAAGAGTAGATGCTGCTATGCCTACTATAGAATATATACTTTCTCAAGGTGCTTGTCTTATACTTATGAGCCATTTGGGAAGACCTAAGGGCGAACCTAATCCTAAATACTCTTTAAAACCTGTTTATGATTATTTAAAAACTAAACTTCCTAATAATAAAGTAGAATTTGCCAAAGACTGTATAGGAGAGGAAGTAAAAAAACAGGCTGCTGAACTTAAAGCAGGAGATGTACTTTTACTTGAAAACTTAAGATATCATGCTGAAGAAGAGAAAAATGATCCTAATTTCTCAAAACAATTAGCTGATTTGGCTGATGTTTATGTTAATGATGCTTTCGGTACTGCACACAGAGCACATGCTTCTACTGCTGGTATAGTATCTGCTAAAGCTGGTATGCCTGCTGTTGCCGGATTCTTAATGGAAAAAGAAATTAAATATTTAGGTGATGCTGTTGCTAATCCTGCTCGTCCATTTGTTGCTATAATAGGAGGAGCTAAAGTTTCTTCTAAAATTTCTGTACTTAAAAACTTACTTAATAAAGTAGATACTTTAATAGTTGTAGGCGGTATGGCTTATACTTTCTTTAAAGCTAAAGGATTAGAGATAGGTACTTCTTTATGTGAAGATGATTATATCGCTACAGCTAAAGAAATTATGGATAAAGCCAAAGAATTAAATAAAACTTTATACTTGCCTGTTGATAATGTTATAGCTGATAAATTTGATAATGATGCTAATTTTAAAACAGTAGATTCTAATGCTATACCTGCAGGCTGGATGGGCATGGATGTTGGACCTAAAACTTTGAAAGAGATTGAAGATATACTTAAAAATGCTAAAACAGTTGTTTGGAACGGTCCATTAGGTGTATTTGAAATGCCTAATTTTGCCAAAGGTACTTTTGAGGTAGCTAAATTTATAGCTAATTCTGGAGCTGTAAGTATCATAGGCGGAGGAGACAGTGTATCTGCTGTTAATAAATCAGGTGTTGCTGATAAAATGACACATGTATCTACAGGCGGCGGAGCTTCTTTAGAGTTCCTTGAAGGAATTGAATTACCAGGTATCGCAGTATTACAGGATAAATAATATATTATAGTTAAATTTTAAGTAAATCAAAATAGTGAGCCCGTAGTAACTTTAGTTGCTGCGGGTTTTTTAGCGAACTATTTTGATTTTATGATATAAGGAATTGAATTACCTTGCAGTATTACAAGACAAATAATATATTATAGTTAAATTTTAAGTAAATCAAAATAGTGAGCCCGTAGTAACTTTAGTTGCTGCGGGTTTTTTAGCGAACTATTTTGATTTTATGATATAAGGAATTGAATTACCTTGAAGTATTACAGGAGCTGTCAGAGTTTTTTTATCAAACTATTTTATTTTTAATATATAAGTTAGCATATTAATGCATTACAATACAATAATTATAATCTTCGTCAAATTAACACAAAATATATTATAATACACTATATTTTTGTATAATTTATTTTAATTTCGTGTTATTGAATAATTTTTAAAATTAAATGTATTTATACTTGACAAAAAAAACTTATATATTATTATAGCTTTAAAATTATGAATTATGGAGCAAATGAATGATGGAAGAATTAGAATCTATCTATTTTTTAGACGAACTAAATATATTAAATAATGGTTATTTTGCCAAACATGATGATGACTTCGATGATGATTATGACGACGATTATGATGATTATGATGATGAAGACGATTATGATGACGATGGTGATTTTGATGATGATGATGACTTCGACGATGATGATTATGATGATGAAGACGACTATGATGATGACGATGACTATGATGATTACGATGATGATTATGACGAAGATGATGACGATTATGATGATGATATAGATGATTTTGATGATGATTTCGACGACGATTTTGATGATGATGATGACTTCGACGATGATGATTATGATGATGATTTTGACGATGATTATGATGATAAAGATGATTATGATGATGATTTTGATGAATAATTAATTGTTAATTATATAAATTAAAGCAATACTTCAATAATAAGTATTGCTTTATTATGCAAAAGGCTTATGATGTCAGAGAAGAAATTCAAAAAATTTAATAATAATAATAACAATAAAGAAAATAATAAAAAGTTTTTCGGCAAAAAAAATAAAACCAAATTTTACAAAAAAAAATATAATAATCAATATAGTAAATATCAGGAAAAAAGCATAGAGGAATACGAGAAAAATTATCTTAAAAAGCGTATGAAAGAAGAGGTTGAAAGACCTATATGTCCTATATGCAATGAACCTATTTATATAGTAGAAGAAGCTATAAGACATAATGCAAGCGGAGAGTTGGCACATTTTGAATGCATATTAAATGAAATTAAAGATAACAATATTGCTGATATGGAAGAAGAAGATAAAATAGTTTATCTCGGTTCTGGAACTTTTGGAATTATACAGGAAAGACAAAACGGAAAGAATACTAGATTTTTTGTACGAAAAAGAATAAATTATGAAAATAGAAAAGTGAAAAAAATAGAAGATGATTCAGATCCGGAAGAGGAGGATTTGTTTAATGTGTGATATACCGCTGGGGTTTTCTTCTGCTGCAATGAAGTCGGGGCTTAAAAATAATGATTATGATTTGGCGATAATTAAAAGCGATCCCCCAAGTGTTGTATCTGCCGTATATACTCAAAATAGCTTTCAGGCTGCTCCTATTGTATTTTCTAAAAAGAATGACAAAAATGATATAGAATTATTAATAGTTAATAGTAAAATAGCTAATGCTTTAACCGGTAAAAAAGGATATGATGATGTTGTGGATGTGGTTAAATATGCGGGAGAGGTCTTTAATATAAAAAAAGATAATATATTAATGGCTTCAACTGGAATTATTGGAATACCGCTTGAAACAGAAAAAATAAAAAAAGCTATAAAGATATCTGATAAATATTTTAATAATAACTTTAATAATATCTCTAGGGCAATTCAAACTAGAGATAAATTTGATAAGATATATACTACTCAATTAGAAGTATCTTCAGGAAAAACCGCTAATTTTTATGCTATTGCAAAGGGAAGTTCTATTATACATCCTAATATGGCTACTGTGCTTCTTTTTATATTTACAGATTTGAATATAGAAAAAGCAACTTTAGATAAAGCATTTAAAGGTGCAATAGATAAAACTTTAAATAGAATATCTGTAGACGGAGAAACTTCCACAAATGATATGGCTCTTATAATGGCAAACGGAGCATTAAATAATAAAATAATTACTGAAAAAAATAAAAAATTATTTAAAGAATTAAAATACAAACTAGATGAAATATGTGCATATCTAGCAAAAATGATAATACTTGACGGAGAAGGAATAACAAAAACAATAATAGTTTCAATAAAAAGAGCAAAAACTCAGAGTAATGCTTTTGACATTGCTAAAAAAATAGCTACTTCAAATCTAGTTAAAATATTATTTCTTTCTAAAGAGCCAAATTTTGAAAAGATATTATCTGTTGTAGGTAATTGCAATATTAATATAAATAATATATCACTATATGTAAACGATGTAGAAATTTATAAAAATGGAATAATAAATAAATATGATATTGATACAGAAAGAAAGGAAAATTATATAACTATAGATTTAGGATATAATACAAAATATGAGGATTATTATTATTTCACTGATCTCACTCAGGAATATATATCTATACATTCTTCATACAATATATAAGATCTCTTTTAATCCCCACCCTCTATACTTATAGTTATAATCTGAAATTTTAACTTTTAATTTCTTTATTATCGGATTAGAATTTTTTAGCTGCCCACCCTAGTTTAAAATAAATTTATTATGCTCTAACCGCACGGTTAGCAAAACTATAAATATGGATTAAATTATTATTGCAAATAAATCTATAATTGAAAATTTGTTTACCGTGCGTTTAAATATACTCATTATCTAATTAACACTTGGGCGGGCATGCTTTTATAAATGAATCAAAAAATAAAAATTAAATTATTGATTTAAAAATAAGTAAAAAACATAAAAGGGCGGGGTATGTAATTAAAGCATTATTATTTGACTTATAATATTTTTTATATATAATAAAGAGCATAAATATCTATAAAAAATAATAAAATTTGTCGCCGGATAAATTTTTTTAAAACGTTTGTATTCATACTGTAGGCCTTAGAAAGTATGAACGCAAACGTTTTTTTATTATAGGGTATATTTATGAATGTTTTGAATATGTTTATTAAATATGTATCACTTAATATATTTGGAATGATAGGATTATCATGCTATATACTTGCAGATACTTTTTTTGTGGCAAGAGGAATAGGATCTGACGGACTAACTGCATTAAATATAGCTATACCTATTTTTAATTTAATCAACGGAATTGGACTAATGCTTGGCATGGGCTCTGCTACTAAATACGCTATATTAAAAACTCAAAATAAAAATAATGAAGCTAATATCATATTTACTAACTCTTTAATTTATATATTAATAATATCTGCTTTATTTATCATTGTAAGTATTCTATTTACATCAAGCATATCATATATTCTAGGAGCTAGAAATAATATACATAGCATGACGAATATATATATAAATATGATACTTTTATTTTCACCTATGTTTATGCTCAATAATGTACTTTTAGGATTTATTAGAAATGATAATCACCCAAAACTTGCAATGATTGCTATGCTTATGGGGAGTTTATTTAATATTATTTTTGATTATATATTTATATTTCCTTTTAATATGGGTATATTTGGAGCGGTACTAGCAACTGTTTTCTCGCCTCTTATAAGCATACTCATATTATCATCACTTTTCATTAAAAAGAAAAATACATTCTTCATTGTTAAGCCTAATATTAGTTTTAAGCAATTTTTAGAAATATCATCTCTTGGAATATCTTTTTTGATAACAGAACTGTCATCAGGTATTGTTATGATAGCTTTTAATATAATAATATTAAATATTGCTGGTAATATAGGAGTTGCTGCTTACGGTATAACTGCCAATATAGCATTGGTAATTATAGCAATATTTACAGGAATGGGTCAAGGTATGCAGCCTATTATAAGTATGAATTATAATAATGAAATGAATATAAATAAAATATATAAGTACGCTTTTGTTTTATCAAGCATCATTTCTATTTTAGTTTATATAATCACTTATGTATTTGCAAATGAAATAACTTTGATTTTTAATAGAGATAATATTGAAGATCTTCAAAAAATATCTGTTAATGGACTTCGTATATATTTTACAGCATTTATATTTGCAGGCTATAATATTATTACCTGCGTATATTTTTCTGCTATGGGTAAGGCTAAACAATCATTTATAATATCTATATTAAGAGGCTTTATATTTATAATGCCTTCAATATTTATTTTATCATCGATTTTTAATATGACAGGAGTATGGTTTTCTTTTCCAACAGCTGAAATTTTAACAAGTATTTTTTCTTTTATATTTTTTATCAATTTTAATAAGTATAAAAGATATAAAAATTGACAGAAAATCTAATTTCAAGTAAGATAATAAACTTTAAAAAAATCAATAAATAGATTATTTATATAATTGAATTTATTGCTATTATTATTTAAGTATTAATTTGATATTTTTGCTGAATTTGATTTTATGTTAGATAAGTATATGTATAATAATTTGAAATTTTATTAATAATAAAAAAGGGTTAAAACTTAATATTAAGCCTTAACCCATCATGTTTTATAATATTAATTATAAATTACATTTCTACAACTAAAGAAGTACCCATACCGCCGCCTATACAAAGCGTAGCAAGTCCTTTTTTAGAACCGCGTTTTTTCATCTCATGAAGAAGTGTAGTAAGTATTCTAGCTCCTGAAGCTCCTATAGGGTGTCCTATAGCAATAGCTCCTCCATTAACATTAACTATGTCCATATTGAATTTTAACTCACGGGCAACAGCTATAGACTGGGCAGCAAAAGCCTCATTACTTTCTATTAAGTCCAAATCTTCAACTGTAAGATTAGCCATTTTCAAAGCCTTTCTAGTTGCCTCTATAGGTCCTATACCCATTATTCTAGGTTCAACACCATGTGTAGCATAACCTAAAATCTTAGCCATAGGTTTAATTCCAAGCTCATCAGCTTTATCTTTAGACATAACAACCACAGCTGAAGCAGCATCATTGATACCTGAAGCATTACCAGCAGTAACAGTACCGTCTTTTTTAAATGCAGGTTTTAATTTAGCCAAAGATTCCATAGTAGTACCAAAAGTAGGATGTTCATCCGTATCTACTACTATTTCACCTTTTCTAGTTTTGATTGTAACAGGTACTATTTCATCTTTAAATCTTCCGCTTTTTACAGCTTCTTCTGCTCTGTTCTGACTTCTGCATGCAAACTCATCTTGTTCCTGTCTTGTAATACCCCATTGTTCTGCAATATTTTCAGCAGTAACCCCCATATGATAATGCTCAAAAGCACAAATAAGAGCATCATTAAGTAAAGTATCCTGCATTTTACTTTCACCCATTCTAGCACCCATTCTCATAGCTGAAGAAGTATATGGAGCCATACTCATATTTTCAGTACCGCCTGCAACTACTATATCAGCATCTCCTGATTTAATCATTTGTGCTGCCATTGATACTGCTCTTAATCCTGAACCGCATAATATATTTATAGTTAATGCTGGCTTATCTACAGGTATTCCGGCATTAATAGAAATCTGTCTTGCAACATTTGGAAGAAGTGCTGATTGTATAACACAGCCGAAATAAGTTTCATCAACTTGTTCGGGTTTGATATTTGCCCTTTTTAATGCCTCTTTTACTGCTATTGTACCTAATTCCACAGCGGATACATTTGAAAATGATCCTAAGAATTTACCTACAGGTGTTCTAACAGCACTTGCTATTACTATTTCTTTCATGCTTTCTCCTTAAAAATTATTTTACTATTATAGATTATTTTTTTAATTAAACTATTATTTTATAGTATAGCAATTTAAAATTGTTTTTACAAGTTTATTTGTAATTTTTTTATTATGTATATTAATCAAATAATGGAAAATATTTTTTTATATATTTTTTAATTAAAATTATTAAATATAAAGTCCTTTGAAAATGAAAACACCAAATGCAAACTTCTTCGACATGCACAACGAGTAGAATAAAACCAAAAAAGAAGTAGTTGTTGCATAGCATGACAATTAATAAATAAAATTAATTTTGAAACTAAATACCGAAATTCATATTAAACTTTTATTACATCTTTAATAAACTGAACTATTTTCAATATTACTAAGTTTTTTTAAATGTTTTATTTCTCTGCTAACTAATATAACAGTAACGATTAAAGCAGCTCCGTCAGCAACAGGTCCGGCATACATTACTCCGTCTATCCCTAGTATTCTAGGAAGTATTATTATAAGCGGAAGTAAAAATATTATCTGCCTTGTCATAGATATAAAAGCTCCTTTAAATGCTTTGCCCAAAGAAGTAAAGAAAGTACCTGTTACAGGCTGGATACCGTTTATAACCATTAATGCCATATATATACGCATATACTCTTCTGCAAAACGAAAATATAAATCGCTTCCGTCTCCGAATATTCCTACAATCTGTCTTGGGAATAATTGAAACAATAAAAATGCTGTAAAGGCCATAATTGTAGTAATTGTTATAGTAAGTTTATATGTTTTTATAACTCTGTCATAATTTTTAGCTCCATAATTAAAACCTATTATAGGCTGGCTTCCCTGTGATGAGCCTATTATAAAAGCCATTACAAGAGTATTAACTTTAGCAATAATGCCTGCTACTGCCAAAGGTATATTGCCTCCGTATATAGAATTAGCTCCATAATAACTAAGTACATTATTCATTGTAATTTGAACTATCATCATAGCTAATTGATTAAAGCCCGGTGATGAACCTAATGAATATATTTTTAAAATATTTTTGGGTTCTATTAAAAAATTATCTCTTTCAAATTTTATATGTTTGAATCTGAATAAATATCTTATAACAATAATAAATGAAACAAACTGCCCTATTATAGTGGCAAGTGCAGCTCCAGACATACCCATATCAAATTTGAATATCAAAATTGGATCTAATATTGTATTTATAACAGCACCTATAAGTACAGACATCATAGAATACTGAGGACTTCCGTCTGCTCTTATTATATGGCTCATCATAGTGGAAAATATAAATGGTATAAAACCTAAAGCAGTTATATTTGTATATTCCACTGCATAAGGTAAAACTTCTGCAGTAGAGCCGAACATAGTCATTAACTTTTTATTAAAAATTTTTACTATTACCGTAAATATAATTCCAAATATTAAAACTAATACAATAGTATTTCCTATAATTTTGGCAGCTTTTTTATTATTGCCCTGCCCTAATAATATGCTATAAAATGAAGCACATCCAAATCCATGAAATAATGCTATGGACATACAAATTATAGTAAGCGGAAAAGCAACATTTGTAGCAGCATTACCATTAATGCCTATACCCTGACCTATAAATATTTGATCTACTATATTATATAAAGAACCTACAAGCATCGATATAATACTAGGTGCAGCGTATTTAAATAAAAGTTTATAAGGCTTCTCATAATATAGAGGATTAGAAATTACATCATTATTCATAGATAAATCCGTTATAAAAAATAATTTTATTAAGTATATTTTATTTTTCTGTTTTTTCAATAATGTAATTTTCAAATTACTTTACGAAATATATTTTTTGCTATATAATTTCATAAATTAAATTAGGTGTTTTTATATGATAACAAAAAGAATAATTCCATGCTTGGATGTAAGAAATGGCAGAGTTGTAAAAGGTACTAATTTTGAAGGATTAAAAGATGTAAATGATCCTGTAGAACTTGCTAAATATTATAATAACTCTTTAGCTGATGAACTTGTGTTTTATGATATTACTGCTTCTTATGAAGGAAGAAAATTATTTGTCAATGTGCTTGAGAAAGTGGCAAATGAAATATTTATACCTCTCACAGTTGGAGGAGGAATAAATACTATAAAAGATTTTGATATGGTTTTAAAATCCGGAGCTGATAAAGTGAGTGTAAATTCCGGTGCTATAAAGAATCCTGATTTAATAAGAGAGGCTGCTGAAAAATATGGTAATCAATGTGTTGTACTTTCTATAGATATAAAAAGAGTTAATGGAAAATATTCTGTATTTTCTAAAGGAGGCAGAGAAGATACAGGAATTGATGCTATTGAATGGGCTATAAAGGGTGAGAAAAATGGGGCAGGAGAGCTTGTAATAAATAGTATTGATACTGACGGAGTAAAAAATGGTTTTGATATAGAATTACTTAAGGAAATAGCTGATAATGTTTCCATACCTTTAATAGCTTCAGGCGGAGCAGGAAATATGGAGCATTTCAAAGATGTATTTCAAGTTAAAGGTGTTGATGCCGGATTGGCTGCTTCTATATTTCATTTTAAAGAAATAGATATTAAAGAATTGAAAGAATATCTTCATAAGAATAATATTAAAGTAAGACTTTAAATTTTAATAAAAACTTGGGCGGGTGCTTATAAATTCTAATTAAGCATTTAAGAAAATTTAAATATAATTTTCTAAATGAATTAAGAAATATAAGGGGCGGGGTATGTAAATAAAATTTTTTATTTTCTCTTATAACAAATTACAGATTTTAATCAAAATTTCCAATTTATTTCTAATTTTCATAGTAAAATCCTATATTTACAGGTAATTTTATAATATTTGTAAATATATTTTACATTAATCTGTCATATATAGCTTATTTATGTATTACATGTATTAATAACTAGCAAACATATATATGTTTTGTAAATTTAGTGTAAATTATTTGTAAATAAATATTGCTTAATTTTTACATTCTGCTATAATTATAAATGTAAAGATATTTTACAATACTAAGTAAGGAGATATATTATGACTAACAGCTTAAACCTTTTTATTAAAATTACTCCTAGTAAATTACCTGAAAATATTAGAAGATTTATTGCTTCTAATTACAGCAAAGCTAAAATAGTTTATATTGACATAAGAAAAGAACAATATGAGATAAAATTAAATAATGGAATTTATATCAATTTTGACAAAAATGGAACTTGGAATTATATAAGCAGCGATGATAAATTATCTGAAAATATACTGCCAAAAAATATAGCAGGTAAAATAAAAAACATAATGAAAAAATATAATAATGCTTATATTTTTGAAGTAAGTAAAAGAATAGAATTCTACAAAATAAGATTAACTAATTCTTTAGAAATACGCATAAGAAATAACGGACAATTAATAATGGCATAACTTTTATTATTTTGTATCTCCTAAATATAAATAAAGGCTTGAATATTTATATATTCATGCCTTTTAATTTTTAAACCTAATTACATCCCCCGCCCTCTAGCCTTATTATTTAAATCTGCAATCAAAGTTTTTTGTTTTTTTATTGTATAATTAGAATTTATTAGCACCCGCCCAAGTTTTTTTTAATTTTAAAACATGTATACCCGCACGCAGAATAATATTTAAAATATATGCTAATCCAAAATCATAATTTAAACTATAAATAAAAGCCTTTTTACCGTGCGTTGGAAAAAGCATCAAAATAAATAAAACTTATTTTGACAAAAAATACATTCATTCAAGTATAATTAAATAAAAAAGAGATACATATATATGCAAGAATTATTTTTATTTCCTAACTATAAAGCAAAGAATAATTATCTAAAAAATAATTTCAAAAAATATACCTTGGATATAACTAATTATCAAACTCTGCATCAATACTATAAAAGCAGCAAAGAAATATTTTTTGAAAATTATAGAATAGAACATAATGTTCAGGATATAGATGAGTCAATAGCAATAATCAATATTCATAATATATTATTCCAATATAAAACAAAAAATAAAGAAGCCCTAATATCAAAACAAAATACAACTTATGAATTGGCATACACTTTATATAAACTAATAGAAGAAATAACATTAGCTAAATTCTACGGATTTAAATTAGATGAATATGATAATCTTAAAGATATAAATGAAATAATAAATCTATATAAAGAATACAATAAAGAAAATAATTTGTTAGATGAATTTGATATTTTCGAGCTTTTTATAAAATCTATAGAAAATAAAGAATTAGAATTTTTAAATACTTATGAATCTATAACAATTTATAATTTTGAAAAAATACCGCCTTTACATTTGATATTTCTTGAATCTATAAAAAAACATTATAATAAAACTATCAAAGTTATAATGCCTTATAATATGGAAAAACATTTTAATAATTATAAATCATTCTATCAAGGTATTGATAATTTTGAAGTAAATAAAAATTCAAATCTAGCAAAAGCACTGCTGGGAGAAAATAAGGATATAAATAAATATAAAAACAAAATAAAGTTCATATCCGGATTCGGGGCCAAACAGGAAGCTGATACAGTCATTGATGAGATAATTAAATTGATAGAAAATGGAGTTAATCCCTATGATATAGGAATAATATTTTCAGATATTCAGTTATACAGCGATATTGTTTCAAATAGATTAAAAGAATGCCAAATAAAATTTAATGAAAGAAGAGCTAACTTTATATGGAAAGTACCTATAATACCTGTACTCACTTCAATATTTTTAATATTAGATAAATATAATGGCGAAATAGATGCAGATGCTTTAATAAAAATATTATCAAGCTCATATATAAAACTTAACGGCATCAATCCTTATAATATAAGAGATTTAATATATTCTTATGAAGATTATAACTCTATAGAAATATTTTCAAAAATGTCTTTCAAAGATTTTAAAAATAAGATTTCTAAAAAATTTGAATATAATGATGCTTCAAAATCAATAGTAGATTTTTTGGATTTATTGAATAATCTGGTATCAAAGAAAAGTTATAAAGAAATAGGGCTTGCATATATAAATATTTTAAAATTTTTAGATGTGGGAAATATAGAAAATACAGACGATAATAATAAGAATGAATATTTCTATAGAGATAATGAGGCATTAGCTTTATTTATTAATCTTATACTAGAAATAGCATATACAGAAAAACTTGATAATATAGAGAATCAGGAAATAAGCCATTTTGATTTTCATGCCGCTTTAAATACAATTTTAAGAGACAAATCTATAGGCGAAGATGAAAATAAAGATATCACTCTTACAGTAAGTAATTTATATGATGCTAGGGGATTAAAATTAAAACATATATTTATATTAGGAATGAATAATGATTTTATCAAAATAAGACCTAATACATTTTTTATAAGTGCTAAATTAAGAGAGTATATAAATAAAAAAAATAAAAAAATAGTTTTTAATACACAAAGTTATTTATCAGATATTCATTATGCTTTATTTTTAAATATATTATCAGGCTGCTATGAAGATAGTAATATTTATTTCTCATTCAGATTTAAAGATGAAAAAGGTAATTTAGAGATTCCATTTTATTATTTAGAGAATATATACAGAGAGTTATATAATGAGGATTTTAAATTTGAAAATTTAGAGAAAAACGGACTTATATACAGAAAAGAATATATACAAAGAGAAGATAATATACATACAGATAAAGAAAATCTTATGAGTTTATTTTTATATAATACTATAGCTTATAAAATAGATAATGCAGAAAATATTATAGATACAGTTTATCATAAGCATAATAAAAATATGCATCATGATTTTAATAATAAAGAAGATATAAAAAATTTCTTTTTAAATATTTTAAAAGAAAAAATATCTGTTACAACTTTGCAGGCTATAATGGAATGTCCTGCCAAATTCTTCTATTCAAGATTGTACTCAAAAGAATCTGTAGAATCTAAAATACAAGGTGTAAATTACATGGATAGAGGAAGAGCATATCATAAATTCTTTCAGGATTTCTATCAAGAAGTAAAAAATCAATATTCCGATGAAGGATGCCGCTTAATAGAAAGCGAATTTAATAATTACTGCAATATAGCAAATCAGGTTGTGGATAATCATATAGATGAATTAATAAATATGTATTCCTCAAAGGACTTAGAAGAAAAATACTTATTAGAATATAAATTTGATTATAATGTTATAAGAGAAGAAGCCCTAAATGTTATGTCATATTTTATAAAAAAAGAAATCATCAATAACAAATTAAAAGAAGAAGATGAAGGCTGTTTTTATATACCTACATATTTTGAAAGATACATAGGAAGTAAAGAAGATTTTATTATATATAAAAATAAAGAGCTATCTATAAAAATAAAAGGCATAGTTGATAGAATAGATTTAAGCTACTCTGATAAAGAGCATAAGAATATAAATGGAATAAGAATTGTTGATTACAAGTCAAGATATAAAATAGAGGAAGCGAAAGGAGAAACTCAAAAAGATATTATAAGAGAAACTATAAGAATATATTTGCAGCCTATTTTATATTTAAAATATATACTCAATCAATATATACAAAAAAATATATCAGAAAAAATAAAGCATTGCGAAGTAGTTTTTACGGTATATAGAGAAAAAGATATTATCAATGAATCGCAGAAAATAAATCAGATGTATAATGACAGAGATATGCTTTTATCTATATGCGGCTATATTGACAGTGAATATAATTTGAAAGATTATTTTGACGAGATATTTAATAAAATTTTAGAAGGGGAATTAGTTTATATAGCAAATAGTACAAATTGCATAAACTGTTATAATGCTCCTTATTGTGAGAATGCTTATAAAAAAGATAATGATGAATACTCATTATAATATTTAAATCAAAAAATAATAATTATATATTAAAAAAGCATGAGATTTATTGATATCTCATGCTTTCATATTATTTAAATATTTTTAATTATTATTTCCAAGTAGGAAGATAAGAACCTAAAAAGTTTTCATTATAAACTTTTTCTACTATATCAGATTGATAAGTTTCTACAACTTTTTTGTATAATTCATTATCTTTATCTTTAGTTCTTGCAGCTATTAAATTAACAAAAGATTTTCCGCTGTAAATAGAAGGGTCATCTTTAAATATATAATCAGAACCCGGATTCAAACCAAAATCTATAGCATAGTTTCCATTTATAACAGCACAAGCAACATCAGGAAGAACACCATAAATAGCACCGGCATCCATTTCTACTATTTCAATATTCAAAGGATTTTCTATTATATCGCTTACACTAGGAGTATCTCCTGCCTCAGGTCTTACTTTAATAATTCCTGCCGCCTGAAGAACTTTTAAAGCTCTTCCTCCATTAGAAGGATCATTAGGTATAGCTATTTTATCTCCGTTTTTTAATTCTTTTACATCTGTAATATTAGTAGAATAAATATTCATAGCAGATATATAAGTATCTGCAATAGCAGTTAAATCATATCCTTTATTTGATACTTCATCATTAAAGTATGCATAATGCTGAAAAGCATTCAAATCAATTTCTCCGTCATTTAAAGCCTGATTTGGTATAGTATAATCAGAGAAAGATACTAACTCTACTTTTATTCCTTCTTCAGCTAATTTAGCTACTATAGGATTCCAAATTTGGTAATCAGACTCTCCAGCAAAACCAACTTTAACCACCTTTTGATCACCAGAAGAATTATTTGTGCATGATAATATCATTAATGACAGTATAACTGATGATACCAATAATAAAATTTTTTTCATTTTCGCTCCTCTATTAAATTTTAAATAAATTAGTATGTTTAGATTATATTATTTTTTGAATAATTTCAATAAAAAGTTCTAATAATTAATGATAATTCCCTGCAATTTTCCTGATTCAACAAGCTCTTTAATCCTTTTTTTATAAGAATCAGCTATAGTTTTATAAACACTATTATTTTCATCTTCCAATCTAGCCGCCATTAAATTAATATACATATCAGAATTATACTTACTAGGATCATCATAATATAAAATATTTGCATCCTCAACATCAAAACTAAGATTGAAATTAATAAAGGCCACATCAACAGATGATATAACAGAATAAACATTATTTGCATCTATAGCTTCAAAGTCTAATTGTAAATAATTTTCTACTATATCATTTGTGGTAAAATGATAATTAATATTATTCTTTCTCATTAATTTTATTATACCAATAGATTCCAATATTTTTAAAGCTCTTGATAAATTTACTTCATCTTTCGGAACTGCTATTTTAGAATGAAGATGCAATTGAGATAAATTAGTTAAATTTTCTGAATACATATTCATAGAAGCAATAAAAGTTTTATCTATTATACTTAAGTAATAATCATTTTTATTTGTTTCATTAACAAAATAATCATAATTTTGAAAATGATTCAAATCTATATGTCTGCCGTTTAATGCCTTATTTATTACAGAATAATCAGAAAACTGTATTAATTCTAAAATGATATTTTGTTCTTTCATTTCATTGGATACATATTCCCATATATCTATATCAAACTCGCCTATATATCCTATCTTTACTATATTCTCTTTTTTAGAATTACAAGAAACAATAAATAATAATAAAATAAATAATACTTTTTTCATGTTCATATATCCTTAATCAGCCATAATAAGACCATTTGAGGCATTACTCTCTATATTCTTTCTCATTTTCTGTCTGTAGCTTTCTGATATAAACTTGTAAAGATTATAATCTTTATCTTTTTCTCTGCATACAATCAAATTAGCATAAGACATCATACCGCTATGTGAATATTTAGATACATCATCATAATATATAATATTATAACCTACATGATCTGAAATAAAACCATAGTTTATAACTGCCGCATCTACATTGTCAAGATTATAATAAATGATATTTGCATCCATAGGAATAAATTGAATATTTAAATTATTTTCTGTAATATTAGATATTTTATAAAATTTTTTATCCGACCTTTCAAGTTTAATAATATTTGCAGATCTTAATATCTGTAATGCCCTTGATAAATTTACTTCATCATCAGGAACAGCTATTTTGGCATTTGATGATATTTGATTAATATTTGTAAGAAATTTTGAATATATATTCATAGGAGCTACAAAAGTTCTTCCAATAACATAAAGATCATAATTATATCTATTAGTCTCATTAACAAAATAAATATAATTTTGAAAAGAATTCAAATCGATCTCTCCATCGTTCAGCATTTTATTCAAAATATCATAATCTTCAAAATATATAAGTTCCAATCTAGCATTCTCTATCTTTAACTCTTCATTTATTTGCTGCCATATATCATAATCAAACTCGCCAATATGTCCTACTTTTACAACTTCAGTATTAGAACTTTCACAGGAAATTATATTCATTAATAAAAAAAACTTTAATAAATATTTCATATTTCCTCCAACTTATAAAATCACCAAACTGATATATATATACCATTAAAATTTTTATCATATATTTCTTTAACTTCATCAGACTGATATGCTTTTACTATTTTTTTATATATTTCATTATCTTTATCCTCAGTCCTCACAGCTATAATATTTACATAGTTTTTATCAGCATAATTACTAGGATTATCTTTAAATATAGAGTCCGTGTAAGGATTAAGCCCAAAACTTAAAGCAAAATTACTATTAATAACCGCACATGTTATGTCAGAAAGCAAACTATATATACTTCCAGCATCAACTTCAATTATATTCACCTTTAACTTATTTTCTTTTATATCATCTATAGTAGGATTTTGCTTGTATCGGTCTTTTAATTTGATAATACCAGCCGCCTCTAACACTTTTAAAGCTCTGCCTCTATTAGAATCATCATCTGGTATAACTATTTTATCATGTTCCTTAATCTGATTAATATTTGTTATATTATAAGAATATATATTCATAGCTGCAATACATGTATCTGCTATAGCAGTTAGTTCATATCCTTTAGATTCCAATTCATGATTAAAAAAAGCATAATGCTGAAAATTATTTAAATCTATTTTTCCGTCATTCAAGTCTTTATTAGGAGAAAAATAGTCTATATAAGAAATTAATTCTATCTCTATATTATCATTAGAAACTTTTTTCATAACTTCCTGCCAAATAACTTTATCAGATTCTCCTATATATCCCACTTTTACAATATTAACATTTTTATCTGCATTAGAACATGAAACAGAAAATATAAAAGTAAAAAGTAAAATTATTTTTTTCATATTTTTCATAGCATTATCATTTTAATATAATTCTGTTAAAAAATTATTTAATTATAATTGAACATATAATAATACTATAATCGCTAATAAATATTATTACATATTCAAAGCCAACTCATAATTCTTTTTCATAACATTGCAAGATTCAGAAAATAATTTTTTCTCTTCATCATTCATTTTAAGCTCAATTATCTCCTCAACTCCGTTTCTTCCAAGCACTGCAGGAACAGAAGCATAAACATCATTCTGACCATATTCACCATTCAAGTATACAGAAACAGGAAGCACCCTATGTTCATCGCAAAGTATTGCCCGAGCAACTTCAGCTAAAGCAGTACCTATTCCAAACTCTGTAGAGCCTTTACCTTCTAAAACATCCCATCCGCCTCTTCTTCCTTTATTAGCTAATTCTTTCAAATCAAGACATGAATATTTTTCTTTTTCTTTCATAAGCTCAAATAAAGGTTTTCCTGCTATAGTTACAGCTGACCATGCTACCATTTGGCTTTCTCCATGCTCTCCTAAAGCATAAGCATATATAGATTTCTGATCAATATTAATTGCTTCTGATATAGCCCTTCTTAACCTTGCCGAATCTAATGTTGTGCTTGTAGATATTATTCTCTTAGGATCATAATTCAATTTGTTTTGTAAATAATGAGTAATAACATCAGCAGGATTAGATATATTTATTATTATGCCGTTAAACTTAGTCTTTTTTATTTTCTCTATTATATCTTTCATAACCTCTATTGTAGAGCCTAAAGTATCCATTCTAGTTTGATTGATAGTAGGCAAAGGTCCTGCACATACCGCCATTATATCCGCATCATCTATATCTTTATAATTTCCTGCTTTAACTTCTACTCTATGAGGAAGATACACTGCAGCATCAAATATATCCAAAGCCTGAGCAAATGCTTTTTTCTCATCTATATCAATATAAACTATTTCTTCAACTAAACCCTGAGAAGCTAATGCATATCCGGCATGAGAACCCACATGTCCTGCTCCTATTAATACAGCTTTTCTTCTTTTTAATAAAGTTTCCATAAATAATTCCTCTTAATATTAAATAATTTTTTATATCATAATAATTTTTATCAATGTGTAGCTTTTTTTACAATGAAATTTCCTACAGCCTGTATAATACCTACAAGTATTACAAGAAGTATTACAGACACATATATAATATCTAATTTATTTCTATAGTATCCGGATTGTATAGCATAAGTTCCAAGTCCGCCGGCACCTACAGCTCCAGCCATAGCAGTAAGACCTATTAAACTAATTGCCGTTATAGTAGTACCTCTTGCTATAGGAGCTATACTTTCTTTTAAATATACTCTAAAAATAATTGCTATAGGTGATGATCCCATAGACTGTGCCGCTTCTACCAAACCCGGATTCACTTCAGCTAAAGCACTTTCTATCTGTCTTGCAAAGAAAGGAACTGTTCCGAATATTAAAGGTATAATAGCACCTTTTACCCCTATAGCAGTACCCATTATAAATCTTGTAAGAGGTACAAGCATTGCAAGAAGTATTATAAATGGTATCGCTCTGAAAAAGTTAATTAATTTACTAAGAACCTCATATACTAATATATTCTCCATTATTCCAAATCTTTTAGTAACTATTAAAAGTACGCCTAAAAAACCGCCCGCAAAAAATGATATTATCCCTGAATAAAAAAGCATTACAAATGTTTGTATTATGCTTTGATAAAGTCTAGGTAAATCTGCCATAACATTAGGCATTAAATTATTCATCATATCTAGCATCTTTTATTACCTCCGTATCAACATTTTGCTCTTGAAAGAACTTTATAGTATTAGTAATACCGCCTTTTTCTTTTTCATGAAGTATTACTACCAAGCCTCCAAGCAAACTATCATCTATAAGCTCTACATTCCCAAATATTATATTAACATCCACATTAAATTTTCTGGATACATGAGAAACTAAAGCCTCTCCTACACTATCTTTTTTGTATTTTAATCTTACTATACATTCTCCGGCTTTAATATTTGTAATCTTATCCTTTTCTTCAACAAGCGTATATATTTTTGAAAGATTTGAAGTAGTATCTATAAACTCCTGCGTAATTTGATTTTTTGGATGAGAAAATACTTCAAATATATCTCCTTCTTCTATTAGACTTCCTTTATTCATAACCGCAACTCTATGACAAAGTTCCTTAACTACATTCATTTCATGCGTTATTACAACTATAGTAATTCCTAAACCTTCATTTAACTTTTTTAATAATTTTAATATAGAAGAAGTCGTCTGCGGATCCAAAGCACTAGTTGCCTCATCGCATAAAAGTATCTGCGGATCATTAGCCAAAGCTCTTGCAATTGCAACTCTTTGTTTTTGTCCGCCGCTTAATTGCGAAGGATAAACATTAGCCTTTTCTTTTATATCTACAAGCTCAAGCAAAGACATTACTTTTTTTTCTATTTCTTCTTTTGAAAGCCCTCTGTATCTTAAAGGATATGCAACATTTTTAAATACTGTCCTTGAACTAAACAAATTAAACTGCTGAAATATCATACCCATTTTTTTTCTTTTTTCTCTAAGTTCTTTGGGTTTTAAAGATGTTAATTCCTCTTCATCTACATATACTTTTCCTGATGTAGGTCTTTCTAATAAGTTTATGCATCTTACTAAAGTTGATTTTCCAGCTCCTGAAAAACCTATTATTCCGTATATCTCACCTTTGTTTATTTTTAAAGATACATTATTAACAGCATTAAGCTGTTTATTTTTGGCTGTTTTAAATACCTTACTAACATTTTCCAAAACTATCATCTATTATCCTGAAAATTAGATTATTCAATTTATCGAAATATTATAAATTATATATTTTTAAATATATCTGTCAATAGTAATAAAAAAACTCGGGCGGGTGCTAATATTTCTACTATAGGCATTAAAAAAAATTAAAATAAAAATTTTATAGTAAAATATTAAAGATAAAGGGTGTGTCATGTAAATTAAGCTTTAAACCTTAATTACATATTACCGCACTTTATTATAAACTTATTATTTTTTATTACTGCTAATAAAAATTATTATTCTTTCTGTGTATTAATCTTATTTAATTTGCTGCTTAATCTATGCAAGTAATAAGTAATAAATATGAAAAGTCCCATCACAGCAATATGATCCATAAAGAAAAATATAAAAGCCTCTTCATAAGAAGGAACTTTTGTAACTGAAAATAGTCTAATATATATACCTCTTTTTATAAATGAAACTACTCCATATACAGCTACTAATAAACCCATTATCATATATATTTGTTTTTTTATATTCATGAATTTCTTACTCATATTTATAAACATACCCCAATGCATACCCAAATGTAAAGACATTAATATAAGTCCCCAATAACAGCAAATTATATGCAGTCTTTTATTAAATACTTTAATGCCTTCAAGATTAAAAAATTCAACTACATTTCTATTAAATAATATTCCGCTTATAATTAATCCAAGCATACATATAAAGAGCATAGAATTTATAAATGTATTTAATATTCTATTTAAACTATATTTTCCTTTATTTAGATTTTTATACCAATGAAAATTCAGTATATGATGAAGTATAAAAAATATAAAAATTAAATATCCCAAATATTCATGCATGGTACGGCCTGTAAAACGATAGCCAATTAAAACAAAAAAAAGAATAGTCATTATTATATCTATAAATATTTTAATTTTATTTTTCATATATAATTTTCTCCCTATTGCAGAATCAGTTTATTTTAAAAAGTAAAATAATATATAGCATGCTATTTAGATTATTAGACGAATTATATGGTTAAAAGTTTCTGTATATTTATTTTTTTGTAATTTTTGTGTAAAAAAGTTATTCCTTCATTTATTTTACTGCTCAATGAGAAATTAAAGCACCCGCCCAAGTTTTATTTAATTTTTTAGCATTAATTAACGCATGTTAAAATAAAATTCTTTTTTTAGTAAAATTTGAATTAAAACTTATTATTGTTCATTGTATTTACACTGCATACGTTTTTAAAATTACAAAAAATAAGTACATAGAAATTAAAAATTAAATCTCTATGTACTTTTGAGTATATATGATTGAAAAACTTAGTATATAAAAATAAAATCTATTTGCTTGGTTTAAAAAAGTTAAGTCTTAAAGCATTAGTAACTACTGATACAGAGCTTAAACTCATAGCAAGAGCTGCAAATATAGGATTCAAAAGTAAATCCTTACCCATAATAGCAACTAAAAAATCTCCTATAGAAGAAGCTATTAAAGGCTCTCTAAATACATGCAAAACTCCCGCAGCTATCGGTATACCTATAACATTGTAGCAAAAAGCCCAAAAAAGATTCTGTTTAATATCTCTCATAGTGGCCTTGCTCAATTCTATTGCAGTTACTACATCATTGGTATTTGATTTTACTAATACTATATCAGCACTTTCTATAGCAACATCAGTGCCGCTTCCTATAGCAATGCCTACATTAGCCTGAGTTAAAGCAGGAGCATCATTTATACCGTCTCCTACCATAGCAACAATGTTTCCTTCGTCCTGAAGTTTTTTAACCTCTTTTGATTTTTCTTCTGGAAGAACTTCAGCAAACACTATATCAATACCAGCTTCTTTTGCTACCGAATTAGCTGTATTTTTATTGTCTCCTGTTATCATAGCTGTTTTTATACCCAATTTATGAAGCCTTCTTATAGCATCAATGCTTTCTTTTTTTAATTTATCCGCACAAGCTATAATACCTAAAAGTTTATTATCATAGGCAACATACATTGGGGTTTTACCCTCTTTTGAAAGGCTATCCATATATGAATGATAATTCTCCGTATTTATATTTTCTTTATTCATAAGTTTATCATTGCCCATCAAAACTTTTTTATTATCAATGAATACTTCTATACCGAAACCTGCTATAGCTTTAAAATTTTCTATATCAAGAAGTTTAATATTTTTTTCTTTAGCCTCTCTTACTATAGCCTCACCTAATGGGTGTTCACTTCCATTTTCAGCACTTGCAGCTATTAAAAGAAGTTTATCCTTATCATCAGAAATAATATCAGTAACATAAGGTTTGCCCTCTGTTAGAGTACCTGTTTTATCAAACATTACAGCATTTATTTTTTGAGATACTTCCAACGCTTCAGCATTTTTAAAAAGTATTCCAAGCTCAGCACCTTTTCCTGTACCAACCATTATAGCAGTAGGAGTAGCTAGCCCCAAAGCACAAGGACAAGCTATAACTAATACTGACACAAATACAGTTAAAGAGAATACAAAATTATGCAAAGCTATAAACCAAATTATACCAGATATCAAAGCTATAGTAATAACAGCAGGTACAAAATATGAAGACACTACATCGGCAATATGTGCTATAGGAGCTTTTGAGCCTTGAGCATCTTCTACTAATTTTATAATCTGAGCTAATGCCGTATCAGAACCTACTTTCTGAGCCTTAAACTTAAAACTTCCTGTTTTATTAATTGAAGCACCAACCACCTTATCGCCTACACTTTTTTCAACAGGTATGCTCTCTCCTGTAAGCATTGATTCATCTACACTGCTGTATCCTTCTATAATCTCTCCGTCAACAGGTATCTTCTCACCTGGGCGTACCAAAACTATATCATCAACTTTTACTTCAGAAATTTTTATCTCTTTCTCTTCTCCGTCTTTTATTATAGTTGCTGTTTTCGGCTGAAGTCCCATAAGTTTTTTTATTGCCTCACCTGTTTTTCCTTTGCTTCTAGCCTCTAAATACTTGCCAAACTGTACCAATGTAATTATAACAGCAGCTGATTCATAATATAAGTTTTCACCATGAGGATTAAGCCCCATAAATGCTAAAATACTAGAATATATACTATAAACAAATGCTGCAGTTGTACCTATTGCTACAAGCGAATCCATATTAGGGGAGCCTCTGAAAAGTGCAGGGTAACCTAATGTATAAAACTTATAGCCTGATATCATAACAGGTACGCATAAAAGTATAGCGACTATAGAAAAAACCTGAGGATTGACATGATGAACCAAAAAACTAGGTATTGGAAACTTTACTATACTCACCATAGGTGCCATTGATATATAAAAAAGCGGTATAGAAAATATGGCAGATACTATTAATCTTATTTTCTGCTCTTTTATCTCTTTAGCTTTTCTCTCAGCCGGATCTTCCTCCTTTCCTACTACCTGATATCCAGCCTTTACAACTACATTCACTATATCATCATACTTTAGTTTTTTTTCATCATAATTGAATACTGCTTTTTCTGTAGCTATATTAACATTAGCATCATCAATGCCTTCAGTCTTTTTTAATGCTCTCTCCACTGCTCTAGAACAAGCAGCACAGTGCATTCCTCCTATTTTTAAAGTCATTTTCATATATAAATACTCCTATATAAAAAACATATCCTATTTTACTATTTTTTATTAAATGTTACAATTATCTAACAATATAATTATAATAATTTTTTAATAAAATTCAAGTAGGGACTATGGGTATATTGACTTTTATATAAAAAAAGAGGCATACTTTTTAACGCCCCTTTCTAGATAATAACTTTATAATTTATTTAATGGCATCTAATTGGTTAGATTTCATATAATATCTTTCCTGTTTTCCTAATATTGTAAAATTAAAATCTGTAATTGTATCTCTGTTTACTGTCATTGAAAATGTATATGTACCATTATCATCTGACATATTTCCCTCATATTTACTTCCTGTAATAGAAACATTTTCAAACCTAAATCTATTAGGCGTATATATTAATATCATCTTTTCATCATTGTAAATATCTACATATATATCTATATATTCAGGATTTGTAAAAGATGAAGAATCTAATGTTTCTACTGTATATTCTACTTTTCCTTTATATTCTAAAGCACCGTCATCTATTACTGTATTATCATTAATAGGTAAATCAGTTTTTTCTCCGTAGTTATCTAAACTATTTTCTTCATCAGTATTAGAGGTTTCTTTACTATTTACATTATCTGCAGATTTATTTTCTTCATTTCCTGTAGGCGTATTACTTACAGCATATGTAGGATTTGAAGGGTTATTCTTTGCACATGATACTGCAAATAAAATTACAATAACTATTAAAAGTATTTTTAATTTCATTCTTATTTTTTCCTTTATTTGTTATTTTTATATATAAAAATATAAAAAATTTATTTCATATGAAATATTCTATAAAAATAAAATTAATTTACATACAATCAATATATTAACAAATTTAAGAATTTTATTTAAAATTATAATATAGTTATAAAATATTTTTACTAAAAAATAGAAATATACCTGCTACTGTAAAAATACATATATAATTAAAAAATAAATTATTTTTATTAATTTTATTATATATAATACAAATAATACATTTATATTATGTTATTTGTTTTTTAAATAATCATCAAAATACTCTATAGTCTTTTTCAAACCGTCTTCCAATTTATATTCAGGTTTCCAATTAAGTTTTACTTTGGCTAAACTAATATTAGGCTGTCTTTTTATAGGATCATCTTTAGGAAGATCTTTAAATACTATTTCTGATTTCGAATTTGTCATTTCTATAATTTTTTGGGCAAATTCTAAAACAGTCATTTCCGCAGGATTTCCTAAATTTACAGGTCCTATAAAATTATCCGCATTCATCATTTTTACAGCACCGTCTATTAAATCATCGCAATAACAGAAACTTCTAGTTTGGCTTCCATCGCCATAAACTGTTATAGGTATATTCTGAAGTGCCTGTATAACAAAATTTGAAACTACCCTGCCGTCATATTCATTCATTCTAGGACCATAAGTATTAAATATTCTTATTATCTTTATATCTGTTTTATACTCCCTGTAATAATCCATCATCAAAGTTTCAGCCCCCCTTTTACCTTCATCATAGCAGCTTCTTATACCATTAGGATTAACATGTCCCCAATAAGTTTCCATTTGAGGATGTTCTAAAGGATCCCCATATACCTCACTAGTTGAAGCTTGAAGTATTCTGGCATTGCAATCTCTTGCTAAATTAAGCATATTAAGTATACCGAAAACACTTGTCTTAAATGTATGTACAGGATTTCTTTGATAATGTATCGGAGAAGCAGGACAGGCAAAATTATAAATCTCATCGCATTCTATATGTATTGGTTCTGTGATATCATGTCTTATACTTTCAAAATTTTTATTATCTAATAAATGTTTAATATTCTCTTTACTGCCTGTAAAAAAATTATCTATAGATATTACATAGTTTCCTTCATTTAATAATCTTTCACATAAATGAGAGCCTAAAAATCCAGCTCCGCCTGTTACAATAATTCTTTTCATAAAAAATCCTTTAAATTAATTACATTATATATTATAGCATATAATTAAATATTTCAATTGAAATTATCATATATCATTTAAATTAATTTTTATGTTTTAAAAATTAGTTTATATACCATGCCCTTTTATATTTTTTAACTTAATCTAAAATTAAAGCTTTACTAATTATTAAGCACTTATATTACACCATAAATTTAATTAGATTTATAACACAATTCACGCACGGTGAAAATATCTTTCAATATAACCAAAATTATATTATTTAATATATTTAAATTATTTGATTGATTTATCGTGCGTTGTATAGATTAAAAATATATAAAAGTAAAAATTTCTATTATAACATCTATAAATGACAAAAATTGTCGCTTTTATTAAATTATAAAAAATAAATAGCATTAAATGAATTAAATAAAATCCTTAAGGTTTTTTTTATATTACCGTTAATATCAGAAGTTAATTGCTAAATAAAGGAGTTATTAGTATGACTATCAATGGAATAAATAATAATGTACAGCAAACACCGCAAGTTCAAATGCCTGTTCCTAAAGAAAATAACTCAGCTCAAAATCCTGCTAACATACAAAAGATAAGCCAGCAAGGAAGCGGCATATCTCCTCTTTCAAGCAGATACACTTATGCTATAGGACGAGATGGCAAAAGATATGTTTTGCAGCTTAGAATAGATATATCTTCTGTAAGAGCTTTCAGTTCATTAGCATAAGTATATTTTTTATAAAATACTTATGCTGTAAATATATTTCTATTCTAGTTAGAAATTTAAATGCATAAATTAATATTAATTGGATTTCTTAACTACTATTCTATTGCCCTCTACAAGAATAACTTTTAAACTGCTGCCTTTATCTATAAACTCACCCTCGCTTACAGCATCATATCTCTTTCCATCTATGACTATATAACCTGCAGGTCTGAAAAAAGTATCAGCAACTCCATCCTTTCCAATTAAATCATCATAAGAAATACTTGAATGATATCCTGAAACATCACTCTCTAATGTAATCTTATTTCTAAAATCTTTTGACTTACTCATAAACCTTGCAATCAATAATACAAGTATAATATCTATTATTAAAGATACAAATATTACAAAAGAAGCTACAGCTATATTATGTATTCCAAAAGAAATAAATATTCCCGCTACAATTCCTATTATACCAAGTATGCCTGTGATTCCAAAGCCAGGTATAAGAAATATTTCTACACAAAGAAGAACAACTCCAAGAAGGAATATTGCAGGTGCTAAAAAATTACTGCTGCCTGAAAAAAACTGAATAAAGAAAAATAAAGCAAAAGCTATTATCGCTGTTACTCCGCCTACACCAAATCCCGGAGTCTTCATTTCAATATATATTCCAGCTATTCCTATAGACATTATAATACTTAAAATAAAAGGATTAAGAAGAACCTTCAATACAGAATCATAGCCTTCTTCTTCTATATTAATTATTTCTGCATTATTCATATTTTTTAATTCTAATATATCATTTATAGAATTTGCTTTCTTATCTGCAATATTTATAGATACTGCCTCATCAGCACTTAATGTCAATAAAGTCTTATCATCTAAATCAATACCATCACTTCTTTTAGTTAAAACTATAGTTTCATCAACCATAGCCTCAGCAGCTTTAACATTCTTTTTAGTAGTTTCGGCAGAAGCTCTCATCGCAGCACGCATTGCACTCACCTCTTTTTCTCCTGCTTTTCTAGGTTCATTTCCATTTAAATATACAGGAGTAGCTGCCCCTATTACACTGCCGTCAGACATGTAAATTTCTTTAGCACTCAATGATATTAAAGCTCCCGCAGATAATGCATTCTTATTAATATAAACAACTACAGGTACATTACTTTCCATAATATAATTCTTTATAGATAAGGCTGATGAAAGAAGTCCTCCAGGTGTATCAAGTTCTAATATAATCAAATCTGCTTTTTCATCATTTGCTTCATCTATAGCATTTTTTAAATATCCAGCATACCATCTATTTATCTCTTGAAATTCCTGCTTCTTTATAACATAAACTTTAGCATCTTTTGAATATAAATAATTAGAAAAGATAAAAATGCTCAAAAAAAGCATTATTAATGTATTATTAAATTTTTTCATTGACATCACTCTCTTTTTTATTATATATTATTATTTTAGTATAACTTATATTTTTTTCAAGCGTAAATTTTCAACGCCGTTTAATAACATATCATTCATTGTTTAAATTATAATAAAAAAATAGCATATATTTTAAGCATATCCTATAACGGCGGTATAAGCATAATAAAATTAAAAAACACTTGGGTGGGTAATTATAAATTCTAATTTAACAATAAAAAAATTAAAAGTTTTAATCCGAATTTAAATTATAAAACTAAAGGGTGGGCATGAAAATAAAGCTTTAAAACTTAATTACATACCCCGCCTTTTTTCTATAAAAACTATTAAAAAATTTCTGCTTATTATTTTTTATATGCCAATACTTAAATGTTAAAGCCCGCCCAAGTTTTATTTATATTTTAAAACTTTTTCATGATTGAAAACTTATTATCAATGTGCCTGCCACTATAAACAGCATTCCTATAATCACTTTTATATTCAAAGACTCTTTTAAAAAGATAGCCGCTAGTATTATAGTAAAAACTATAGAAAGTTTATCTATAACTATTACCTTATTAACATTACCAATCTGCAATGCTTTAAAATAAAAAATCCAAGATAAACCTGTGGCTATACCAGATAATACTATAAATATAACAGTCTTTGTATTTAGATTTTTTATAGTTTCAATTGTATTCATAGAGTTTAATGAATTAGTATAAAAAACTATAATCCAAGAGATTATTAATATAATAATAGTTCTTATGGCGGTTGCTAAATTAGAATTAATATCTGATAATCCTATCTTTATAAGTATAGCAGTGAGTGATGCAAATATTGATGATAATAATGCAAAAATAATATCCATAAAAAAGCTCTTAATTTTTAATATAGTGTTTTATTATTTATGAAATTACTTTTTGTTTATCTTCTTTTTATGAAGATAAAGCACATTATCTAAAAGCATAGAAACGGTAACACTTCCAACTCCATTCGGTACAGGTGTAATATAAGAAGCTATCTTAGAAGCCTCCTCAAAATTAACATCTCCTTTTAAAGAACCATCTTCTAATACATTTATACCTATGTCTATAACAACAGCATCTTTCTTTATATACTCACCTGTAATAAATTCAGGCTTTCCAATAGATACACATAATATATCAGCATTTCTGCAAATATCTTTTAAATTTTTAGTTTTTGAATGTGCTATTGTTACAGTAGCAGATTTCTGTAAAAGCAAATGAGCTAAAGGCTTACCAACTATCTCACTCCTTCCTATAACAACAGCATTAGCACCTTCTATATTTATACCAGATTTCTCTATTAAAGCCATAGCACTCTTTGCCGTACAAGGAGCTAAATTGCTGTCTCCTATAAATATCCTGCCTAAATTAACATGAGATATTGCATCAGCATCTTTTTCTATTGAAATTGTCTCATAAACTTTTTTCTTATTTATATGTTTAGGAAGAGGCATCTGAACCATTATTCCGCTTGTTTCAGATTCTTCATTTAAATATTCTATCAATGTCAAAAAATCTTTTTCTGTTGTGTTTACAGAAAGGTTATGCAAAGATCCTATCATTCCAACACTTTCAGCCTGCTTCTTTGCTCTTGTAAAATAAACTTCTGTAGATTTATCATCTTCAAAATATATAAAATCTATTCTTGGTTTTCTCTCAAGAAGTTCTGTTTCCTTTTTTATTCTTTCTTTTATCTCCTTAGCTAATTCCCTGCCGTCTAAAATATTAAACATATAAACTCCTAATAAAAATTTTAAATTTTCTTATTATTTTTTATAATAATATAATGCCGTAAAATAAAAAACAAGTATAGATTTTTTAATATTTATATTGTATATTATTAAGCTATGATGAAAAAAATATTCATTATCTTTTTTACCGCCTTGACTATAAACAGCATATCCTTTGCTCAGAAAAAAATAATAATATTTGAAACAGAATACAGTAATAATTATAACTCTTATGCAGTAAAAGATTTAATAATAAAAAATTTATTTGTTAATTCTGACTTTCATATAATACCTTATATACCATATAAAAAAAGTAATTATAAAGAAATAAAATCAAAAATTAAAGAACTTACTTTAAATAATAATGCCGATTTATCAATAACTTATGACCTGTTTAAATATAAACACGGACTTGTACTTAATTATGTAATATTTGACAGAGAAAAACCTAATGAATGGAAAGAAAAAAATATCTATTCAAAAGAAGAAAATTTATTTGAATCTATTAATAAAGTATTAGAAGATATATATTCCTATTCCAAGAAAAACAACAATCTTATAACAGAAGATGAATACATTTCACTTATAGGTTATTACAGCCAAATAATAAACAGTAATGATGAGAATAAAGTTTATGAAATGTTTTTTAATTTCTACAAAGATAATCTTTATTTCAACATGGATTATTTAGAATATCTTATAGAAAAAGGAAATAAAAATTCTATTAATGATATGACTGCAATAATAGATAATATGAAAAAATACTTGGATAAAAATAATCATTATTATCTGTCTGCTTTGGGAGATTTATATTACAGCAGATATAAAGTTAATGTAGAAAATGAGGATATAGAAAAAAGTATAGAAAATTATAACAAAGCAATAAATGCTAAAAAAGATAATTATATATATTATAAACAACTTGCTGATGCTTATATATTAAAAAATGATTACAGCAACGCTTCAAAATATTATAATGCCGCTATAGAAATTTATGATAAAGATATAAATTTGATAAAAGATGCTGTGTATTTGCTAAAAAGAGATATGAATAAAAATGGAAATTTAGTAATAGAATATTTGAAAAAGATTATTAATATAAATAAAAATGATGATGAGGCTTTAGAAGAATTAGCTGGTATATATGAAAATTTGGGGGATAAATATAATTCTCAAATATATTATAGTAAATTACTTGAAGCTGTTAATTATAATCTTTACATAATCAATAATGAAAAACCTAATCCTGTATTATATGATAAATATATAAAAAAACGAAATGAAATAACAAAAAAATTAGAAAAATTACAAATATAATATTTTATAAATATAGTATACAAAAAATATATTTGTTGTATAATTATGTAATTAATATATAAATAAAAGGGAAAAAAATGAGAATTATTAATAGTATAATAACAAATACTAATAATGTAATGTATGGTTATCTTCTTCTTGCTGTATTTTTTGTTATTTCCGTTTTCTTTACCATAAGATTAAAAGGCATACAAGTTTCACATTCTATACATGCTTTAAAACTTCTGTTTTCAAAGCATGAAAAAGGAGACGGAGTTTCAGGATTTGTAAGTTTTTGTATAAGTACAGCTTCAAGAGTTGGAACAGGAAATATTACAGGAGTTATGGGAGCTGTTTCGGCAGGAGGACCTGGAGCTTTATTTTGGATGTGGATAATGGCTATTTTAGGCGGAAGTTTAGCTTTTTCCGAAAGTACATTAGCTCAGCTTTATAAAGAAAAAGATTCTCAAGGAAAATTTATAGGAGGGGCTTCTTTCTATATAAAAAGCAAATTAAAAAAACCTGTAATAGCAGTATTATTTGCTCTATGTATGATATTCACATATACAACTTTTAATGGTGTTCAGGCAAATACAATATCAAGTGCTTTGTCAAAATATAATGTATCATTTATTATAACTGCTATCATATTAACAATAATTACAGGAATAATATTATTCAGTAAAAAAAGAGATACTATAACTCATGCATGTGTATTCATAGTACCTGTTATGGCGATACCTTATATATTAATGGGACTTTTTATATTTTTTACTAATTTGTCTTCAGTACCTACAGCATTTCAAAATATATTCGTACAAGCATTTAAGCCTAGTGCTGTTTTCGGAGGTGCTATAGGAATTACAATTTCAAACGGATTAAAAAGAGGTTTATTCTCAAATGAGGCAGGTATGGGAGGAGCTCCGCATGCTGCTGCCGCCGCTCATACTTCTCACCCTTGTAAACAGGGCTTGATACAGATGTTCTCAGTATTTACTGATACTATATTAATATGTTCTATTTCAGGATTCATACTTCTATTATCTCCGGAGGCTATGAAAGAAGTTAAAAATATAGAAGGTATTAATTTATTCCAATATGCTATGGAATCTCATTTGGGAAGTTTCGGTTCTATATTTATTACTGTATGTATATTGTTTTTCTCTTACAGTTCTATACTAGGAAATTTTTTCTATATAAAAACAGGTGCCGCTGCTATAAAAGATAATTTTGTATCTTATATAATAGTTGGACTTATGACTATAGTAATGGTATTTGCAGGTTCATTAGCTGAATTCAAAACTATATGGGGAGCTGGAGATATGTTTATGGGATTTATGGCTTTATTGAACATCATAGTTATGGTCATACTTAATAAACCCGTATACCTGCTTACTAAACATTATGTAAGTCAATTAAAAGAACATAAAAAGCCTAAATTTAGTAAAGATATAATTGAAGAATTAAAAAATGATGATGCTATAACTCAATGGGATAATAAAAATTAATTGTATAAAAATTGATTAATAGCAATAAATTAAATAAGGGCTTACACTTGATTAAAAGTAAAGCCCTTTATTTTTAATTATAAAAATATATGCTATTTTTTAGAAGCATACTTCATATCGTATTTATCCAAATTCTTTTTCATATCTTCTAGTTTTTCTTTAAATGTTACTGATATGCATTTAAAATCTTTCATAGCCTCTTCCAAATATTTAGTCTCCATTTTTTTGCAATCTTCAATAAAACATTTCTCTATAGCATGCTGAATAATAGATTCAATATCAGCACCAGAATAACCTTCTGTTTTATCAAGAAGACTAATAATATCTAATTTTGAAATATACTGTTTTCTATATAGGACAATTGGGTAATCTATTACATAATTTTTTACACTATTATATTTATAATACAATTTATTAATATTAAATAAAAATATATAATTACAAATGAACAGAACCCTGACGAAGAACTTTATTTTCTAAGCAGTCATAAAGTGTTGAAGGCATCTTATTTTCTAATATACCGGCATTAATTATTAAGTCAGCTTTGTCTTTATAAAGCTCTGCTAATTCATTGCCGTCAAGTATAATACCGTAACCGCTCGGATTGGCGGAAGGAGCTACCAAAGGATTAGTTCCTTTTAGTATAAGCTGCATATATTTATCATTAGGTATTCTTAAAGCTATCGTATCTTTCAAATATGAGAATCGATTTTTTAATTCATCTAAAAGAGGCATAATAAAAGTTAATTCACCCGGTATATTTTTTTTTATGATTTCAGGTACTTCTTTATTTGAGAATCTTTTCACACTTTCTAAATTTTTTGATAATATTAAAAGAGGCTTATTTTTTTCTCTTTCTTTTATAGTATATATTCTATTTACAGCATCAGTATTAAAAGCATCAGCAAGCATTCCATAAACTGTATCTGTTGGGGAAACTACTATTCCGCCTTTATTAATAACTTTTATAACTTCATTAGCTGCATACTCTATACTTTCTGAATTATTTTTTTCAAGATTAACTATCATAAATAATTATTACCTTTTAATAAGTGTAGGGTGTACAAACAAACTTGCAAATCCTCTCCTTTTAGCATTATGAAGTGCTAGTAATACAGGAGCTATTTCTTTTTCCATACCCTCTATATGATAATTCTTTTTATATGCTGTATATGATATACCGACAGATATTGTATATTTAATTATAACGCCATTGTATTCGAGTTCATTTTTATCAACAAAACCTTTTATTTCTTCAATTTTCTTATCATATAATTTGATATTCATTCTATTGAAAGCAACCATAAACTGATTATTATCAAATCTCGCCAAAATATCTTCTCTTCTTGTTGTTTTTTTAAGAACATCTGTAAACTTAAGCATTATTTCTTCAGCAGCTATGATTCCATATTCGCTTATAATACTATCAAGTCCGTCTATACAAAAGCATGCAAGCACTATAGTTTCTTCATGCCTTACTGTTTCATAAAGAAGTCTTGTAAACTGCTCATAAAACTCTTTTTTATTCCAAAGCCCTGTTTCTAAATCCACATTAAGTATATCATCGTATTTTTTCTGAGCATCTTTATATGACTGATAATTTCTATTAGAAACTTCTGTCATATCAGCTAAAGAATTCTGAAGATAATCTGCCTGTTTAATTAATTTCTGATGTTCTAAGTAAAGTCTTCTGTATTTCAAACAGCTATTAACTCTTACGACAAGCTCCATCTCATCAAATGGAATAAATATAAGTCCGTCAATACCTAAATTTATAGCTTCCTCTATGAACTCCATTTTTCTATACGGCGTACTTAAAAGAATTACAGGAGTTCCTTTAGTAGATTCCTGATTTTTAAAAGTATCAAGAAGCTGCAAACCTTGTGAGTCCCCTATATCTGCATCTAAAAGTATTAAATCCAATGTACTTTCATTGGAAATATTAACTGCCTGAGATCTGGATTTTGTTGCTATCGGATTATAATGTCTTCCTCTTAATAGATCAACAAACCTGTCTAAAAGGTCTGCTCTATGCTCTACTACTAAAATATTTTCATTCATAATTAATTACATCTTCAAAATATATAAATTCTTATATTAAAGTATCGTAAATTTGTAGAATTTATTAAATAAAAAATAGGTATGAAATTGTAAAAGATATATTAGACTTATTTTTAAACTTCTATACAAGATTAATTATTTAATTTTAAATTATAATCATAAAATTTTACATATCTCATAATTGATTATTTTAACATATAAATATACAGTCATTCTTTATGTTAGTTATGCCTAATTATCATCAACTATGCATATAGAATATGTGTTATTACAATATGGATAATGCAGTGTAGTTTTCACTTATATAAATGAAATTAATTTTGAAACAATGCTATTAATATTTTGACAAATTTTATTTATATTTATATAATCTAGTAAAAACATGGACACATATATGAATTTGGATAAAATTATAGAAAACTCATTAAAATCAAATACAGATGATTATTGTTTTAAAAATAATGAAGAAAGCAGCTACTATATATTTAATAAGGACTGCCGAGAAGGTTTAAAAAAAATACCTGATAATAATATAGATTTCATAGTAACAGATCCTCCATATTTTATTGACGGAATGGATAATAATTGGAATGACGGAGAATTAAAGAGAAGAACTAAATATTCTAATGTTATAGGAGGAATACCAGCCGGCATGAAATTTGACAGAAAACAAGGTGAAAATCTTCAGAAATTTTTAGAGCCTATATGTCAGGATTTTTTTAGAATATTAAAGCCCGGAGGATTTTGTATAATATTTTCTCAAGGAAGATTGTATCATAGAACTGCTATGGCTTTAGATTTAGCAGGTTTTGAAATTAGAGATTTAATGGCTTGGAAATATGAGGGACAGGCTAAAGCATTTTCTCAGGATCATTTTATAAAAAGAGATAAAAATAAAACAGAAGAAGAAAAAGAAAAACTTATTGCTGAACTTAAAGGGCTTAAAACTCCGCAGCTTAAACCGCAAATGGAGCCTATGGTTTTAGCTCAAAAACCAAGAGAAGGAACATTCGTTGAAAATTGGGAAAAATATCAAGTAGGTTTAATGAATACAAATGAATCTTTAGATGGTAAATTCCCCGGTACTGTTATGGAAATATCTAAAAAGATAAGAAAAAATGAAACAGATAAAAAGATTGAACATATGACTGTAAAACCAGTGCATTTAATTTCACATCTTATTAGACTTTTTACAAGAGAAGGTCAAACAGTATTAGATCCTTTTGTGGGAAGCGGCTCTCATGCACTTGCTGCTCTTATGAATAATCGTAATTTCATAGGATATGAAATAGAAAAAAAATATTTTGATATCGCCAAAAATAGATTAGAAAAAGAAGTTTATCAAAAATCACTTTTTTAATATTTTTATAAGTAACTTAAATAATTTTTCATTAGTCTCATCTGATGAATTTTTTATAAACTTTTCTACAATTCTAAAACCATCTTCTGTATTAGCAACTCCAATAACTCTTCCTGTCTTATCATAAATCCATTTATTTCTATCGGGTCTGTTGCAAATTTGACATTGAGGAATAATATTTCCTTCCTCTAAAGGCAAAGCAGGATTCATATGTCCTTTCTGTAAACTTACTTTAACACCTTTTCTAAATAAATGCTCCTCTCCTTCTTTTGAACCGCAGCTGGCACAGCGATAATTATAAAGCTCTTTTATTTTTTCCCAATCACCTGAAAATCCTTCTCTCCTTTTTGAAGAAAAGGCAGGATATGGATTTTCTAAATCTATAAGTTTATAAGATCCAGAAGGAATATTGTACCTGCTATCTCCCCTAGTTCCTGAAATTATATTCCAACCTTTTTGCATAGATAAATGTCTTCCCTGCTGCACATCTACAACATCAGGATAATACTGTTTTATGAAATCTGTCAATTCAGATTTTGATACTATATCTGTATTCGGATAATTTTTTGCTAATCTAACTAAAACCAAAGCATTTTTAGTATATCCATTCTTATCTTTCAAAGCAGGCAATTCAACACCTTTATCAGCTAGATATTTATTATAATGATATAATATTATTTCCCATATTTTTTCTATTTCTCTATCATTCATTTTTTGTCCTTAATTATTAATATATTATGAAAATCGGATTTTTAATAATCTAACTTTTACACTTTTTAATAATTTTTTAATAGCTCCAAAATTATGCTTGCAGAACTTCTAATCTTTGATATACTCTATATACTAAAAAATATTTTTACTTTTAATATAATATCAACAGGAGAGCGTATGCTTAAAAAATTTATCTCAAATATCCTAAAAGAGGCTTTAAAAGAATATTTAAAAAATACTGATATTGAAAATATAGAATCTTATATAGAAATAGGATATGCAGTAGACGATAAATTCGGTGATTATGCTTGCCCTGCTGCTATGAGACTTGCTAAAGTATTAAAGAAAAACCCTTTAGAAATAGCAAATGAAATAGCTGAAAAAATAGATAAAAAATATTTTGAAAAAATAGAAGCAGCAAAACCGGGATTCATTAATTTAACTTTATCATATAACTATATAAATGAATGTATAAATAACCTTATTAATAATGATGACTACGGAAAAAATACAGCAGAAGATAAAAAAAAGATATTAATAGAATATGTAAGTGCAAATCCAACAGGTCCTCTTCATATAGGGCATGGAAGATGGGCTGCTATTGGAAGTGCATTATCTAATATACTTAAATATGCAGGACATGAAGTTTATCAGGAGTTCTATGTTAATGATGCCGGCGAACAGATAACCAAATTAAATGAAAGTGTTAAAGCTGTAAAAGAAGGAAGAGAAATACCTGAAGACGGCTATCATGGCGAATACATAAAAGATATAGCCAAACAGGACGGAGTACCTAAGGATATTATATTAGAAAGTCAAAAAAAATTATTAGAGAGATTTGGCACCCACATGGACAATTACGCTTCCGAGTTAAAAATAAGAGAAGGCGGGGAATTAGAAAAAACTATGGACTTTCTTGACAAGGAAGGGCTTTTATTTGAAGAGGATAATGCTGTTTGGTTTAGAAGCACTAAATATGGTGATGATAAAGACAGAGTAGTTAAAAAAAGCAACGGAACATACACATACTTCGCTCCGGACATTACATATCATAAAAATAAAATCGACAGAGGATATCATTATTTAATAGATATATTAGGTGCTGATCATCATGGTTATGTACCTAGAATCACTGCTGCTGTTAGGGCTGTTAGTAAGGATACTGCTTCTTTGAAAGTTATACTAGGACAGTTAGTTCGTCTTTACAGAGGAAATGAACTTGTTAGAATGAGTAAAAGAACAGGAGATATGATTAGTCTTGAAGATGTTATTGATGAGATCGGAGTTGATCCTACTAGATATTTTCTTCTTATGCGTTCTTATTCTAGTTCGCTTGATTTTGATTTGGAGCTTGCTAAGAAAAAGGATAATGATAATCCTGTTTATTATGTTCAATATGCTTATGCTAGAATTTGCAATATTTTCTTTAAATTAGAAGAAAAAAATATGTCTTATGATGATAATAAGACTTTTGATATTTCAAAAATTGCTAATGAAAGCTCTTTAAAACTTGCTAAAATGATACTAAGATTTCCTGATGAAATAAATGAAGCGGCTAAATCTTTAGAAGTTTATACTCTTATTAATTATACTTATGAAATAGCTGGTGCATTGCATAGATTCTACTATGATAATATTGTACTAGAAGAAAATGAAGAAATAAGGCAGGAAAGACTCACTCTAATTAAAGCTGTTAAAAAAATACTTGGTATATGCTTTGATATAATAGGAATAACTAAAATAGAGAGAATGTGGTCTGAAGAATAATTATATATTCTTTAAATTTAAAAAAACTTGGGTGGGCAGCTAATAAATTCTAATTAAGTTATAAAAAACTGAAAGTTAATATTAATAATATAACTTTAAATATAGAGGGCGGGCAAATGTAATTAAGTTTTAAAACTTTATTATAACTACCCCACCCTCCATACTTTTTAATATTTCAAGATATTTTTATTCCGTTTTTCTTTAAAACTTTTTCTGTAATTACAGCACCCGCCCAAATTAATTTTAGTTTGCTGTCTATTCACCGCACGGTTAATTAAATTATAAAATATAACATAATTAAAATACAATTTTAATTATGTTTAAAAATAACATTTTGCGTGCGTTGTAAAGATTAAAAACCTAATTAACACTTGGGTGGGCGTTAATAAATTATATAAAAATAGAAAGACAAATAAAATCTTAATTTCAAAATAAAACAATAAGCCTATAGGGTGGGAATGAGAATAAAGCAAAAAATTTTATTTTCACTCCCCGCCCTTTAAAGTTTATTGCTTTACTTTAAATTTTAGTTTTACATTGTTTTATTATTTAATTTACACCTATTAGCACCCACCCAAATTTTATTTAAATTTATAGCTTATAAACCGCACGATTGATGGTACTATAGTCATTAATCAATATATATTAAAGAAAAAATTATATATTATAATCTGCTCACCGTGCGTTAATTAATACAAATATTTTTGTTATAATAATAAATAATTTTATACAATTCCTTGATTTTTTAACTAAAATGTTATAGCCTATTATTAGTAATAAAATATAGGGGTGATTACTATGGGCAAAAAACTTCCTCTAATCATTTTAAGCAGTACAATCATCACAGTTTCAGCAGCTTTAATAGTATTAAAAAGAAGAAACAGCAAAGGTGAGTTTTTTATAAAAAGTTATGACGGAAAATTTGCTTTTATATTTGATAATGAATGGAAACTATCTAAAGAAAAAAACGAGCTTAATGAAAATTCTAATTTGGAAGCTATAAATAATAAAAAAGGCGTATGTTTTATAATGTTTTCTAAATCTAAAGAGGAATTAAATAATATAAGCTTGGAAGAATATAACACAAATATTTTAAATGGAATGAATGGAGAAAACATTATATCCTCTAATAAAATAGAAGTTAATAATAAAGAAATGTATATAACAGAATTTGATTCATACTATGAAAATACATTAGTTCATTATCTTTTATATACACTAGAAACAAAAAATTATTATCATCAAGTTATGGTTGCTTTGATAAAAAATGATTATAAAAGACAATATAAACAGATTAATAATATTTTATCTAGAATAAGAGAGTTATAATATAAAACTTTAAATGAAAAAAATAGTATTAATATTTTTACTTAGTATTCATACAATAGCTGTAGCCGAACAGAAAATATTTGTATCTACAAAATTAAAAGGAAATAATTTAAGAAAAGAAATTCTCAAATGGGTAAAAAATGAAGCTGCAAATAATAAATTCAGCAGTTATGATAATGGATTAGTATATTTATTTTTTGTTTCTAATAATGTTGTAAACAATAATTCTCTATGTTTTGATATAAGTTTTCATTTAGAATATGACAAATTTATAGTAAATTTTTCTAATATAAAACTTTTAGATAATGATACAGGAAATACTAAGGATTTAAAATTCAGCATTTGGGATACTCTCACTAATAGCGGCTGGTTCAAAGAATATAATGAAATAATATCCAATATCATAGAAGAGCTTGAAAATATAGTAAGCTGATAATTTTTTAAATATCAATACCTAAAAACTGCTTCACTAAAAGACCTATTAAAAAACTTATCCCAGCAACTGTTAAACTAATCCCAGCCATCTCTATGAATCTCTTTTTGAAAGGAAGGCTTTTAGCAACAGATATATAGTATGTAAAGAAAAATATTATAAATACAACTATACAAAGCATAGTAATCAAAGCATATAAATAGTGATTGCTTGGAAAAATGAGATAAGGCAGTATTAAGAGTGTTACTGTTATTAAATACATTATTCCTGTATATGAACATGATTTAAAAGCGTTTTTATCGCCTTCAGCTTTAGCGGATAAATACTCAGAGGAAGCCATTGATAATGTAGCAGATATACCTGTTATAATTCCAGATAATGCCACTAATTTGTTATTTTGCAAAGCAAAACTTAAACCTGCTAATGTACCGCTTATCTCTACTAAAGCATCGCTTAAGCCCAAAACCATAGAACCTGCATATTTAAGCCTGTCCTCATCTAGTATGGATATGAGTTTATTTTCATGCTCATCTTCATCAAAAGCTATTTTCTTGGCATCAGGCACTTCTGATACTATTTTTGAATAAATATTCTCAGCATTTTTCTCACCGCCTTCCATTATCTTTATTACGAATGTGTATCCTAAAATGAAACTTAATATAAAATATTTTAATACTTTTAATCTTTGAGGCTTTAATTTTTTATTTGTATATTTCTCTAGTATTTTTGAATGAGCATATTCTTCTTTTGCTATACTTTCTAATATTTTTCTATCATCTTCTTTCTTCACAAACTTTATAAGATTTAAATAAACAGCATGCTCCGTTACCTCATTTTGCTGCATCTCTAATAAAAGCTTCATAGTGTTTTTAGAAATATTATTACTCATTTTCTTTTCCAATAAGATATTTTATATATGTATATTATATAATAATATGAAATAAAAATATACTAATAAATTAATTTTTAATATAAATTCTATTTTTATAAAAATAAACTAATAATGCAGCAAATATTGTAAGAATCATTCCTATAAAAGAATAAAAATCTACCCTTTCTTTAAATAAAAATACACTGAAAATATATGAAAATATTACCCCTGTATAATTATATATACTTACAGCAGAAACAGGTGCTTTTTTATATGCTATAGTTAAAAAGAACTGCCCAAATCCTGCGAATATTCCTATAAGCAAAAGTAATAACACTTCAAACAAATTAGGAATGACAAAACTTTTCACAAAGAATAATGAAAATATACATGAAAACAAAGAAAAATAAAATATTATTAAAGAACTGCTCTCTTTTCCTTTCAAAGATCCTATTATAGCATAAGATATACCCGCAAACATAGCAGCAGACAAAGCCACTACAGCAGGAAATACATTTGAGTTCATAGTAGGCTTTATTATGAATATAGAGCCTATTGCAGCAATAATCATTCCAAGCCACTGTATTTTCAGAACCTTTTCCTTAATTAAAATAAAAGCAAAAAAACTAGACCAAAAAGGCGATGTTTTCTGAAGTACTGATGCATCGGCAAGAACCATATTATTCGCAGCATAAAAATAGCATATAATACCTAAATATCCAGAAACACTCCTGCATACTATTGATAAAATATTGCTTTTACTTGGAAATAGTTTTTCTCTATCTCTAATCATAACAAAAGCACTTATAAACAATGTTATAAAATTGCGGGCAAAAACCTGTTCCATTACTGGTATATTTGAGCCTGAAATTTTTACTGCTATTTCCATTATACTGAATGAAAGAGCAGAAAATATTATAAATAAAGAACCTAATTTTATATTATTATTTGAATCATTAATCATAGTTATTTACTTTTTGGTTCATGATTTTCGGAAAATATTATATTAAAATAATCTAAAAATCAATAATTGTAATACTCTTGTTTCAAAACTATTTGACAATATTGTATATAAATTTTTGTAATTTATCAGTTATAAAATTAGTTTTTAATAGGTATAATTGTATATCAAAATTTAGTCTTAAAACAATATAGTTGATAAAATGTTAATAAATAATAAAAAAATATTAACATTGCAAACAAATTTATATTTAATAAAAATTCTGAATTTCATTATAAAATTTATTGTTTTTATATATTTTAATACTTGTTAATATTAACATAGTTATCAACATTATATTTATATGTTTTTTCTATTTTCTTCTTATATGCAATAAATTATCAACATATCAACATCTTAATAATAATAAAAAATTTATTTAAAAATTTAAATATATAATATTATTATATAAAATAAATTATCATATATTCAAAATTTGAATTTTAAGAAATAAAAATATAATGAATTCAATTATTTTAATAATGTTAATAACTTGTTGATAATGTTAATAAATTAAAATAAAAATACTGTATAAATTTTACTATGAAATTTAATTAAAGAATTTATAATATAAATTTAAATTATGAATTCAAATTTTGAATTTATTTTATAGAATTGGCATTTTTAATAATTTTGTGTTATAATAATAGTAAATATTATGTTTATTTCAGGCGTATTATGAAACAAAATTTTTATATAAATAGCAAATTAAAAGATTTAATTTCAAATATAATTTACGATGTTCAAAATTATAATAATATAATATCTAAATATATAGATATAGAAAGATGTGCCAATAATTATTGCAGCGAATCAAGAGCAACAATAGTAAGACAATCTATTCTAATAAATAGAACTATGGAAGCTTTAAATGACTTTAATGATATAAACTCTGATTCTTTTAAACTCAATATGAATTTTGAAAATATATCTATTATTATAAATGAAGCTTTAGATGATATATTTGATTTATTTAAATCTAAAAGAATTAAAATAACATTAAATGATAAAATATTGAAAGAATGCATAGTTTTAATGGATAGAGATAAGATAAAGAGAAGTATTCTTAATGTATTTACTTTTATTTACAATATAATAAAAGTGAATACATCAATGGATATAACATATAATTTAATTAATTATGATGATGATAAAGAATTTTTATTAATAAATGGAATTGATGGTATAAGTAAAAAAGATGAGAAAACACTTGATTTAAATGAAGAATGCATAGATATATCTATAACATTTAAAAGCGATGATATACCTAATGATATAAAAAGAATGCTTTTTAAAACCCCTTTAATATCTTATGATAATTTCAATTTTAATAATTTATATCTATATACTGCCTATAGAACAATAAAAGAACATTATGGTAATATATGGTTTGAATCAGTAAGAAATGAGCAGAGAATTAATATAATATTGCCGGCTAAGAATAAGTTATGAATTATGTATTAGGATATATTCTCTTAATTGCCTATTTATTTTCTTTTATAATAGGTTTTTCTTCAATACTTTTCTCTATTATTTATTATATAATAGAAAGGGTTGCATGGCTTAAATATTATATAATATTTTTATTCACTTTTTCTCTTCTTCTTATGATAAGGGCTGTAAAAATTTTAAGTTTTTTAACAGTTCCATATTTCATGTCTAATAATATATTTAATACATTATACTTTTTTAGTTTTTCTGTAGCTATGTCATTAATGCTTTATTTTATACCGGCATTTTTATATAGATTTTTAAATATAAAATGGAATCTAAAACAAAATATTATATATATAACTATATCAATAATTCATTTTATTTTGAGTATATTGGGAATATTGATAAAGTTTGATATTTATATTATAAGCGGTATTATTTTTTATATTTCTATAATTATAATATTTATAATAGGGGCAGTAAATTATAAGAATATAAAAGACAAGACTGTAAAATTAATAGTAAAGATACTTGGACTTATAACTATAATAATATATCCGGTTCTTATATATCAGCTTATTATTTATAGAATTGAAGCAGCTGATATGGGGTCTATGGATATCACATTGGTATTATTTTATATATGGTGGAATTTAGTTATACTTGGCTATTTATCTTGGTATTTTATCAATATGGTTAATAATAAAATATCAAATAATAATATTAATAGTGAAAATGCTATAGAAGATGATATTAAGTATAATAACACAGAAAAAAGAGAAATAGATGTAAATTTAACTAAAAGAGAGAAAGAGATACTGTCTTATCTTCTTGACGGCAAAACTAATAAAGAGGTATCATTAATATTAAGTATATCTCTTAACACAGTAAATAACCATGTGGCCAACATATATGAGAAATCAGGAGTAAAGAATAGGGTAGAGTTAGTGAATAAATTTTCTAAAAAATAGGCTTAAATTATGTATATAATTATTTGTTTATGATAACTTAATTTTTAAAAATAGTAAGAATAATACTTACTATTTTTAAGATTAGATTAAAAAATAATTATAACAGATTTTTATTATTCTATAGGCATAGAATCTATTATAGAATTAGCCAAAGAGTTTAACACCTCTTCTCTTAATGCACCATCTTGCATATATAATTCTAATCTTTTTTTAGCTTCTGCGATTTTTTCTTCTCTTACATCTGGAGCTTCTTTGATGATATTCATTAATTTTTCATTTTGCAAAGCTAATCTTGATTCATTAGAAATTTCTATTCTATCTGAACACATTTTAGAAACTTTTTCATTATACTTAACATTAGATTTTTGTTGTATATTTGATGTGCCGCCTATTTTATCAATTGTCATAGTCTGACTCCTTACATAGATTATTTTCGGCATTAGCCTTGCATACTTTAGATTTTCTATTATCTATTATAATACAAAATTCTCCTTTAGTTAGTATACTACCATCTATAAAAAAATCAAGGATATTTTTAGCCTCTGATCTGATTATTTGCTCGAATTGTTTGGTGATTTCTCTTCCGATAACAATGTCCGTTTTTTCTCCGAATATGTTAACAATATCTTCTATGCATTCTTTGACCCTATAAACGGATTCATATATTACTATTATTGTTTTTTGATTATTGTATAAGTCTTTTAATTGATTTCTTCTTTTTCCTGATTTATTAGAAAGAAAGCCAACAAATAAAGTGTTGCCTGAAATTCCTGAAACTGAGAGTAAAGAAGTAAATGCTGATATTCCTCCTACAGGAACTATTTTTATATTTTTTTCTATAGCCGATTTTATAATACTTACACCCGGATCACTTATGCATGGAGTTCCTGCATCGCTTATTATGGCAGCTGAATTTCCATTTAATATTTCATTTATATATTCATTGATTCTATATTCAGATGAATGGCTATGATAAGAAAATAATTTATTTTTTATATTATAAAAGTTAAGGAGCTTTAGGGCAACTCTTGTATCTTCTGCCAATATAAAGTTAACATTTCTAAGTATTTTCAAAGCTCTTATAGTTATATCTTCCATATTTCCTATAGGAGTAGCTACTACATATATGACACCATTTTCCACTATATTTTTATTATTGTCATGATTTATTATTTCTTTTATAAACTCTTCATCAGTTTTTATATCATCATTATTAATTATTTTTTTATTATTATTTTTAATAGTTATTCTCCATTATTTATTTATTTCTATTATATATTAAAGTTTTTATTAATACAATAATGCTATAATAAAATGTTTCACATAAAACATTTTTACGCACGGTTAATAGATAAATAATATATTAGGTATGTTTTTATATATTTATCTTTATTGTGTATACTTTTTTAATCGTGCGTTTTATTTTGGGGTGGATGGGCTTAATAATTTTTTTTATTAATAAAATTATATATGAAAGCTAATAGTATCATATTAATAATTAATTCTTTAGTGGATAAAATGTTTCATGTGAAACATTTTATCCACTAAAAATATCCAGGCATATTATATTCAGATTGTTTGCAATTATAACAAACACTTTTTTTATCACCAATAGTAAATATGTCTTTTCTAAAATCAGCAATTTTTTTATTTGTATAAATATCAAATACAGTATCAGAAGCTATATTACCTAATATGTATTTTTTATGTTCTTCTATATCGCTTCTTAATTCACAGCAAGGTGTGTAATTTCCATCATAATCAACTTGTATAGATATTACTGGCATAAAACATTGAATAACTCTCTTTCTTAAATTTATGTCTTTTACAGTGTTTCCTCTTGGAGTTGCTACATTTTTAAAATTTTGTGCTTTATATATTATTTCCATATCTTTATATTCTAATTTTAAATAATATTCATTATTTGTAGATATTATTACATTATAGTTTAAATTTAATTTATTTATTAATTTATCCATACCTGGTTTTATTATATTTTCTATATCAAAAGGTGTATTTCTATCTAAAGCATCATAATAGTATGATATTAGAATATTTTTTACATTTAAATTTCTTAATATTCTTAAATATTCTAAATCTAAATAATCACCATTTGTAAATATTTTTACTTTTGAGTTTGGTATGTTTTCATTTATTTGTCTTATCCTTTTTATCACTAATTCTTTATTGTAAAGAGTTTCATTATATCTATGTAAAGTAATGTATCCGGAATAATCTATTTCTTTTAATTCCATTATTAATTTTAAAAATAATTTTTCATCTAGTTCTGAAATTTTAGATTGTCTATCTACTATAAAATTAGGACAAAACCAACATTTTCTATTGCAATATGATGATATAGCTATTTCAATTAAATGAACGTTTTCTTTAAACATCTTTTTTTTTATTTCTTCATTTTCTTGATTCATTAATAAGTTAGCAGTTTTATCTATTAACATTCTATATTTTTCTTTTGTTGAGTTTTCTGAATCATTATATATCTTATTTTCTATATATGAAATTTTATTTTCTATATTGCATATTTTATCATAATTTGTATTAATTAAATCTCTAATAGAATTCCTTAAATTTTTAAAAGGTATCCACCACACTATTTTATCTATTACTTTTTTATTCATAATTTAAAATACTCCTATTTTTTAAATATATTCTAAAAGATATAGAATTAAATTTATTTTGATTTGATTTGATTTGATTTGATTTGATTTGATTTGATTTGATTTGATTTGATTTGATTTGATTTGATTTGATTTGATTTGATTTGATTTGATTTGATTTGATTTGATTTGATTTGATTTGATTTGATTTGATTTGATTTGATTTGATTTGATTTGATTTGATTTGATTTGATTTGATTTGATTTGATTTGATTTGATTTGATTTGATTTGATTTGATTTGATTTGAGCATAACTTATGATATCATATATATAATATTTTGTCAATTTCTTATACAAAAATTATTATTAATTTTATTGTTCATATAAAATATTTTAAATACCATATATAATATGGTTAAATTTATTATAAAATTAATATTGTAAATTATAGTAATTAGTATAAAATTATACTTATATTAGGTTATGGCTTTATTGTATTTATGAAAGAAAAAATTAAAAACTTTAAACAAAAAATAATTAAAAGAAAAGATATACTATTTTCTGTTATAGTATCTTTTATACTGCATATATTTTTATTCAGCTTTATAAACACTTCTATAATGCAGGAAGTATTTGCTTATGAAAAGGCTAAAAAAGAAGCAGAGGAAAGATATAAAAAAGATGATTATATGTTCTTGGTAGAAACTCCTGAAATAGAAGAGGAGGAGAGTAAAGAAGATACTCCTTTTGCCTCTGATAAAACATTAAGATCCAAAGGTCAGACAGATGTTAAACCTTCAAAAGTATTTTCTGATACTTCAGTATTTTCTTTTTTGGGAGACGGAGCAAATAGCCCAATAATAGAAAGAAGACCTACAGAAAATATTAAGCCTAATAATAATCAAAATCAAAATAGAGAAAAAAAAGAATTAGGAAAAGATATATCCAGAGATAATGTAGAAACTTATAAACCTAAAAATCCTGGAATTAAAGGTGATACTAAAATACCGGCATCATTTGAAGAAGGTGCTGACAGAGCTGTTGTCTTTTCAAGTGAAACAGGAAGTATGCAGCTTGGTACTAAGGCTCAAGAATATTTTTGGTATTTCTATGCATTGGTTGGTTCTATAAGAGATTCTTGGTATCTTACTATACCCAATCAGGCTCATTATTTGGGACTTATAAGAACTGATGAGGTTGAAGTTTTACTTTCTATAGATGAAGAAGGAAATATAGAATTTGAAAAGTTTTTGAAAACTTCTATAAACGGTCAGACTAGTCTTGATAATTCATGTTCAAAAGCGGTTGAATATGCAAAAAAGTTAAAACCTCCTCCTCAAGGTTTATGGAATGATTATGCTGAAAATGGAAAGATTTATATTCCTTTCAAATTTATATATCAAAATTTCAGCAGGGATTAATTATATAAATATTTTATTTTTTTAATTTTCAATACCGCACGCAGAATAAGATAAAAAATATATATTAATTTTAAATTATAATAGAAATAATAAGTGAAATTTTGTTTACCGTGCGTTGAGTTAATTTTTATAAAATTTATACTTATTTTTTAATTATTATAAAACTAAAAAGGAATAATGAAGCATTTAATAATATTTAAAATTTAATTACATATCCCCGCCCTTTATATTCATCATTTAATTTGAAATTTATATTTTTTATTTTTTTATTGTTTAATGAGAATATAAGGCACCCGCCCAAGTTTTTTTTAAATTTATAATTTACAAACCTTTTATATTTAATAATTTATAAAATATCATTTAAGAAAACTATAACCGATTACATAGAGTTATTTATATTTACATATTTATATAAAAAATATTTTATTTTATAATACTTATTAGTTATAAAAAGTAATAAATTATAATAATATAATTGACAATTTTTATATAAATATTATAATAGAGAACAATAAAATGATATTTTAGGAGATTAAAAAATAATGTCAAGATTTACAATTCCTAGAGATTTATACTATGGCGATAATGCTATGGAGGAATTAAAAAACTTACAAGGTCATAAAAAGGCAATAATTGTTACTGGAGGCTCTTCTATGAAAAGAGGAGGCTTCCTTGATAAATGTGAAAAGATATTAAAAGAAGCTGGTTTGGAAGTGAAAATTTTTGATGGTGTTGAACCAGACCCTTCCATAGAAACAGTTTATAAGGGTGCTGAGGCTATGAGAGAGTTTAACCCAGATTTAATAGTAGCTTTAGGAGGAGGTTCTGCTCTTGATGCTGCTAAAGCCATGTGGGTTTTCTATGAATATCCTGAGAAAAAATTTGATGATATAAAAACTCCTTTTACTATGCCAAAACTTAGAAAAAAAGCTATATTTGCAGCTATACCTTCAACAAGCGGTACGGCTTCAGAAGTTACAGCTTTCTCAGTTATAACTGATTATTCTACAAATATTAAATATCCATTAGCTGACTTTGAAATTACACCAGATATTGCTATACTTGATTACTCAATACCTATGACAATGCCTGAAACAGTTTCTGCTGATACAGGTATGGATGCTCTTACTCACTCTATAGAAGCTTATGTTGCTTCACTTAGAACAGATATAACAGATGCTTTAGCTATGAAAGCAATATATATGATAGTGCATAATATAGAAAAAGCAGTTAAAGGAGATAAAGAAGGAAGAGCAAAACTTCATGTAGCTCAATGCTTAGCAGGGATGGCTTTTTCAAATGCTTTGCTTGGTATAGTTCACAGTTTAGCCCATAAAACAGGTGCAGAATTCCATATCACACATGGAAGATGCAATGCTATACTTCTTCCTTATGTTATAGAGTACAATTCAAAAGTCTGTGCTGACAGATTTGCTGATATAGCTAGAATGCTTAAACTTTCTGGTAATAATGATGCAGAACTTACAGCTTCATTAGTTAAAAAAGTAAAAGAATTAAATTCTAAATTAGGCATTAAACAAACTTATAAAGAAAATGGGGTAACAGAGGAACATTTCAAACAAAAATGTGATAGTATAGTTAAAAATGCTGTTACTGATCCTTGTACAGGTTCTAACCCGAGAGAAACAGATGAAACTAATATGAGAAAAGTATTAGAAGCAGCTTACTATGGAAATGATGTCAACTTTTAATTAATATATTCTAATCATAGTTTTCCCCAAGTGTTATTAATATAATACTTGGGGTTTTTTATAAATTACTAATTTTGGGTGGGTTGGGCAGGCTGATTAGATTTAAAAATAAAAAAGGCTTACTATTATATTAATTATAACAGTAAACCTAAAAAATATATAACTTTTTAATTAGGGTTATCAGCAGATTCGTTTTTTATACCTGTTAGCGATTCTTCTATAGTAGCAGTTGAAGAATCTTTGTCTTCACCTATAACAGATTTGGCAAGGTTTTTTATTTTTTCGCTTGCAGATGAATCGGCTAATGTTTTTATAGCATCATACATATTTCCTGTAGGTGCAGATTCTTTATATAAATTAATTATTTCCATAGTGATAGCTTCTGAATTATCATTTTTAAGTCTATAAATAAGAAGTTCCTCTATTTCAGGTTCGGATTTATAATTAGACAATGCTTTAATAGCATAAATTCGTACAGAATCGCTGTCATTTTTAGCGGCTTCTATTATATCTTTTTTTACATCGCCATAAGCACTATACTCAGGGAGTACATATATAACTCTGGCAGTAATTTCAGGTAAATCTTCAGCAAGAAGTTTCTGAAGTATCTCATAATTTTCCGCACTAGGATAAGCCCCCAATGCAACAACCCCCATATATCTAACCAAAGCAGGCTCTCCAGCATTTTGAGCTGCATTCTGACAGATCTTCTCACCTTTAGTATTTTTAGTTTCGCTGAAGTATCTCAATATTTCAACTTTAGTGCTTGAAGCAGCAGTGTTATTTGTATATATTTCTAGTAAATAATCCGCAGCCATCTCTGATTTTATAGCCCCCAAAGCATTTACCATACTATCTAATACAAGCCCAGAAGCATTAGAAATTTCAGACATTATAGGTACTTCGTATTGAATATCCGGATAAATAGAGCATAAATAATAAGCATCTTTTCTAACATTATCATTTTCATCTTTAATAGCATATTCTATTACAGCTTTTGCATTATCATTCTTATTTTGCTTAAAGAAATTGATAATCTCGCTTTTAACCCTGTTATTTTTTTCTTCAGGATAATGATTAGCAAGCATTGCAATATCAGCTTCATTTTTAGTTCTTTTTATTTTGGCTATAGTTGATATTTTTTGTGTAGGAGTTCCATATTTAAAAGCTTTTTCATATTCAGGATTTATAAGCCCTGATGAAGTATTAGTTGAAATAGTAGGTGCCGTTGTAGGAGCTTCATTTGTAGGACTTTCTGAAAAAGCTTCAAAATTAATTAAAATAGTGAATAATAAAATGCAAATAATAATATTTCTCATAAAATAAAAATTTCCTTAAAGTTTATAATAAAAACCTCCTTTAAAATGTGAATAATAAAGGAGGTTAATTTTTTTTGCTATTTTATAATTTAATCAGTTTCCCTGATATGTACTTTCTTTTCTCACATCCAAATTAGAAATATAAGTATTATACTTTACTAAATCTTCATCATTGGCTATTATGACAAACTCATATCTTCTAAGCTCATTTTGAGTAGGATATTCAGGAATAGCCTCACCAAGCGGACTTTCCATAACTCTTTCTGAAGGAATACCCTTAGCCAATAAGTATACCTTACCATTTTTGGCTCTTACAACAGAAAGATTGTAATTATAAGGATATGCTTTTCCTCTATTACTTGTATGTGCTTCCAAAACTATATTAACATTAGGATTCTTCTCTAAAAACTCTATTACCTGATTGAATGACATTTCTGCTGATGCAGGCATATTAGTTTCTACAAATTTGAATATTACTTTTGGTGTAGTTTCTAAAATTCTTCCTCTCTCAGTATCTCTTATTGAAGTATTTACAGGAAGATAAAGCTCTTCAGAACTAGATGTCAATGTTTGAGTATCTGATTCCATATTTGTATCAGCTACCACTTCTTCAGGTTTCGGCTTTTCTTCTTCTACTGCAGGAGGATCATCTGCTATAACTACATCTTCCGGTGTTGTGTTTGTAGGCGTACTTTTACATGCTATGACAAAGATCAATAAACTAAAAATAAATAAAAGTTTTTTCATTATCTTACTTAAACCTCGACATTAATTTGTTTCTTTATTAATGTCGACAGTTTTAGCAAAATCGTTATATTTTTTCAAATCATCTTCGGTCATTATTATTATGAATTCACTTCTTCTATTTTCTCTAAGAGTAGGGTATTCAGGCAAAGCCTCTCCGAATGCATTTTTTAATAATCTGCTGTTTTCTACACCTAATTTTATTATGTAATTAAAGCTCTTATCAGATCTTCTTTGAGATAGAGCATAGTTATAAGGAGCAGGACCTTCTTTACTTGAATGCCCTTCAGAAATTATTCTGATATCGGGATTATTATTTATTATTTGATAAACTAAGTTATAAGCTTCTTTATAAGTTCCTATTTCTATAGTATTATCAAATCCGAATTTTACTTCATAAGCTGAACCTGGCTTACCAACATCTGTTTTAGATTTAGGATCATGAAGCACCAATATTTTTCCTCTTGGAGTTTCTCTAACAGTAGCTCCGTCAGGTAGATTAAGTCCCTTAGAATTTTGATTGTTAGCCTCAGTTGTTTTGAATCCGCTATTCTCTTCAGGACCAGTAGCAACAGGGGCACTTTTACAGGCAGCCGCTATAATCACTACTGACATAAGTAAAAATATTTTTTTCATAATTATATTTCCTTAAGTATCATATTTGTATACTATTATATTAAAATAATTAACATAATATACATTTATAACAATGATAATAATAATTTGTAAAATCAAAAAAATGATAGTTATTTTCATAATATATCAATTAATCATTTAATATATAAATTTAAACAACATTTACTACATTTTTATGATTTTTGATATATGCATTCAAATGTATCGCCTAAATTCTTATTTTTAGCTAGAGAATTATATATTCCTGATAGAAAATTATTGTTTCTAATAAGATTAAAGCCGAATATATCGCAGAATCTATTATAATAAACGCTTTGATTTTCTAAATTTATACATTTCAACGAATATTTAGACATAAGTATATCAAGAGACTTAGGATTAGCCTCAAATGCATGATCTGAAGGTACTATAGAAAAATAGTTCTTATTAAATCTTCCGCTTAAACCATTGCCATTAGGTGTAGCAAAAGCCAATATTCCATCATCTTTGAGGGAGTAAATTATATGCTCTAAAATACTTTCAAAATTGTATATATGCTCTACAACATACCAAGCAGTTATTATATCGTATTCTTTTTCTTTATATTCAAAATCAAGCAAAGAGCAATTATGCACATTGAGATTAAGAGTATTTATACAGTAATTTGATGCATATTCGCTTATCTCTATGCCTTCTGTTTCATATCCATATTCTCTCGCCTCTTTAAGGAAAAAACCCATTGCACTTCCTATATCAAGTATTTTTCCATTAGGCTTTATTTTTCTTATTTTTTCTAATCTTCTTTTAGCCAAAGCAGTTAAATTAGCACTATCTTCCTCATAAGTTTTACCGTATTGGTTCTTATAATCCTCAACAAAATATTTAGATGAATAATCTGTAAAAGGAGGAAGAAAATATTTTCTAAATAGAGTACTGCATTTTCTGCATTTATACAGATTAGATTCCAAATTTCTATTTTTCATTTCTATATTTTTGCTTTTACAAAAAGGACATTCTATATCTTTGAAATCTTTTATATTATCTATTATAGTTTTTATACGATCTAAAGATTTTTCTGTATTAATTAATTTACCTTTTTCTTTAAACTTATTTAGTATATCATCATTAAATAAAAATTCTCTCAATTTATTTACTGCTGTATTTGTATCTATATTTTGAAAGAAGCCTAAATTAAAGAATAATTCCTCCTGACTTTTTGCCAAATCATCATGATATTTTGTGGGAGAGAGCAAAATGACAGGGATTGAGGATTCTATACATTCAAAAGCAGTTAATCCGAAATATGTTATAACGGCACTATATGGATTTTGAAATATATCTGTTCCGAAATTTTTATATCTTATATTACTGTATTCGCTTTCTTTCTCTGTATCTATCAATACAAAGTTTTTATTTTCTATTTTGCTTATTATTTCTATGGCTTTATTTTTTAATTCATTATTAAATCCTAAATATAGAAGTACAGGAGCATCTGCATCATATTTTGGTTTTACATTAGAGTTTAATATAGTAGCTATAAAAGGTTTTACATTTACCTCTTTGGAATTATCTATATTAGGGAGCATTTCTATAACTATATCAGCCAATACTCTCTCATTTCCTACACTGTCTACTATTATAACACTGCTTATTTTCTTTAATTCTCTTATATATGCTGAATCTACTTCTCTGCTGTCTACTATTATCAAATAAGGATTTAAATTTTTTATTTCATTATATTTGCATGTATTTATGGTATTATCTTTAAATATACCGCTGTTATCGTTAATAGAAGAAAATGTGAAATTATAATATTCTTTTAATTTATTTGATATAAATTTCATACGAGTAATATGTCCGAACCCGTATATTGTTCCTATATCAGTTATTATACATATATCCTGCATAAATCTTACAACTATTTAAAATTTATTTATAAGTTTAATTATTATATAGTAAAAAAAGCATTATTACAAATTAATATTTAGGGGGCGGGCGGGCAGATAAGATAAAAAAACAAAATAGAATTTTATTTATTATTTTCTCTATTTTTTATATAATTGCTTATCATATCATTTATTCTATTCATAGTTTTTAATTCTTCATCGTTTTCATTATTTTCATTACTTTTTAAATAAATATATGCATTATCTCCATTATTATCAGTTTCATAAATATTAATATTATTTTCAAGAAGTTCTTTTACTATATCTTCTCTAAGCATTAAGCATGCATACATAAGTCCATTAATACCATTATTAGTTTTATCATTGATATCAGCATGATAATTTATAATAAGTTTTAATATATCAGTATTATCATGATTACATGCATAAATAATCGGAGTAAATCCTTCATTATTTTTTGTATTAACATCAGCATTATATTTTAATAATAGCTTAACAGTATCAATTTTTTTATAAAAAACAGAAATAAGTAAAGCATCAAAACCCTGTTTATTTTTGATATTTAAATCGGCATTGTTATTAAGTAAAATTTCAGCTATTTTGTCATGTCCGTAAAATGAAGCAAATATCAAAGCAGTCCAATTTTCTTCTGTTTTCAAATTAATATCAGCATTATTTTTTATTAATTCTTCTGCAATACTAACTCTATTGAATATAGAAGCAAGCATCAAAGCAGTAAATCCTTCATTATCTAATTTGTTTATATCTATATTTTTCTTTAAGCATTCTTTTAATGTTTTTAAATCTCCATTTTTAGCAGCATCAAAAAACTCTTTCATATATTATATTTAAATCCTCAATTTTATTTATGGGTTAAAGTATATTTTACTTTAACCCAATCATCTTTTATATTTTTTAGAAGTTAAAAATTAATTAATAAGTTTTTTTTCTAGTTTTTTTAATAACTATAACAGCAATTAATATAACCGCAATAACAGATATTATAATAATACTGTTATTTGATTTAGTAGTTTCTGTAGTAAGCATTTCTTTCCAAAGGCTTTCCATAAGCAAACTATCTTTCCCATCAGGATTGGCTACATAATGAATCATATTTTCCATAGCCTTTTTATCCGGATATATTCTCCTATCATTTTTTACTTCGTCCGGCATCATATTAACAGCTGTCATATTAGGAGAGGCATATTCTATATAATTGGCATTTGCCAAAGCAACCTGAGGCTCGCATAAGAAATTAAGAAACATATGAGCTTCTTCAACATTTTTAGCATTTGCAGGTATAGCTATGCATTCAACAAAGGCATTTCCTCCTTCTTTGGGAATTGCAAAATTAAGATTAGTATTATTTGCTATGGTTCTTAAAGCATCTCCTCCATAAGTAATTCCTAAATAAGCGGATTCTGATTCCATTTTGTCAAATATCTCATCCATAACATATCCCTGAACAATAGGTTTTTGTTTTTTTAAAGCCTCATAAGCGTTTCTTATTTCAGTTTCATTTGTACTATTTACATTGTATCCCAAATATCCTTTAGCAGCGGCAAAAGCATCTCTAAGCCCATAAGCCATTAATATTTTATCTTTATATTTTTCATCAAATAATAAAGACCAGCTCACATCTTCAGGCTTAACATCAACTTCTTTAGTATTGTATATTATGCCGCTCATTCCCCAAGTATATGGAATAGTGTATTCTCCGTTTTTATCATAAGCTAATGATAAGAAAAATGGATCAATATTAGTTCTTGCAGGAAGTAAATCTATATTCATTTTCTGCACCAATCCTTCTTTAATCATTCTTATGACCATATAATCTGTAGGAAATATCAGATCATAATCAGTATTTCCTAATTTTAATTTTATATAAAGCTCTTCATTAGAATTAAAAGTTGTATAATTCACTTTAATACCTGTAAGGTCTTCAAATTCTTTTACTATGTTCATAGAATCATCAGAACCGTCAGCTATATATTCGCCCCAGTTGCATATATTTAATATTCTGTTTTGACCTTTAAATTTTTCATAATAATTTAAATCTAATTTAGTTTTATCTAATTTCTGACCCAAAAGAATATTATTAGATAATATTAAAAAAAAGCACATAATATAAATTATGTGAAAAATAAAATCGTGAAATTTTAATTTTTTCATTTTTGATTTTTTCTCCTTTTGTAACTATTATAAAAACTAACTTCTAAAAAATAGAGATTGTATTCTATATAATAAAATAGATATTTTCAATTATATTTATATTTTTTATATATTTTTTATTGCAAAAACTTATTTTATTATTTAAAATATAAAAAAAATTTACATTAATGATAACAATTAGGATATTTAAAAATGAAAAGATTTACTGCATTTATAATTTTAATATTATTTTTATTTTTCTCATGCTCAAAAAAAGAGATGCCGCTTCCTGATGATAAAATAGGGGAGCTTATATTAAATCCTAACGGACAAACGCCATTATCATTAGTTTATAAAATAGAAACTAATAATAATTACCCTGTTACAGTCATAACAAAAGGAATGCTTGGAGATAATGATATCATATTTACTTATCCTAAAAATTACGGATCTAATTTTGCTATACATGGCATGTATCCTGAGAATACAAATACCATCTATATTATTAACGGCACTAACAGAATAGCAACTAATATAATAGTAGATAAACTATATATTGACGGGCTTTATATACCAGCTACTAACAGAGTTATAAAAAATTTAGTGCCTGAAGAGAATGTATATTTTGCCGGTATCAATGATGAAAGTTCAATAAGCAATTTAACTGATAATAATGAAGAGATATATTTTGCAAGTCCTGTTATAAATAGAAGCTGGAAAGGTCTTTTCTTAATGGGAGTAAGCAGTAACGGAAATTTGCGTTATGTGAATTATTCCAACTTCTATCTTACAAATGAAATAGCAAAGGTAATCGATGAAGATAATGATATTGTTATTTATGATACTATGGGAGTAAGCGATTTACTTGGAAATGCCAAATTAGATGTTACAAAACTTGATATAGGAGTTCATCATGACACTATAAGGAAAAAGTCTGACAGTAATTATATAATGCTTGCAAATTCTGCTTGGGGTGTTGAAGATAGGATTTGTGAAGTTGATAGCAATGGAAATATGATTAGAGATTTGTATGTAGGAGATTTGATAAAAAAAATAGTAAATAAAAACGGAGATGAGAGAGAGAAAGAGTATTTAAAAAAACTTATATTTGATGAGGATAATAAATACTACAGCATAGGAAGAAAAAGAGATTTTCCTATGGATTGGGCACATTGTAATTCTTTGGTTTATGATGAGGATAATGATATACTTTATTTATCTGTGAGAAGTTTAGCTGTTATGGCAGTTGATTACAGTGAATGGGAGCTTATTTGGTATATGGCTGATGATACATTGGACACTATGGAATCATATAATCCTTACGGCAGATATTTAAAAGATTTAAAATCATTTGATCCTTATAAGGTTCTTGGAGACGGCAATACAGACGGACCTAAAAGTCAGCATGCTTTATTTCTGATATCAACAAATGTAATAGGTATGTTTGACAATCAGGGCGATGAAGATATTAACTATAACGGCTCAAGGTATGTAGAATATAAAATCACTGGTTCTCATGGTTCTTGGAAAGCTGACAAAATTTACGAGTATAAAACAGAAAATAAATTATATTCTCACTATATATCAGATATAGATTTTTTGAGTAATGGGAATATGCTTCTTGATTTCGGAAATAATTCACAGATAATAGAAGTAAATAAAGAAACTAAGGAAGTTTATTATCATTTAAGATTTGGAATAAGAACTTGGGGAATTTACAGAATTGATAAAATGCCTTTATATTATTCTGATGGGTACAAATATAGTGAGGATAGCTCTTTTGTAAATTAATTAACGCATGGTAAATGAACTCTTAATTTATTTAAATTATAATTCATTATAAGCTATATTTGAAATTTGACTATACATGCGGTATAAGAATTATAAATCTAAATAAATTTTGGGCGGGTGCTAATATTTCTGTATAAGCATTTAAGAAAATAAAAATAATAATTTCAGAATAAAATACTAAAGAAAAAGGGCGGGGTATGTAATAAAAGTTTAAAAATTTAATTACATTTTCCCACCCCTTAAGTTTTTAACATATTATGTATTTTATATACTATTTTTCTATTTTATTCTATATTGTTATTTTAGATGCCCACCCAAGTGTTTTTTTATTTTATAGCATATATACCGCCCATAAATTAAATAAAAATTACATTTGTTATCAATAGTTTTAAAAATTTTATTTTATGATATACTTACAGCATTATGCAAAATAAAAATAATATTCAAAACAATAAAAATTATTATTCATTTTCTGATTATGTTAAAAATAAATTTGGAGTGAAAGTAGGTAAAATTTCTATAGATACAGATTTCGGCTGTGCTCATAAAGCTAATGACGGCGGATGCAGATTCTGTAATTTAAATAGCTATAAACCGCCTTATGTAACAGAAGAAGATATTAATAATCAATGGATTAACGGATTAAAAAATTATAAAGGAAGATACCAAAAATTCTACGGATATTTTCAATTAGGTACACCATTATCACCATTAGCTTCCAAAGAATCATTAAAATATGCCAATAAATTAGTAAATTTTGATGAATGTGTAGGACTTATGTTTGGGGCAAGAAGCGACATGCTTGAAGATAATGTATTGAAAGAACTTAGTAACTTATCATCTTCATCTGGAAAAGAAATTTGGCTTGAAATGGGACTTCAATCATCAAATGATGAAACTTCAAAATTCATTAATAGAGGACATGATTATAATTCTTTTGCTAAAATGGTAAATCATATAAAAGAGAATTATAGTAATATTATAATATGTACTCATATAATATTCGGACTCCCTAAAAAAATTAATAATAAAGTAATAGAATTAGAAAGCAGAGATGATATGATAAAAACAGTTAAAGATGTATCTGCTTTACAAATTGATGCTGTAAAATTTCATCAGCTTGATATAGTAAAAAATTCTTATTTTGAGAATATGTATAGTGATTATATTTTTCCCACTTTAGATGAAGATTTTTATATAGATTTAATGAGCGATGCAATTTCTTTTACGAGGTCTGATATTATCATAGCTCGTTTAATGGGGGATAGTTTGGGAGACAGTTTAATAGCTCCTAAATGGATAAAATCAAAAGGAGAAATAATAAATCTAATATCGAAGAAGATGAAAGAAAAAAATATAGTTCAGGGTATAAACATTAATATTTAAAAATACGGCAGGAATTAAAAAATAAGTCCTGCCTAATTTTTAGATATTTGGTTTATTTATGTATAAGAGATCAATCAAATTTATATTATATGACTAAGTGCTATACAATTTTTTTAATAATAAATAGGAGTGCCTGATTAGGAAAATATAATCTAGTGCACTCGACTGATTATTTATTGATTAGGTAATCCGACTTCGTTAATTTATAAATTAAACTTTACGGTTGCGTGCCAGCGAAGGATTTACACCCTCATTCCCCAAATATTTAAATATATTCTCATTATATCTTAAAAATAAATTTTTATCAACTTTGTAATATAATTTTCAAATATTTTAATAATAATAAAGAAAAAATTATTAAATAATGAATTTTATTTGCAAATGAATATAAATTGAATATACTATTTTTTTATAAGATAAATTTTGAGGATATTTTTATGGAAGAGCTAGAACCAAAAGTAAAAAAAGATTATTTATTAATAAAGCTTTTATTAGGCATAGCTTTAGGTATTATAATAGGTATGCTATGTAATGAAGCTGTCATTAATGTAATACAGTCTATAAAATATGTGCTTAATCAGGTAATATCATTTATGGTTCCATTAATTGTATTAGGATTTATTGCCCCTGCTATTACTAGAATGGGAAGCAAAGCAAATAAGATGTTAGGAGTAATTTTATCCTTAGCATATTTTTCTTCAGTAGGTGCTGCTTTATTTGCTGCTATTGCCGGGTATATAATAATTCCTAATCTAAATATAGCTTCAAATGTTGCAGGGGGTAGAGAACTTCCTGAAATAATATTTAAATTAGACATTAACCCTATATTTCCTGTAATAACTGCATTATTCTTGGCTATATGCGGAGGAGTGGCTGTTATTAAAACTAAATCAAAATATTTTGAAAGTCTATTAGATGAGCTTAATAATATAATATTGTTTTTAGTAAATAATGTCGTAGTGCCAATATTACCATTTTATATAGGAACTACTTTTGCTACTTTATCCTATGAGGGTACTATAATTAAAAGTGTGCCTATATTCCTAATAATTATAATCATAGCAATAATAGGACATTTTATATGGCTTACTTTTTTATATTCTATAGCTGGTATTGTATCAAAGAAAAATCCGGCAAGAGTATTTAAACATTATGGACCTGCATATTTTACTGCAGTTGGTACTATGTCATCTGCGGCAACTTTACCTGTAGCTTTGAAATGTGCAAGTAAATCTGATGCTTTAGACAAAGATATTGTGAACTTTGCAATACCTATGGGAGCAACTATACATTTATGCGGCTCTGTACTTACAGAAACTTTCTTTGTCATGACTATATCAAAAATATTATACGGACATTTACCTGAAATTGGTACTATGATTCTATTTATTATATTGCTTGGTATATTTGCTGTTGGTGCTCCGGGTGTACCAGGAGGAACTGTTGTTGCTTCTTTGGGAATAATAATTTCTGTCTTAGGTTTTAATGATGATGGTACTGCTTTGATACTTGCAATATTTGCATTACAGGACAGTTTCGGTACTGCATGTAATGTTACAGGAGATGGTGCTTTAGCTTTAATACTTCAAGGTATATTTAAAAAAGATAGTGAAAGTTAATTATAAAATTTTTCTTTTATTCTTTTTATAAAAATAAGCGGGCTTAATTTAAAGTAATGCTTATGGATAAAAAAATATATAGAATAATAATTTTTATTGTAGGAATATTTTTATTTATAGTAGGAATAATAGGTATTTTTTCCATTTTTATTGGTACAAAAAATTATATACATACAGTATGCATAGTAGAACAATATAATACTAAAAAGGTATATAAACATAGAAAAATAAGATATGAAAATACAATGGTAATAAGTTATGATACTGATAAATACGGAAAATTATACACTACTTTAAAAAGCTATTATCCTTTTAGAAAAGTAGGAGATAAATTAACATTATGGTATAACCATGAAAAACCAAGAGATATAAAACTTCCTTTTTCTGAAGGTATTCTTTATGTTTTATTTATACTATTTGGATTAATATTTATTTCTTTATATATTATTACGATAAAAAATAATTTTGTATTATAAATATTTTATTAAAGATACAATTTCATGATACGCACGGTAAATAAACTTTAAAATATAAAAATATTTTAAATTATAATTTATACAATAAATAAAAATGCATACACCGTGCGTTAATATAGTTTTTAAAACTAATCATCACTTGGGCGGGCATGTTTTTATTATATGAATTTAAAACTTAAATAAAACTATCAGATGTGAATAAAATGAAAAAATATAAAGGGCGGGGTATGTAATTTATATTATAAATATATACGGTACTAATGTATTCTTTATTAATAATACTATTGACAAAGTGATATTTTTAATATACTATAAAAAGTAAGGATAATTTTGGGTATTTTCTATGAATAATTTTTTCTTATATAAGAAGTTTAAAAAAGCATTCTATTCTTGGGAGTGTTGAATTATTATATTCTTTGTATAATAATTTTTAATATTTAAGGCTCCCTAAATAAGGGGGCTTTTTTATATTTTAACAATATTATTTAAGAAATCATTCAAAATTATAAGGTGTATATATTAATTAGGAGTAACTTATGGAACATTATGGTCTGTTGGGTATTATACCGCCTCTTTTAGCTATTATACTTGCTTTGGTAACTAAAGAAGTTATTATTTCACTTACGCTAGGTATATTATCTGGAACTTTAATAATAGCACATGGCAATGTATTTACTGCCGTTACAATATTTACTGATAAAGTAGCAGAGATGAGCGGAGATGCTTGGAATATAAGAATACTTTTATTTTGTGCTTTGCTTGGTGCTTTTGTCAGTATGCTTTCAAAGACAGGTGCTACTAGGGCTTTTGGTTTATGGGCTAGCAAATATTTAAAAAGCAAAAAAAGTGTACTTATATTTACTTGGTTTTTCGGGCTTATTATATTTATAGATGACTATTTTAACAGTTTATCAGTTGGTACTGTCATGCGTCCGGTTTCAGATCAGAATAAAATTTCAAGGGCAAAACTTGCTTATATATTGGATTCCACAGCTGCTCCTGTATGCATACTTGCACCTATATCTACTTGGGTGGTAACAGTTATGAGTTATATAAGGGATTCTCAAGGGTTTGAATCTTTAAATATAAGTGAATTCGTATTTTTCATAAAGATGATACCTTATTCTGTTTATCCGCTTCTTGCTTTAGCTTTTGTAGTTCTTATTTCTTTAGTATTTAAAGATTTCGGACCTATGAAGAGAAGTGAAGATAATGCTCAAAATGGAAAACTTTTTGATGAAGAATTATACGGAGCTTGTCCGGGTAATATGGAAACTTCTTCAAATAATAAAGCTAAATGGTATGATATGGTTATAGCTATACTTGTGCTTATAATAGTATGTATAGTAATGTTTCCTGTTACTACATATATGGGCTTAGTTGGAAGTGATGGAATAGAAACTTTCTCTCAGGCTATGTCAAGCATATCATTGAATCAGGCTTTTTTGGATACCGATGCTTCTAAGGCTTTATTTTACGGAGCTGTTATTTCTCTTATAATAATGTACATATACTATATAGCCAGAAGATTATTAAGTATTCGTTCTGCCGGCAACTCTATTATGGAAGGTGTTAAATCAATGGTTCCGGCATTAGTAGTTCTATCTTTAGCTTGGTCTATAGGAAGTGTTATTAAATCATCTCCTGCAGACGGCGGACTTGGACTTGCTGCTTTTTTATCTGAGGATGTAAAAGGAGGCGGTTTTCCTCTTTGGATACTTCCTGCTATAGGATATTTACTAGGATGTGTTATAGCATTTTCTACCGGTACAAGCTGGGGTACTTTTGCAATACTTATTCCTATAGTAATACCTATTGCAAATGGGCTTGCTGCTGCTAACGGATATACTGACAATGCTCTTCTTAATGTTCTTCTTATAAATGTAGGTTCTGTTGTTTCTGGTGCTGTATTTGGAGATCACTGTTCGCCTATATCCGATACTACAATACTTTCTTCTACCGGAAGTAACTGTCCTTTACTTGAACATGTGGCAACACAGATTCCTTATGCAGGTTTGGTGGCAATATCTGCATTTATTGGTGTAGTAGTTGGAGGAATAACTTTAAATCCTATAGCTGCTCTATTAACAGGTTTTATAGTAATGTGTGTACTTGCTATTCTTGCTCCTAAGTTCTATGATAAAATATCAAGTTTTAAGAAAAGTTAATTAAATAAAAATATAATTAAATATAAAAAGCAATACTTTAATATTATTCATTTGATATTAAAGTATTGCTTATTTCATATAATTCAATAAATTAATATACACTTGGGCGGGTGTTAACATTTCTCATTTAATAAAAAAGAATATTAGTATTTTTATTACTTATTAATTTAAAAAGGAAAAAGGGCGGGGTATGTAATTAATTTTTTAAAACAAAAATCGTTTAGAAAACCCACCCTTTAGATTTATAACTTTAATATGCATTTAAAATTTTATTATATTTAATATTTCAATCATAAATTATAGCTGCCCACCCAAGAGTTTTTTTAATTGATAATGAATAATAACGCACGGTTAAAAAAATTTATTATATAGTGTAAACTAGAAATAATAATGAAAATATATTTTATAAATTTATTCTGCGTGCGTAGTATGAGTAAAAAATTAAATATCTTTATAAATCAAACTTAACCTCATCTTCGCCTTCATAGCAATACCTGCATACGCATTTATATATATCATCTCCTATTACAACTCTGTCAACATCTTTAACTATTCTTTTTGAGTATATTCCTTTTCTTCCGCAGTCGCATTTACCAAAAACTTTTGTATGTATGTCAATTAAATCTTCTTCTATTAATGCCGACACACTTTCCCAATAATTTCTTTTATAGTCCATGTCAAGAGAAGCTATACAAAAGTTAGTTGCAGAATTTCTTTGAGTGCATGCTTTTATTAGTTTTATAAAAATGGAAGTATCATTTAAAAAGCAAAATTCATCTATTCCTACAATATCATATCTTGAAATATAATTATAAATATTTTCTACATCTTTTCCGATATTATTTTCGATTTCTTCTTCAGTGATTATATCTATTCTCTTATCTAAGGAAACATCTTTATCGCGGCAGAAATAGCCTCTAAAAGATATTGCCGGATATATGAATAATATTTTAATATCTTTATTTTCCATTAAAAGATAATCTAAAGTTTTAATTAAATATTTTGATTTTCCTGCGAACATGGGTCCTGTAATTAAATGATTCATAGAAGTCCAATATTTTTAAGTTAATTATAATATTATATCATTTAATTTTGTATATATCAAATATAAATGATGTAGTAGTGTATATTATAATTAGTTTAATTTTTGTATAAATATGTTATAATGCTATGATGAAGTTTTAGGAGTTAAATTATGACATATTATGATGCAGCTAAAAAAGTTTTGGAGCAAAGCGATGTTCCCATGAAAGTTGATGAAATATGGGCTAAGGCTTGCGAATTAGGTTATGATAAAATTATAGCTGAAACATTAAACGGAAAAATGAGTAAAACCCCAATTTCAAGTTTGGGTGCTAAAATATATACAGATATAAAATTCAATCCTGATACTACTATATTTATTAAAATTGGTAAGGGGAAATTCTTATTAAAGAGTAAAATAAATAATTCTAATCAGAATTTGATAAATGAAATTAATAATTTAAGCGAAGAAGAAGATGCAGAAGATATAATTGAAAATACAATTACAAATAAAAAAATATTAGAAGAAGATTTGCATATACCGCTTACAAAGTATTTGTATTCAATGAAAATATATTCTAAAACAATAAATGCAAATGCCACAGATGTTAACTTGAAAGGAAAAATGAAATGGGGTACTCCTGATATAGTGGCTGTTACATTTAAAGATTATATTAATAAATCAGTTTTAGAATTGTTCAATCATATAAATTTACCTACCACAGAGCTTTATGCTTATGAATTAAAATTAAAACTTACACTTGGAAGTTTAACAGAATATTATTTTCAGGCATTATCAAATTCCGGATGGGCTAATGAAGCTTGGCTTGTTGCTATGGAAATAGATGAAAATAATTACGATGAATTGATGGAAGAAATAAAAAGATTAAACCAGTCTTTCGGAGTAGGTGTAATTAAATTAGACTATAATAACCCAGAAGATTCTGAGATATTATTTTCTGCCAAAAAAAGAAATTATTTAGATATAGACACTATGCATAAACTTTGCTATAACAGACAGTTTCAAGATTTTATTAATGATGTTAATGAAATATTAGATGCAAAAGATAAATCTAAAAGTCATATAATATCGAGTTTAATAAATAGCGGAAGATTTAATAATCCTCATTAAGAAAAAATCAAAAGTTAATATAATGGTAAAAATTAGAAGTAAAAAATAATTTATTATGAACTATATATAGTTTTTTATGTTTTTAATGTAAATATTTGTATCTAATTTAATAGATAAAAATAAAAATATTGTTTATAATATTTTTATAGGATTTGTATATGAATATTAATAATGTGAACAGTATTATAATTAATAATTTAAATTTGGTTATGTATTATTTATCTTTTTTAATAATATTTATCATAATGTTTATTTTATATAAAAAATCTAATAGAGATAAATTAAAAGAGTTGTTAAAGTTTTTACACAAATACTATAATTTATTTTTTATAATTTTGTTTCTTATATCTTTATTATCATTCAGCAGTATTTATTTTACTCATACAAATAATGTAGAAAAAAGATTTGATAATGCACTTAAGTCATATGAACAAAGTATATCAAATATATTTAATAATTTATATATATCAACAAATAATCAAACCAATGAAAGCATAGTATCTAATAATAGAACATCTTCATTATGCACAAGTACAAGAGATAGAATATCAATAAACAATAATAATATTATGAATATGATAAGTAGTGAGGGAGATGGTTTTGATGAATTAAAAAAATCTTTTGAAATAGGTTTAGATTTATTAAAGGCTTCGCTTTCAGAAACAATGAAAAACTCAAATGATGTTCTTACATTCTGGTTTGCCTTTTTATCAGTGATAATGGTTGTATTTAGTTTTGCAGGTTATTTTATAAATAATAATATTTTGGAACAATCAAAAACTCAATTAAAAATGGTAGAAAGAGAGTCAAAAGAGTCTATAAAAAATATAAAAGAAGAAAGTAGAATAGAAACACAAAAAATAATTGATGAAAATAATAGATATATAAGAATATCACAATTATTTAATTTAGCTGATGATTGTGGTAAAAATAAAGATTACAACTCTCTTATAAAATATAATTTAGAAATAATAAAATTATATGGAAATGTTGATAATATAAAAGATAAAAATCATATTAATAATTATGCGGGGGCTTTTTATAATATAGGTACAGCTAAATATGAGTTAAAAATGTATGATGAAGCTATTTATTATCTTAATAAATCAATAGAATTAAATCCAGATAATTCTGAAGTATATAATAATTTAGGTCTAGTATATTATGCTAAAAAAGAATATGATAAATCTTTAAATTATTTTAATTATTCTTTAAGTTTAAATAATAAAGATCCTAAACCATATAACAATCGAGGGACTTGCAAAGAAAAATTGGAAGATTATAAAGGTGCTTTAGAAGATTATAATAAATCAATAGAATTAAATCCTAATTATTCAGAAGCTTATAATAATAGAGGCAATACTAAAAATAATTTATATTATATTTATAATAATATAGATTACTTAGAAGAAGCAATGAAAGATTTTAATAAATCAATAGAATTAAATCCTAATAATTCAAAAGCATATAATAATAGGGGATTATTAAAACAACATTTAAAAGATTATGAAGGAGCTTTAAAAGATTTTGATAAGACAATAGAATTAAATCCATATTTAGCAGAAGCATATAATAATAGGGGTGTGCTAATGAAAAATTTAAATAAAGGAAATGATGCTTTGAATGATTTTGATAAAGCAATAAAATTAAACTCATATTATGCAGAAGCTTATAGCAACAGGGGGTTATTAAAATTGCAAATTGGTATATTAAATAATGTTATTGAAGATTTTAATAAGGCAATAGAATTAAATCCTAATTATTCGGAAGCTTATTTTAATAGATATATTGCTAAATCATTATTATTATCCAAAATAACTGATAAAGATTTAGATGAATATAAAAAATCTTTTAATGATGACTATAATGATTTAGATACAGCCTACAATTTATCTAATGAACAATTAAGAAAAATAATACAAGACAAAATTATTGGTATGGCTATACAAGGAAATGAAGTAGCAATAAAATTCTGTAAAGATAAAGGCTGGAAATACTAAATAGATAGTATTAAAACTATATAAATATAATCATCAAAAATATATTCAGTACTTGAATTCATACACTTATATGCTATAGTTTAAATCATAAAATAATAAACTAAAAAATAATGGAAAATAACTTGAATATAAAAACTCAAAACAAAAAAATAGAACTTCTCGCACCTGTTGGAGATGAAAGAGCTTTGAAGGCGGCTGTTAATGCTGGGGCTGATGCTGTGTATTTTGGCACTAAAAGTTTTAATGCTAGAGTTGGTGCGGCAGAAAACTTTGATGAAAAGGCACTTGAAGAGAATATCAGATTTGCTAAATTAAGAGATGTTAATGTTTATATAACGGTTAACACTTTAGTTTATAATGATGAAATTGATAAAGTGCTTCCTCTTATAAAAAGTGTTTATAATATGGGGGCTGATGCTATTATAGTGCAGGACTTGGGTATTATTGATATAGTAAGAAATAATTTAAATATTGCAATGCATGCTAGTACGCAGATGTCTTGTAATAATTTAGAGAGTGTAAAACTTTTAAAAAGTATTGGACTTGACAGAGTAGTTTTAGCCCGTGAAATGAGTTTGGATAATATAAAATATATTAGAGATAATACTGATATAGAGCTTGAAACTTTTGTGCATGGAGCTTTATGCGTGAGTTTTTCAGGTCAATGTGCTTATTCATATCTGCATGGCGGAAGAAGTGCCAATAGAGGTGCATGTGCTCAGCCTTGCAGAATGGAATACACAGGAGGTAAAACTAATTATCCTTTAAGCACAAAAGATTTGATGACTATTGATATAATTCCTGATCTGCTTAAAAGCGGAATAACATCTTTTAAAATTGAAGGACGTGCAAAAAGAAGCGAATATGCCGCAATTACAACTTCTATATACAGGCATGCTATTGATTTGACTTTGGAAAATAAGGATATACCAATTGAAAAGTACAGAGAAAGTTTGATGAAGATTTTTAATAGGGGCGGATTTTCTCAAGGTTATTATTATAATTCAAAGGACATTTTTGAAAATTATAAACCAAGCCATGACGGTGAATATATAGGAAAAGTTACTGCATACAAGAAAAATAAGATATATATACATGCGGATAAAGAATTAAATGTATATGACGGGCTTTCATTTGGAGAGAGCGGAACGGTTGGAATGCAGATTTCTGATTTGTATAAAGATAATGAGAGAGTAAAAAGAGCTAAGGGAAATTTGAGTTTTTCTGCTGTTATAAAAAATGTCAATGTAGGCGATAAAGTTTATAGGACTACAGATAAACTGCAGATTGATGAGGCAAACAAAATAATTGAAAATGATAGTTTTAAACATATTCTTGATTTGAAATGCACAGTAGGATTTAATAATGACAAAATAAAATTGGAAGTTCATAGCAAATACGATGATAGATTAAATAATATAGAATATATAAGCGATTATATTCTTCAAGAAGCCAAAACAAAATCAACCACTAAAGAACATATTTTTAATTCTATTTCAAAGACTGGGGCAACTGTATTTGAATTTGAAAATATTATTATAGAAGAGAATTTTAAAAATCCTTTTATCCCAGTAAAAGTTTTAAATGAAGCTAGGAGAGGATTAATAGAAAAATTGGAAAATACCTTGATTAAGCCTAAAGAAATTCATTATAATAAAAATATTTTTAATGATATCAATTATCCTAATACTGATATAAAAGTTTTGATTGTAAACAGCGAAGAGAAATTAAAATTATATTCTGATATTCATTATGATAAAAAGATATTATTTCCAAGTGTTTATGATGAAAAAATAATAACACTTTTTGAAAATAAAAAAATAGACGGTATAATACTTCCTCATGTAACATTCGATAAAGATATTGAGGTTATAAAAAGCATAGCAGAAAAAACAGACGGCATGATTGTAATATGCAATAACTTGGGGCATATTGAAGCATTAAAAAATAAAGCTGTATTATGGTCTGGAATAGGACTTAATGCCATTAATAATTACAGTGTGAACTTTTTATATAAGTTAGGTATTGATACCGTGATATCAGCTGTTGAGGCAGGTAAAACTTTAAAACATACTATAAGCATCAAAGAAGGCTTTATACCTGCTATGAACTTTGCATTCTGTCCAAAAAGTATGTCGGTGGGATGCTCTAAATGCAAAGAAGAAGATATTATTGACCACAGAGGAAATACTGTAATATTTGACTGCGTGAAGATGTATAATAAAACTAGCTTTATATTAGAGCATATAAAAAATAAAAATGGAAATATTTATTATTATATTTATTAAAAAATGATATTAGAATTTTAAAATTCATTTTAATTTTTTCTAAATATTGTATTCATTGTGTTGTATAAGTAAAGAAACAAAAAGTTACTAAAAAATCATTTTTTTTATATAAGAACATCTTATATAAGGTTTATAAAAATTTATAGTCTTATAATATTTATACTACTATTATATAAAGGATAAATAATTATGAAGATTTTTAAGTTTTTATTTTTATTATTATTGATATCATCTTTATCATATTCTCAGGATAAAACTGTTTATATTACAGAAAAAGGAAAGAAATATCATAGGGAATATTGCAGAACAACAAAAAATTCAAATACAACTGCTATATCACTAAGTAAAGCTAAATCAATGGGATATTCTGCATGCAAAGTGTGCAATCCTTAAAAGCTGTTTAAGTTTAAAATTTTATTTACATACCCCGCCCTTTAATATTTTCTGTTTTAATTTAAATTATAATTTAAAATTATTTTATTGCTTAATTAGAAATTTCAGCCCCCGCCCAAGTTTTTATTAGCTTAGCAACTTTACTCAACGCACGGTCAATAGAATTTTATTTATTATTTAACTTATAATTTTTAATGCTCATAAGTTTAAAACTTTTTTCTGCGTGCGGTTTGAAAGCCTAAAATTTATAAAACTCTTTGGTTAAAATAAGTCAAAATAAAAGACTTGAATATATAATCCAAGCCTTTTTATTTATATTATTTATTTTAAATATCTTTTATTTGTATAAGAATCTCTTTATCTTTTTAGTAGGATTTTTTATAAACTCTTCTTTTTGTATTGTAAATCCTGATATTCTTCCGAACTCTGGAAGCATTTTATTAACTTCTATTCTATTATTTTCTATAAGTTTATTGACTTCTTCTTCGCTCAATTTTTCATTTTTTATTCTTTCTGCATCCAAATATAATAGAGCATGAAGTTTATTTTCTCTTTGTAAAACTAAAGACTCTAATATATATGGCATAGCATTTAATTTACTTTCAATTTCCTCAGGATAAATATTCTGACCGCTTGCACCAAGCAGCATATTCTTGCTTCTTCCTCTTATGAATATCCTGTTATTCTCACCAAGCACTCCTAAATCACCTGTTCTAAGCCATCCGTCTTTAGAAAGAACATCAGCAGTTGCTTTGTAATTTTTGTAATATCCAAGCATAACATTTTCACCTTTTACCATGATTTCTCCTACATCACCTTCTTTTTCAGCATCAATTTTAACTTCAAGTGTGTCAATTATGCATCCGCAGCTTCTAGGTACATGCTTATTCCAAGGTCCGTAACTGATTAAAGGTCCGCATTCAGTCATACCATATCCTACTGTAAATTTAAAACCTATATCCATAAGGAATTTTTCTACATCACTATTTAAAGCACTTCCTCCTATTATAACTTCGTAAAAATTTCCTCCGAAAGATTGTGTAAGTGTATTTCTGATTTTTGATTTTAGTAAAGATGATATAATAGGCATTTTTAATAAACCAGCAATTAAAGGTTTGCTTATGGTAGGGAGTATTTTTTTCAAATAAATTTTTTCTATGATAAGCGGAACCATAAGTATAAGATTAGGTTTTACTTCATCAAATGCTTTAAGTAAAATATTAGGACTAGGTATAGCATTAAGCATATATATGCATGCCCCTCTTGAAAATGGAAATAAAAAGTCAAATAAACATCCGAATACATGGGCAAGAGGAAGAAAAGAAAGTATATGATCATGAGGCTTTATAGGCATATTATTAATAGCATATCTTATATTTGCAGCTAATGAATTATGATTGAGCATAACTCCTTTACTGAATCCTGTAGTTCCTGAAGTATATATTATAGTAGCTAAAGTATCATTTTCAAATATAGTAAGATTAAAATCTTCTTTATTTATATTTTCAATTTCTATATCGATGAATATATTTTCAGATTTTTTATTATTTTCTGTATTTTCCTTTTCTATAGTAAAAGTGTCAAAATTATTTAAATGAAAAGCTTTAGTAAGAATTGATAAAGTATCAGTGTCAATTCCTTTTAATATATTTGAATCTGCAAATAAGAATTTAGCTCCGGAATCTTTGATAATGGATGCTATATCTTCTTTTGAAAAGTCCACAAGTATAGGAACTACGATTGCTCCGTAAGTTACTATTGAAATGTATGTTAAAGCCCAATTAACAGAATTCGCACCGCATAGAGCTATTTTTTCTCCTTTATGTATATCGAGCTTTTTAAAACCTGTATGTATTTTTAATATATTTTTGGCTATATCAGAATATTTTAATATATTATTAGTTCCATAATCAGCTAATGCATTTATATCCCAATTTTCTTTTATACTATTTTGAATATATTCGCTTAGTCTTTCTTTAATCATATTATATCAGCCTCCTCAATATTTATTTTTTATATATAAAAAAATTAGAAAATGTTAGCAACATATCTAAACATAAAAACTGCATGACATATATTGGATATTATTAACAGCGAATAAAACAAAGGTAAGAATAGAGTATATCTTTTGTTAGATTCATACATAGCAAGTCTGTAGAACACCATTGATATGTTTAGCAGAAGAAAACCTGTTAAATATAATATGGCACCGTATTCGCCTACAGCTGCAGATATTTTTGATATTGCTATGAGCCAAACCCAATTTAATAAAAAATAATAAATTGTTTCAGTAGCCCCGCGCCATCTGTACCCGAATATACTTCTTAATGTAATACCTAATATACAAAGTCCTGTAATAATTCCAAAAAAGCTCCAGCCCCATCCATTTTCTAATGATATTAGGCAGGGCGGAATATATATGCCCCAAATCATCATAATAAAAAATGCATGAGATAGTATATAAAAAACTTTTTTAGCTTTATTGTTAAAAGGGAAAAAATGGTATATTGAATTTATTATATAAAATATTGTTAAAAAGCTAGAGTATAGAGAAAATGAAGTTATTTCCCTGGCAGTTTTAGAATTAATTATTAAAAGCACTAAAACAGCTATTGCTGAACTAGCACATATTATGCATATAACAGCACTTATTTTAGAAACAGAATTTTTTATATTATTATTCAAATCAGCATTCATAATATTTTAATAATAAACCTTATTTGTAATAAAGTAAATGGTAATTTATAACTATTTTCATATTAAAGCAATAATGTATTAAAAAATTTAATTATATAAATATAAAATTATACGATATAATAAGATTAAGATTATTTATTAAAATAATACAATTAAAATATAAATAGGTATATAAAATGATATTAAACAGCGAATTAAAACAAAATATTTTAAATAGGTTTAAAAATAAAAAAATAGCAGTTTTGTATGGCGGATTAAGTTCCGAGCGGGAAGTTTCACTTAGAAGCGGACAGAATGTTTATAAGGCATTAACTAGCTTTGATGAAATAAAAGATAATTGTATTTTAATAGATGTAAAGGATTCTTATGAATTGGTAAATACTTTAAAAGAAAATAATATTGAATACTGCTACAATATTCTGCATGGCACATCAGGAGAGGACGGAACTATTCAGGGGCTTTTGGAAAGTCTTAATATTAAATATACAGGCGAGAATATTTTAGTTAGTGCCGTTTGTATGAATAAGGTTTATACAAAAAGAATATGGAAGTCTTCAAATGTATCTACTGCAGATTTTATGCTTCTTAAAGATGTTAAAGAGATTAATGATAAAAGTGTGAAAGGAAGTTTACTCACTTTTAATTTTCCTATAATATTAAAACCTATATCAGACGGCTCAAGCGTAGGTGTTCATTTGATAAAAACAAAATCAGAGTTTGAAAGTATAGTAAGCGGTATAAAAGAAACAAAAAATTATTTTTTAGAGCCTTATATAAAAGGAAAAGAAATCACAGTAGGCTTAGTAAGACAAGACGATGATAATATTTATGTTTTTCCTATACTAGGAATAAATTCTAAAAATGAAATCTATGATTATGAGGCAAAATACACGCCCGGAAAAACAGAGATGGAAATGCCTGCGAAATTATCAAAAGAAATGGAAAATAAAGTGATGGAAACATGCAAAAAGGCTTATACAGTTTTAGGCTGCAGCGGGCTTTCAAGAATAGATGCTATAGTAGGGGAGGACAATGAAGTTTATCTTATGGAGGTAAATACTCAAGGAGGCATGACTAATACTTCTGATATACCTGCAATGGCTAAGCATGTAAATCTTGATTTCAATAATCTTGTTTTGTATATATTAGGTCTTTTAAAATAGTTTTTATAAAAAAACATATATGCAGATATTTATTTGCATATATGTTTTAATTTTAAACTATAGTAATTAAATTTGAATAATCATTTTTATATCCCATTTGATCGAGCATTACAGAAATCTCACCTCTATGATGAGTGTCATGATTTAATTCATGCATTATCAAATGATATCTAGGTTTTTTTATTACCGCATTTGGAACTATTACTTTTTCTGATATATTAAAATCTTCTATACTATTAATAATAGCTATTATAACATCATCTAATTTTGTTCTTATATCTATTAAACTTTTTAAATCTTCATTTATACTTATATTGAAAGTAAAATCTTCATTTAGATAATTTAATATATTTTCATTTTCTATTTTCTTCTTGCTTGAATATTTTCTGTATTCTTTAAAGAAATACATATCGCATTGAATAATATGCATAAATGTTCCATGTATGGATTTAAAATATGCATTGTTTTCTTTTTTTAAGTCTTCATCTTTAACTGTTTGTAAAATTTCAATGAGTTTTTTATTTGCATTTTTATTGTATAAAGCCATCATATTCATAATTTTTTTTGCTGTTTTATCTATAGGCTTTTTATTTGAATTATCTTCTATTTTTGTATTTTTTTTATTTTCATCTTTGGAAGCATTTGCCTTTTTAGCACTTAACAGATTATATTTCATTTCCTTAACTTTCTCTGTAATATTTTTCTTTTCTTCCTGAAGTTTTTTTAACTGATTTGTTTTTAATTCTTTAACATTTTTCTTTAAGTCTTTAGTTATAGATGATTTTATTTTTTCAATATCTTTTATTTTTTTGTCTAGTTTTTTTGATTCTTTTTCTATTTTTTTTGCAATTTCACTGATATTGTTTTCAATCATAATGATAAATCCTAAAATAATATTTTTTGTATTATATTATATTAATTTTATAATTCAATATTTAATATTATTTTTTAATAAATAAAAAAAGATGCCGTAAAATAAACAGCATCTCTTTTTATTTATAAGAACAAATAATTATTGTATGTCTTTGTAAGGTGAAGTACCTGTATATCTAGGCTTGTAATCACTATTTCCTTGAGCATCAATATAGAACTGCTCTAAAGTAACAGTACCGTCATCATTAACTTTCCCTATAGGGTCATACTGCCAGAATTTATGAGCTTCAAATGTAACTTTTTGATCTGTAGTTTGAGGTTTTCCTGTTTCTCCTAACTCAGCAGATATCCAGCCGTCAGGTGCCCAAGAAATACCAAAAACACTTCTCCATTTTTCAGGTACAGCATAAGGGAATATTAAGCCTGTTTTTGTATCAACAGCTATCAAAAAATTATCCAATTCTGGAGGTAATAATACTGTTCCTGTATATCTGTAGAAGTAGAATTGTTTTTCTATTTCATTTTCAACAGCAGTTTTAAATGGATTAATTCCTCTGTATACATATACTTGCAAACCTGTTATAGGTAATGGACTACTAGGAGTATCTCCTGGCATTTGATTTCCACTTTCTCCATCTGGGGCATTGTAAATATAGCAAGTATTAGTACCATCATGGTTAGCTGTCCATTGTCTAGGACCTGTAGCAGCTGTTCCGTCATCTTTAAAGAATGTAAAATGAGGAACTGTTTTATTGTCTGTTTCAAATTTTAAAAACATTTCATCAAAATTTATAGATGTTGTTGGAATCTCTGGGGTAGTTCCTCCTCCGCCATTTTCTCCGTTATCGGTATTATTATTAGGGTTATTGGGATTCTTATTTGCACAAGATATAATAATAATAGCTAAAATCAAAATGGATATTTTTTTAATCATAATTTTTCTCCCTACATTTTTGAAAAATTGTAGTTTATTATTGAAATTATCACAATATCATATTTCTATAATGTATAGTTTTAAATAATATTTTTTAGTTTACATATTACATTATAATACATTTTATACATATTTTGATTTTATAAAAATAAATTGAAGACATTTTTAGAAAAATGTATATTTTTTATATTGAATTTTTATAAATTTATTTTAATATCTCTTATATAAAAATTATATTTCGGAGTTTAAAAATGAAAAAAACAGCCATTATATTAAGTTTTGTTTTATCATCATTTATCATATTGTCATGTGCTAAAGATAACCCAAACAACCCAAGCAATAATAATAATAATAATATATCTCTTTCAGAGAGAGCAGGTACTTACAACGGAACTATTTCTTCTATGGGAATGAATCTTGTTATGACACTTGATAATACAGGAACTATAACATCATTGATGGTTAATGGAAATGATAGTTTAGATCCAGCCAATCCTATAAAATTTGACCCTAATTCAAAAGAAACAGTTTTCGGTCCATTTACTGCAACTGTTAAGATGAATGTTAACAGTCAAGTAATATCTCAAAGTGCAAAAATAAAAGTAACATTTAAATCAGGAACAGATAAAACACAAGGAGCTACAGTTGATATTGATATGTCGACTGGAAATGCCTTTAATCCAACAATGAATGCTGATTTACAATATCAAGCTAGTTAATTTTATTTAAAATATGAAGAACATACTATATCTGGCAATAATTATAAGTTTTTTATGTTCATGTACGAATCCATTTAATTCGAGAGAAAGATATTATTATAATTCTAATAAAAAACAAAATTATCCGGATATAGATATGCCTTTATATGATGCCAATGATGCATCGGATCCTTTTAACAGCAAAGAGGATTGGAATAGAATAGATTATAAATTTAACGGAAATGAATTATATAACTATTTTATGAAAATAAGTTTTAAGGTTACAACTGTTCCTGTATATTCTTTCTTTTTGCCTAATGACGGAAGAGAATGGAAAAAAGATTCTTCAAGCTATTATGATGAATATACTTTTGATGCTAGCGATGATGGCAACACTACAGCAACTCCTATAATTACAAATCTAATAAAAATATCTCCTATGACAGTATATCGTTACGGTAAAAATCCGTTAGTAAGTTCTAGCGGAGTTTATAATTCTTCTGAAAGAATAAAACGGTTTTTCTTTATAAGATTAGTAGGCATAGCAGGCGTTAAGTTAGATAATTATTTGATAGCTATAGATACATACAGTAAATATATATTTGCTTATGCTAAAATTACAAAGTATTCTGATATATTGGGACAGCTTCTTCCTACTGAATTTAAGGCTATAGAACATTATCATTTAGGGTATAAATTCTATGAATATGATCCTATAGGATTTATTGATGCAAATAAAAATATTATTCTATATCAAGTATATGAAGATGATATGACAGCTAATTCTTCAAAATATGTACCTAGATATACAGGTATAGGCGGAAAAGCAGCCGAGCAGATAGATAAAACTACAACAGGGCATTCTCCTTATGCTAGAGAGGCAGCCAAACAATAATTAATCTTCATAATTCTTTTTTTTGTCTATATACTTTTTTAACAAAGTTTTTATTCTATCGTATTTAAAACCTTTACGCATTAATGTCTTTATAATATAATCTTCTTTTCTTTCTTTATTTTCATACAGTTTATAATATTTTCTTATAGCATCTTTTAAGGCTTTATCATCTATTCTATCGCTTATAGAGTTTTGTGCTTTTTCTATTAAACTTGGCTTTACTTTATTTTTCTTTAAATAATCTATTATATGCCTTTTGCTTTTTCCTTTAAGTTTTAGGCTATTAATTGCTATTTTTACGAATCTTTTATCATCTATAAGATCATATTCTTTGCAGTAGTTTACAGCATGTTTAATAAATCTTTTTTTATGTCCTTTTTTTGTAAGTTTTTCTCTAAGCATACCCTCGCTTATAAATCCGCGTTTAAGTATTGATACAGCAGATTTTCTTGCGGCAGATTCAAAAGCCCTGAACCTTATATGCGGTATTTCATCATATTCAAGCTCCATTCCCTCATATAAATCAAGTTCATAGAGTCCGTTTTTTGGTATAGTAAATACATCTCCGCCTGATACTTTGATATATATCTTATCGCCTTTTAATTTCATTTTCAAAATAACCATAATAAAAACAGTATAATAAATATAAATAGTTTTTCAAGTATAATTTAAAATTTTATTTCTTATTTATTTTTTATAAGATAAAATAAAATCTATATCTTCAGAGCTTAATATATTTTTAGGTATTATTATCGCAGACATTTCATCTGTATAGAGAAATATGCATTTGTTTGCAGAATCTATTTTTTTTATTTCATCTTTATTAAATTGACTTGTTCCTCTGTCCTCTTTAAAAATTACTTTATCATCATATATAGTTAATTCTTTATCTCCGAAAACCTTATCCAATTTACCGCTTCTTGCATACTCTTTCACTTTTTTCACTATCTTTTTTTCAAGACGCTTTTTATATGTAAATATTTGAAGTATAGAAAAAGCAGATACTAGTAAAGCTATTATCACTATTAAAAATGCATTATTTCTAAAGTATATTGCCATAGATGCAAATACAATAATATAAAGTGCTATGAGTATAATAATAGTTTTTTTTATTGATGATGTAATATTTGAATTTGATTTTAAATAATGAAGCTGAAAATCTATAAAATCGTCTTCAGTTAATCTATATTTATATTCTTTTTTCATTATTTTTATATACCTTTTACAAATATTTAACTTTTATTAGTATAGTATAACTGAATATTTTTTCAAGTATTTGATTTTTTCTATTTCCAATTTTTATTTGCAAGTTTATCAAGGTTTATTTTTTTATATTTTTCTCTTAATGTGATTGAAGGTATCCACCAAGCTATATCAAAAACTTTTTTCTTAATTGATTCAATCTTTTCTAAATAAATATTATAATCATCATAAGTCTTCATTATATATACACTGTAGGCATAAAAGGCATGTTTATCTCGGTCTATTTCAACATCTAATTTTTTCATTGTTTCATGGCATTTTTTGTAGAATTCACTTTTATTTTCAGCTTTATAATTATTAAATATAAATAAAAATGAATAGAAATTATAAAAATTGGATTCTTTTAATAGATTAAATTTTTTTTCTTTATAAAAGTTAAATATATTGCTGAATACAGATAAAGCATCTGATGCCATTTTTTCATCTTTTTCTATAGAATGAACGGCTGATGATTTTCTTTGAACATAATAATACTCTGCATTATTATTGTAATACATATTCGGATTATATACTAAATATTTGTAAAAGAATTCACTGTCTTCAGCTACAATATAATTTTGAAATTTTAAATTATTATTAGTAATGAAATATTTTTTAAATATTTTATTCACACTTGATACCAATGGATATTCAGGAGTATTTTCTTTTTCTGTTGTGCTTACATCAAAGCTGCTTTTTCCTTCTTTCCAAGTATTTTTAAACTTTTTTTTCCATATATGCATTCTATTATGATAATAAGGTTTTATATATCCGCTGTTGTCATTAACTGTATACATATTGTTTGTAAAAACTATGTCGGCATCATATTTCTTTGCGGTACTATATAAACTCTCCAAATAATTATTATTTATAAAGTCATCAGAGTCGATAAAAGAAATATATTCTCCATTACTTAAATCAACACCTATATTTCTTGAAAGTCCTACACCAATATTTTTTTCATTGTTTATAAGTTTTATTCTGTTATCTTTTTTTATATATTCTTTTATTATATTTTCTGAATTATCAGGAGAGCAGTCATTAATACATATTATTTCTATATCTTTTAAAGTTTGATTTACAATGCTCTCTAAACATTTAGGCAAATATTTTTCTATATTATATATTGGCAAAATTACGGATACTTTAATCATTAATTTATAACCTTATAAAAATTTTTATTCCCAAGATATTCTATATTCTTCTTCGCTCTTATTATATTGAGAGTAATTAGGATCTGTTATATTAAATGTAAGTTTGCAGGCATTATCTGTAAAAACTATATTCAATGAAAAGCTATGCTCCTCATTATTTTCATTAGTAAATATCTGTGTTTTTGTAAATGTATTTTCTTCAGAATATATATCGCTTATATCTATATAGGCATCAGTAAAATAGCTCCATTCAATTTTGTTTTCTGATACGGTTATTTTATGATCTTTATTTTGATTATAATATACTCCTATTCTCTCTCCAACTTTTATATTTGTACTATCTGAGCTTTTTCTAAATAAAACTTTATTTGTTGAATATTCAATTTGACTATATAAAAAATCTATAAAATAAGTATTTGGAGCAACTCCGTTTATGGTTTCTTTTATATCGAAAGAAAAAGTTTTATTTGTACTCTCCGGATTTCCAAGTACATAAGTTCCTAGATTATTTGCCTTATCTGCTTTACTTCCTATGAAATTTATGTTTCCTGTTTCAAATATTATAAAATTTAATTCTATGTCTTTATCAAAATTACCATTAACAAGATATCTTCCTGCTCTTTCTTTAAGTTTAAGGGCTTCCCTTGTTCCTGTAGGCATATTGCTGCATGATAGTAATACTAATGATATTGCAAAAATTAATATAAATTTTTTAGTATATTTCATAAATATGTCCGTTTAATTAAAAATTATATAGTAATTATATAGAAATCATTTTAAAAGTAAAGCAAATAATATAAAGTTATCATAATATTTTTAAGTTATGTATATAAATTTTTTACTATTTATGTTATAATTTATTTATATAAATAGTAAAATTTTTGAATATATATATATTTTTATAATATATTTTTAATGTAAGGATTTTAGACATGATGAAAAACAAAGAAAGACTTTTATGGATATTTCTTTTAATTTTTGTAGTAGCAATTTCTTTTTTCAATTTTAAAAGTCCTTCGCTTGCAATAGCACAGCAGGGAAATGCTCAGTCTGATAATGATTTTTATTATTACAGCAGATTGTTCCAAAAAGTATTTGCCACATTACAGCAGAATTTCGTTGATACTAATAATGTAACAACAAAAAAACTTATGTATGGTGCGATAAAAGGAATGCTTGAAGCAACTGATGACCCATTTACATTTCTTCTTGATGAGGAATTAAATACAGCATTAAATACAGAAATGTCAGGAAAATACGGCGGAGTAGGGCTTTCTATTTCAAAGAATGCTGATAAAGGCTTAATGGTAGTTTCTCCTATAGAAGACGGTCCCGGTGAGAAAGCTGGTATATTATCAGGCGATATCATAACAGAGATAGACGGTAAAAGCACTAAAGATATGTCAGTTGATAATGCGGCAAATATAATGCGCGGTAAAGAGGGTACTAAAGTTACTCTTACAATAGTGAGAGATGGTGTTGCTGAACCTATTAAATATCCTCTTACAAGAGCAATCATAGAAATAAAAAGCGTTAAATATAAAATGGTTGATGATTCTATAGGTTATATAAGAATAACTACTTTCGGTGATGATACAGCAAAAGATTTAGAAAATGCTTTGATAGATCTTAAAAAACAAGGTATGAAAAAACTTATACTTGATTTAAGAAATAATCCGGGCGGAAGACTTGATACTGCAATAAATATAGTAGAAGAGTTCCTAACTGAAGGAAAAATAGTTTATACAAGAGGAAGAAGCAGAAATGAAAATCAGGATTATTATGCTTCTAAGAAAGGCGATGAATGGCTTGAAGGCGATACATTAGTTTTAGTAAATCAGTACAGTGCTTCTGCTTCTGAAATACTTTCCGGTGCTTTGCAAGACAGCGGAAGAGCTAAACTTTTGGGTGAAACTACATTCGGAAAATTTAGTGTTCAGTATGTACTCCCATTAGATGCTAGAGATAATACTTCTTTCAAATTTACTGTAGCACATTATTATACTCCAAATGGAAGAAGACTTCATGGTAAAGGCTTAACTCCTGACTTTGTTGTAGTAGAACCTAAACTTTCAAGTACAGATATAACAGCTTTAACAGAGCTTAGAAAAGGCGGACAGATTTCTGCTTATGCTAAAAAATATCCTAATGAAAGTTCTGATGCTGATGCTTTGCCTGCTTTCAAAGAAGAGCTTAGAAAACAAAATATAATGCCTAGTGATTATTTGCTTGAGCGTTTAATATATAATGAAAGAAATTTAGATAATTATAAAGAGATATATGATCTTCGTTATGATAAACAGTTAAAGGCTGCTATTGAATATTTACAAACAGGTAAAGAGCCGCCTCAGGATAAAGAAGAGCCTAGAGAAAATTGGTCAAATGAAAAAGAAGAAAATTAATAAGTTTTAATTTCTTTAAATATAAAGGCGATAGTATTTTTAATACTATCGCCTTTTTTAATTGCATAAATATATTTGATAAAATCATATACCATATATATCTATATTGACTTTTTTGTTTTAATAGTTTATCTTATAAAAGAGGTTTATATTATTTTTTTGAAAAGTTGTATTATTTTATTAATACCAAATTCAGCAAATATCATCAATATAAAATAATTTAAATCTTAAAATTAATTTATCATTTAGCTAATAACAATTTTTATTAGTAATAATAAGCGAGTAAGTTAAAATGTTAAAAAAATATATTTTGTTAATGATTATAGGATTAGTTTTTATGGTGAATAATTCTTATGGTATCTCTCAAGATGAAAACATTTTTCTGAATGCATGCCGTTATGGGCAAGTTTATAGAATTAAAGAATTAATTGATAAAGTTAATATCAATGTTCAAGATGAAGAAGAAGGATATACTCCTTTAATGAATGCTATAAGAGGAAGAAAAATAGAGGCTGTTAAAATTTTATTAGAGCATAATGCTGATGTTACTAAAATAAAAGATAATAGCGGAAGAAATGCATTTTTCTGGGCGGCTGCTTTAGATGAACTTGAAATGCTGAAACTATTTGAAAAATATAATCCAGATTTTAATACTGTAGATAATAACGGTTCTACTGCTTTATTTTATGCTAGTAAAATAGAAACTATGTATTATCTAATAAAAAACGGTATTGATGTTAATAAAAAAGATATAACTGGAAGAACTGCTTTAATACAATATTCGTTAGCATACCAAAGTCAAAATATTGTAAAGTTTTTAATTGAAAACGGAGCAGATATTAATGCTCAGGATAATGAAGGAATAACAACATTAATGTTTGCTGTTAAGGATTATAATATTGAAATAGTAAATATGTGTTTATCAGCAAATGCCAATCTTCATATAAAAGACAAAGAAGGAAAAACTGCTTTATTCTATACATTATTATATTTTCATGCAATAGATTATGGTAAAAATATGACATATAATATGTTTGGAAAAATTAACACTGAGATAACTGAATTGATAACAGGAAATAGAAAAGAAGAACAAGAAGAAGCAACTAAAAATGTTATTAAATTTGTAAAGCTATTAATAGATAATGGAGCAGATATCAATTCACAGGATAACAAAGGAAACACTTTATTAATGTATGCTATAACCTTTAAATATAAACCTCTTGTAGATGAGATATTAAAATTAAATCCTGATGTGAATATAAAAAATAAAGAAGGTAAAACAGCTAATGATATAGCGAGTATGTACGGTTATAAAATAATAAAATAGTAAATGTTTTATAAATTTGTAATATTTATGTTTTAATTTAAACATAAGGATAATAAAAATTATATAGAACTAATAAAAAACTTGTGAGTGTAGTAAAAAATAAGTTTTTTATATATAATAAAAAATGTAGGTAAGACACCATTATGGGTGGCATAACAACAAGCAAGTGATCCGAGCACAGACATGCTTATTCACTGCTTTAAGGCGGCTGCACCTGCTTCGCAATGTGGACTTCGTCGCGAACATAACAACAGAATAAAAAATTACGAGCCTCTAGCAACTGACAAAGGAAGTTGCTAGAGCTTATTAGCGAGTAATTTTTTATATATTAACAGGAGTTATTATGAAGAAAATTATTTTATTTCTTTTAAGCATTAATTTATTATGGGCATTTCCGCCTAGTGAAGCGTATTTTTCTGAACTTTTAAGCGATAATGGTAAAGTGACAAAAAATACAATGCAAGCTTATGATGTAAACGATTATGGTATAGTTTATTTTGATGGAGAGATTACATTAACAGGAGTTCTTGAAAGATCTGATAATGAAGATATGGGAGATAATTATACTGCTTTGAGATTTTATCCTGATAATAATGTAGATCTTCCTTTTTTATATGCTTCATCTGAAATGAATTTGAAAAATCAAGGTGCTTCTAAATATGGTGATTCTTGGGATTTTAGCGGCGTTGAATTTGACAGATTGGAATTCGGTGTTTTATTAGAAAATATTGAAGTAAAATTACCAGAACCTTTAAATAAAAGATTTTTAGGTGCTGCTGCTGTAAGAGCTGAAGTTACAATTAGAAATTATCGTTTTTATGGAGAAGGTGATGCAGGAAGAGAGGCTTACGGTGATATTGTAGGTTTTAAGGCTTTAGGTGATGTAGAAACAAAGTATTTTAGTAAATATAATTATAATGTAGGGGAGGTTCATTACAACGAACTTCAATATAATTCTAAAGACAATTATGTGAATATAAGAGATAAAGCAAATGGAAAAATAATAGGTAAGATTTTGAAAAACGATATGCTTTATGATGGGGGAGTTTTATTATCTATCAATGGAGAAGGTATTGATTATATGAATTATGAAAATTTTGAAAAAAAATGGCATGAAGTGTTTTATCTTCCTCCAGAGGCTGAAGACGGAAAAGATGCAATTCATGGCTTTGTGCATGGTTCACAGATAAAACTTGAAAACGGAGGCTATTAAAGAGCATAACAATAACAAGTGAGCCGACCAACACTCTTTGTGCCGGACGAAGTCCACCTCGCGAAGCGTGTTGGCAATGCGACATAACAACAAAATAAAAAATTACTAGCTTTAGACTAACAAGTTTTTACATTTAATAAATAGGTTTTTAATATGCACTTTCGCGAAAGCGTGCCTGCGGCAGCAACTTTGGCGAAGCCCACCTGCGGTGTGCGGCGGGAAAAAGTTGTAAAGAATATAAAATTTATTGATTATTATAATTTTAATCAGTAGTAAGAATCGAATAATTGTTATTTATAAACAAGGAGCTATTGTAATGAAAAAAATTATTTTATTTCTTTTAAGCATTAATTTATTATGGGCATTTCCGCCTGATGCAGCATACTTCAATGAACTTTTAAGCGATAATGGTAAAGTAATAAAAAATACACTTAAAGTAAAAAAAATTGATGGCGGCAATTATTCTGCTTATTTTGATGGTGAAATTACATTAACAGGAGTGTTGGAAAGAACTGATAATTCTGATGTTGATATTATTTATAGTGCTTTAAGATTTTATCCTGATAATAATATTGATTTGCCTTTTTTATTTAGTATATATTCAGATAATATGGAGGATTATAAAGAATTTGAAAGATTAGACTTCGGTGTTTTATTAGAAAATATTGAAGTAAAATTACCAGAACCTTTAAATAAAAGATTTTTAGGTGCTGCTGCTGTAAGGGCGGAGGTAACAATAAGAAATTATTCTATTTTTTGTGAAGGTGAAGCAGGAAGAGAGGCTTATGGCGATCTTGTAAATATTAAATTACTTGATGATGTACAAATAGAATATTTTTCTAAAGATAATTCTGAAGGCAGTTATTATCATGCTGGAAATTCTTATTATACTAAACTTGAATATAATTCTAAAGATGATTATGTGAATATAAGAGATAAAGCAAATGGAAAAGTAATAGGAAAGATTTTGAAAAACGATATGATTAATAATGGCGGTCTTTTATTAGCTATTGATAATTATTATTATTATTATTATTATTATGAAATAGATGATAAAGGTTGGTGTGAAGTATATTATATGCCTCCAAATGCTAAAGATGGAAAAGATGCAATTCATGGCTTTGTGCATAATTCACAGATAAAAATTGAAAACGGAGGCTATTAAAAGAGCATAGCAATACCAAGTGAGCCGAAGCCAGCCCCACAGGGCACAGACGTGTGAGTGAGTAAACTCACTAGCTTATTTAAGGCGAAGGCGAACATAGCAATAATAAATAATAATTTTGACAATTTATATTAATTTTATTATAATGTTTGTATGATGGATAATAACTACAGAAGCATAAAATACTTTAATACATTGAATGATTATTTTGTGAGATATCTTTTCTCAGATAAAGGAAGTGAGGCAATATTGCTTGATTTTATTAATTCAACAATGCTTGACTCTGGAATGAAGACTTTTCGTTCTGTTGAAATTTTGACGCCATTTAACTATAAGGAGAACTATGAAGATAAAGAAACAATTGCAGATGTTAAATGTATAACCCAAAATGGTTCAGTTGTTATTATAGAGATTCAGCTTCAAGGCAATTCAAGATTTCCAGAACGCATACTTTATTATTGGGCTTCTAATTACAGCAAACTTTTAAAGCAAGGTGAAAAATACGATGCTCTAACTCCAGTAATAAGTATTAATCTTCTTAATTTTAATTTAGATGACAGTAATAATATACATTCCTGCTATATGATTTATGATACGGTTAATCAAAGATTACTAACAGACCATTTACAAATACATATAATTGAGCTAAAGAAATTTAATAATAATTTATTAAAACCAGATTTAAATTGCTGGCTAAAATTCTTTACAATGAAAGAGAATGAGGAGGTTATAATGTCAGAATTAGTAAAAGAAAAAACTGTGATGGAAGAAGTACAGAGACGATATAATAATTTCATTAAAGATAGGCTAATGATGAATGAATATGATAAGAGACAGGCATATTTATATGGTAATCAGATAATGCTTGAAGAAGAGAGAAGACTAGGAATTGAAGAGGGTATTAAACAAGGTATTGAAGAAGGTGAAAAAAATAAGGCAATATCTATAGCTAGAAATTTAAAAAAAGTTGGTATAGATATAAAAATAATAAGTGAAAATACAGGTTTGAGTATAGAGGAAGTAGAAAACTTGTGAGTGTTTTAATGAACAAGTTTTTTTATATGTATTAAATAATTTTTTAATATGCACTTTAGCGAAGCAGCAGCTTTGATGAAGTAAGTAAAAATTTAAAAATATAATGCTAGATAAATTGCGAGCCTCTGATAACTGACGAAGGAAGTTACCAGAGCCTAGATAGCGAGCAATTTTCTAGCAAATTTAAAAAAGGATACAATCATGAAAACTTTTGAAGGAAAACTCGTTAGTGAAAAACCAATTAAAGTTGGTATAGTATGTGCTAGATTCAATGAATTTATTGTTTCTAAACTTTTGGGCGGTGCTTTGGACGCTTTATCTCGTCATAATATCAAAGACGATGATATTACTGTTGCTTGGGTGCCTGGTGCTTTTGAGATACCTCTAATAGCTTCTAAAATGGCTAAATCCAAAAAATATGATGCTGTTATATGTCTTGGTGCTGTTATAAGAGGCTCTACTACTCATTATGATTATGTTTGTGCCGAAGTATCTAAAGGCATTGCTAATGTTTCACTTAATTCTGATGTGCCTGTAATGTTCGGAGTTTTAACTACTGAAAATATTGAGCAGGCTATTGAAAGAGCTGGTACTAAAGCTGGAAACAAAGGTTTCGATTCTGCTATGGCTGCTATTGAAATGGTAAACCTAATCAGAGAAATAGAAAAATAATATCATATTAATACTATATCATCAAAAAACAAGGGCTTAAATTATTTTTTGTAGCTCTTGTTTTTTTATTATCCTTATTTGTATTATTTGTTATATTTAACAATATTATACATATAGACTTTTTGTTATATTAGTATATAATACTTATTAATAAATATTACTAATAAAGGAGAGACCTATGAAATTAAAAGGATCTAAAACTGAAGTTAATTTGAGAAATGCTTTTATAGGTGAGGCTATGGCTAGATGCAGGTATATGTATTATGCTGAAAAAGCTCGTGAAGAAGGGAGAGAGGATGTAGCAGCTGTATATGAAAAATTTGCCAGAAATGAACAGGAACATGCTAAGATATGGTTTAAAAACTTTCATGGTATACTTAGCACTGAAGAAAATTTAAAAGAGTCTATAATCAATGAAAATTACGAATCTATAGATATGTATCTTTCTTATGCTAAAACAGCTCAAGAAGAGGGATTTGATGATCTAGCTATGGCTTTTATGAATGTTGCTCGAATAGAAGACGGACATAAAAAGCAATTTCAAAGTTTACTTAGAGATACTAAAATAGATATACCAAATTGGCAATGTGATATATGCGGTTATATAGATCCTGAAAATGCAAATCCTCCAATATGCCCTGTATGTAAGCATCGTATAAAAAATCAGTAATTAATTCTTAATATCCTATTGTAAGTTGTACTATTTCTAAGTATAGAATTACTTGCAATAGGATATTAATTCATTATGATTTAATTTTTTCTTTGTATATAAGAGTATATATATACCTTTTACAAGATAATAATTTATTTATGAATTCTCTTAAATCATATTTGATGTTATTATTATATATTTTTATTTTAATAGATAAATTTTCATAAGAATTCATATTATCAAAAAAAGTTTCATGATTTAATTCTCTTCTATTTTCTTTATCAAATAAAGTAAGTAATTCTCTTATATTTTTATTTTTTGCACTTATAAATGTTTCAAAATAAAAATTATCATCTTTTAATATATTTATATCATATACAATCTTAAATATATATTTTTCAATTTCATCAAATTCTTTCAATATTATATTTAAATATTGATGAGATAATCTTTTACTTGGAAATTTACTTGTCACAATATGATTATATATTATAGTTCCAATCAAAGTTATTACTGAAATAGACAAAGAAATTATAGATATTATTACTTCTGCATTCATTTTTTTACTAAGTTGCTGGCTTTTTCCATAAAACTTTTTATATATTTTATTAAAAATTTATCATCTGAACATTCAAACTGAATTTTTTTATTGATTTCATCTAAAGTATAATTTTTATGTATAATCAAACCAGCAAATGCTTCATCCCAAAAAGATGGTCCTATACCATCCAACTTATCAAGGTTAATAGTTATTTTATCATATTTATTTAAAGATGGTATCAAGCAATCCTCTCTAAAAACTTCTCCTGATACATCACTATCAGTTCTATATCTACCAAAAGGAGAAGGACTAAAATCTTTATATAAAACTATATATTTTTTTACTAATTTCATTAATTATTCCTCCTCATATAATGTTTCATCTATATCTATTTCAGATTTTATGCAGCCATTCCAAGAAATAAGTGTACCTTGAAGATTATCCGCTAATAATTTTGATTCGATAGTATCATTATTTTTTGTATACTTATAATAACCTTTTCCGCTAATTATTACAAGTTCACCATCATCCGATTTTTTAGCATATTTTTTAATGGATTTCAATCCTTTTCCTCTATTTTCTAATTTTGTTGATGATTCACTTGTTTCTACTGCAGTAAGAATTTTTTCCGCATCATTTTTATTTAAAATAAAATATTTCTTTAAATCTAGTGTTTTAGGTATTGTTTTTCCTTGGTCATAAATTATAATTTTTATATTATTATCATTTATATTTATATAGCCTAATAACCACCATTTTTTTAATTTATATATAGAATTACCAATAAAATCATTAGGATAAGCATGATGATGCGTATTTAATATAGCTTCTGTTATGCCAACTTTAAGAGTTTTCTTTCCACTTATACTATTTTCGTTAATTAAGCTTTCCATTTCATTTACAATTTGTAATTTACGAGCTTCATTACCGCTAGTTCCGGATTTAAATTTCAAATATATTATATTACTATTATTACTAGGAATTATATATCTTTTTTCTTTTCTTGATAATTTGATATTTAGAAAATCATACATACCTATATCATTAAATATATTTTTTATTTCATTGTTCCATTTGTTAAAATCATAAACTCCAATTTTAGTTTTATGTAAAGTACAAAGTCTATCTAATTCAGATACCAATACCAATGCTGCTTCAGGAGTTATATATGTAAGATATTGCATATTTATAAACAATCTTTTTTTATTATCTGATATTTCTCTTATTTTATTGAAAAAAACTAATGTTTCGTATAAATTTTCATCGAATGATAAAATTTTAGGAATATTTATTTCTAATTTATCTTTTTTTTTATGTATACTTTTTTTATATATGCTTCCAGTAGCAAAACCACTTTTTCTTTTTTTCTTTAATTCATATCTAAATTTTTTAATCGTATGTTTTTTATGTGATAATTTCTTATAAAATTTTTTATGTTTTCTATTTTTTTTAATAAAAAAATGTTTTTTATTCATAAATATATTATAAATTAATAATAGCATTTTTTCAATTATTATTCTCAAAAAACACTATTAACTAAATGTACTTTATCATCATCTCCCTTTATTGTTTATTTAATACCAATTTTATATTCATAAATTTATTATATAAATATTCATTTATATAATAAATAATACATTCATATAAAAAGCAAAAATTATAAGTCATTATAAATAGAATTTTTTTTAATTGATTGTATACAAGATGAACTAATATAAATAAGTTAATAATAGAATTTTAGCTATAAATAATCATTAATTAACTGTTAGTTGAAATAGATTTTCCAATTAAAAAAACTTGGGTGGGACTCTATATTTTCTTTTGAAATAAAAAAGAATAATAATTTAGAAATAACAAAATAAAGCAAAAAATATAAAGGGCGGGTAGTGAAAATAAATCCAAAAACCATACTGCATTAATAATTATGCAGCATGGTTTAAAATTAAAATCATTTATTTAGCTGCATTTCCAACGACATTCAAAGAATCCCAAGTCCTTGCAAAAGGAGGAGCATAACATAAGTCAAGCATTCCTAATTCATCTACAGTAAGCCCAGCATATATACAAGCAGCTATGACATCCGCCCTCAATACAGCACCTCTTTTTCCTAATATCTGACCGCCTATTATCTTTCTGCTGTCAGCTAAATATACAAGTTTTATATGTAAGTCCTGATAATCAGGATAATAATGAGTATGATCTAAATCTTTTACCGTAACAGTTTTATAGTTAATATTCCTTTTTTTAGCTTCTTCCTCTGTTATTCCTGTTCTTGCAGCTTCAAGTTCAAAAGCAAGTATGCATGCACTAGTTAAACTTCCTATAAACTTTTCATGTCCTCCTACTAAATTACTAGCAACCATTCTTCCCAATTTATTTGCCCCTGTAGCGAGAGCAGCATAAGTCTGATCATTCAATACTTTATCATATATACTAGCACAGTCCCCAGCAGCATATATAGAATCAATATTTGTTTTTCCTTCCCTATCAACTAATATAGCACCATTATCCATTAATTTTATACCGGCATCCTTAGCTAAAACAGTATTAGGTGTAACTCCTATAGCAACAACAACATAATCAGCATCATATTTTCCCTTGTCTGTAACAACTGCTTTTACATTATTGTTACTGTCAGCTTCTAAACCCTGAACTTTTTCATTTAGATGCAAGTCAACATTTTCTTTTATATGTTCTATCACCATATCAGAAAATTCTTTGTCAAATTTATTTCCAAATACTCTGTCTGAACGCTGTATGATAATAACATTCTTTCCTATATGCTTCAAAGCATGAGCAGCCTCAATAGCTATAAATCCTGCACCTAATATAACAACATTTTTTATACTAGAGTCTTTCATTTTTTCTCTCATGTTAATAGAATCACTAAACTCTTTTAAAGTAGATACATTGCCTATATTGATATTTTCTATATTAGGTATTATTGATTTTGCCCCTGTAGCTATAAGCAGCGAATCATAATTATCTTCAAATTCTTTATTATTTATTATATCTTTAACCAATACTTTTTTATTTTTAGCATCTATTTTCAAAACTTCATGCTTCACTTTTAAGTCTATCCCTGACTTTATAGTAGCCTCAGCAGTTCTTGCTATCATAGTATTAGGGCTTTCATAAAAACCGCCTACATAATAAGGCATACCGCATGCCCCCCAAGATACAACATCCGTTTTTTCATAAACTGTAATAACAGCCTCTTTATCTAATCTTCTAGCCTTGGCAGCCGCACTCATTCCAGCAGCAACGCCTCCTATTATTATAACTTTTTTCATTTTTAACTCCTTTTTATATACCTATATGTAGTATATTTAAAAATAATAGGTTTGTCAATTTTTATTGCTTATTTAAGTAATATAATAAAATTTTGTCAAATTACAATGACATTTTAATTTTTACAGAATATATATTAAAATTAAAAGTTGAAAAAAAATTAACTTAAAGATATACTATTATATATAATTATTTGTTGAGGAAATCAAATCAATTATGGACAATTCATCAGATTACAGCCTTCAAAATAAAATAGATAATATGATATCTCATTATAAAGAAATATGTAATAGAGAACCAAATAATCATAAAGCTAGAATAGATTTCGGAGTATTTTATACTCAATTAGGCAATCATAAAGAAGCTATTGAACTTTTTAAAGAGGCATTAGTCATAAATGATAGTGATTATTCTATATGGCGTCTTATAGGAATATCATATACTAAAATAAATAATTATTATAATGCTATAGCTCATCTTGAAAAAGCTTGTGAAATAGAAAATAATGATTATATAAGTCTTAATTGGCTTGGAAAATGCTATGTAGAAGTAGGAAGACATGAAGATGCCGTAAATGTTTTAAATAGATCTTTTATGATAGCACCAAAAGAATATCTTAATTGGCGTACTTTTGGAATAGCACTATATAATCTAAAAAGAACGGATGAGGCTATAGAATCTTTTGAAAGAGCTATAGAACTTAATAAATATGATTATACTAGCCTATATATGCTTGCCATTTCATATAAAGATAAATATGAATATAAAAAGTCTATAGATATATTAAAAAAAGTAATAGAGATAGAAAAAAATAACTATTATGCATATTTTAATATGGGGCTATGTTTCTTTATGCTTAATGATTTTGATAATGCTGTATATTCTTTTAATAGTGCTTTGAATATAGATAATAAAGATTATTTGCTATGCTATTATATTGGAATTTCTTTATATGAAACTAAAGATTACATAAATGCTATATCATATTTAAATAAAGCTATAGAAATGAATAACAGCCATTCATCTTCTTATTATTACTTGGCTCTTTCATATTATTCAGCCGGACTTTACGATAATGCTATAAATGCCTTGGAAGAATGTATTAAATTAGATAATAGCAATAAAGAAGTTTATATATTACTTGCTAACACTTATAATGCTATGGGTGATAGAGATAAATCTATAATAGCATTCAATAAAGCCAAAGAAATAATTTCCTAATTATATGAATCAGTATCTTCTTTATCTAAGTTTTCTTGACTGATTATAATACCGTATCCTGTTATTTCCATTAAATATTTATCATCTAATTTGATAATAAAATTTTTATCTTTACGCTCTATCTCAGTTATTTTAGAATGAGGATATTCATTATCTATAACATTAACCATAGATTTATGTATGCAGCTTCTTGGTATTCCAATATTTTTAGTTTCATCATTGATTATAGATATTTTTTTCCAAAGTCCTGTATTATAAAAAATAACTTTATATCCAAAATCTATATCAACTTCATATCCTCCACCATTTTGATATAATGAAACTGATTCTATATTATTTCCCGGAAAATTAATATTTAAAAAATTTTTTGCTCTCAAAGGCAGAGAATTTTCTGTTATAGTTTGAGAATATATATTTAAATTAAATATAAATACAAGCAAAATTAATTTTAGATATTTCATAACCTTTATTTTCGTATTTTATAATTATAATGTTAGAATTTTTTATATTATAATTGTAATTGTTTCAAAATAATTCTAACAAATACATTTTAAAAATTAAAATACCAGCTATATAAAATAACCGGTATTTTTATAATATTTTTAAAGAACACTATTTTCTTGTTCTGATATGCTATTCTTAATAATATCATTATATTCTTGAATTAAGGAATTATAATCTTCATCATTAAATATAATAGAATCATCATAATTATTATTAAGAAAATTTAAGTTATTAATCACAATGGTTCCTCCTTTTCTCTAAGGCTTAATCATATTTAGAAGCAATAATATTATAATAAAAAATATAGATTAATTTACCATTAAGTATTATAAAAACTATATACTATTAAACAACTTAAATCTGATATTATAATAATAACAAAAATTTATTTTAAAAAATAAAAAATATATATTTTTTCACAAAAAACATGTTATTAAAAAAATAAAATGAAGAAATAAAAAAGACCTACACATTTATATGTATAGGTCTTTGTATTTCTAATCAAAAACAAAATCAATTCATAGCATTAATTTTTCTCATCATATAAGATTTTTTAGCAACTGCTCTATTAACATGAATAACAGATTTTCTAGCAGCTTTATCTAAAGCACTCGCATATTTTTTAAATTCTTCTGAAGCAAGATTTTTATCATTACTATCTACCGCTTTAATTACTTTCTTTTTTTGAGTATTTAAGAAACTTTTAATTTTTCTGTTATAGAGATTTCTAACTTCATTCTGTCTTAATCTTTTAGATGCAGAAGCTATATTAGGCATTGTAATTCACTCCATATTAAAATAAAATGCGGAGTTGACGGGGCTCGAACCCGCGGCCTCCTGCGTGACAGGCAGGCGCTCTAACCAAACTGAGCTACAACTCCAAATTAGTTAAGGAATGCTTCGTATTATATACTAATTATATTTTTTGTCAACTACTATAATGAAAAAAATTAAAAAATATATATTAAAATTATCACTATTATTATTTTTTTTGTATATTTAATATATAAATATTAGAAGCATATAATAAAAAATATAGAATTGATAAATATTAACAGCTTAATGAAATTTATTAAATTTTAATACACGCACGCTGAATGTTTTATATACATATATAGATTATCAATCATAATAAAAAATATATATAAAATTAAATAAAACGTGCGGTGTATTAAATTTAAAATTAAAAAGAATTGGGTGGGAAGCTAAAAATTTTTAATTAGACAGAAAAAAATAGAAAATATAAATTGCAGAATACATCAATAAGAATGAAGGGTGGGATTTAAAATAGCTCAAAAAAGAAAAGTAAGTAAAATACTAATTTTTCCAATTTTAATTAACCAACAAAATAATATTTAATTAATATATGGGTCTTGTTTAAAAAATAATCTTATTTATGATTGAGTGAAAGACTGCATATTTATATACTAAAGTAATAATTTATAAACATATAAAGCATTTTTATAATTAATAAATTATAAAATTTTTGTATATAATCTTTTCAAGTATTTTTAAAACAAGTCTATTTATTGAAAAGAATTTTTATTAAAAAATATCATTAATACTTTATTTACATTTCTATAATATTAATTACTTAATTCTTCTTTTGTTATTATACTATAATAATCTGCTTAGAAATATTTTATAAAATTACTTTAGCATATATAAATATAATAATTTTTAAATATTAGAAAGCAAAATATAAAAATTGTGGCGTATAGCAAATTTACTTGCTATACATTTTTAGCGAACAATTTTTATTAGCAATAATAAAAAAAATAATAATTTCAACGAATTTCAAAAGAATATGGAAAGCGGTACAAGTTCATAAAAAAAATCTCACTAATATGTTAAAAAATCTAGTATGTGTTAATCGCATACTAGATTTAAAGCAAAATCAATTTTTCAAAATCTCGAAAATAATAACAGCAAATAAAAAGTTTTTTTACAGCTTTTTTAATATAAATCTGAGCATATCTTTTAACTACTTCTCAGTTAAAAAAATCAGACATCAAAATCACTTCAAAAGAAATTTATTTAAATCTTTAACATCATTCTTTGATGTAAAAAACAAATCAAAAAAATATTTATGCGGAGCAGTATAATGACTACGGAAAGACAGGAAGTAAAAAGCGAATACTTAATAGCAGCGTACGGCGATGCTATGCTTGACAGAGGCTTTACATCAATACCGAATACATTAATTTATTACAGAAAAAGACTTGGGCTAACAGCAAGCGAGTTTGAGTTTATTATCGCTGTAATGAGTTTGAGCTGGAAAAAAGAAAAGGAAATAAGAGATAAAGAAATCAATCCTACAGGAACACATTATTCACGACAGAGACAGAGTCTGTATGCAAAAGGCTATTTAACTTTTACAACTAGATATATTTATAAAGACAATAGATTCTGCGGAACAGGAACGGTATATAATTTTGCAGGATTAAAAAAAGCAATAGAGATGCTTGTTGAAGAAGACAGAGCAATACGCAATATGGATGCACCTGTTGAACAGAAATACGATGAGCCTAGCTTGTTTAATGAAGATGTAAACACAGAACCTTTACAGCCTAGAAAATTAATAAAAAAAGAAAAAACAGAAGAAGAGAAAAAAGAAGCTGATGATTTTAAAAAATTCTGGGATAAATATTTTAATGTGCATGAAGAGGTTTTAGGGTTTAAATTAGATTTCAGAAAAAATACAAAATATAAAGAGTATTTATTAGAGCATTATAGAAAAAGAACTACGGACAATATAGATGATGCTTTAATAATTGCTAAAGAATATTTTTTAAGATTAGCAGAAAATAAAAGAGACAGTATAAAATTTCAAAACTTAGTAGGATTAGCATTGAAAGGAAATCTACAAAAAGCAGAAGATAAAAAAATAGATGATGCTAAAAAATATTTTTTTGAAGAAAATAAAACAGATAAAGAAAACAAAAAATACTCAATACCTCGAGGACTTGATAAATTAAATGCTTTATTAAATGAATTGGAAAAAGGAGGAAACATAAATGAAGCGTATGCTAAAATTGCAAATTGCGGATAGCAGTTATTGCCTTCTTAGCTATAAAAAACATTTGGAAGAATTGAAAAAAACGGCAAGAGAAGGCAAAGACCCGCACTGCACAAAATGCGATGAGTTTGGATTTGTAAAAGGTTCTAAAAGTATAGTTCCTATTGTTTGCTATTGCGTGAGTGATGAAAAAAGTAAGATAGAAAGAAAAATAGAGGACTTAGAAATAATAATAAAAAGATATAATACTGTATTTAATAAATTAGACAATGATATGACATTAAATATTTTTGCAGAAAAGTTTAATAATCAAAAGTTAGTAAGCAGTATAAAAAAATATTTAGAGTTAGGAAGTATGAACTCACTTTATATTGAAGGAGAAAGCGGAACAGGTAAAACTACAATGCTTAAAATGTTATGGCAGATATATGCTATTAATAATATTAAAGCATTGTATATGAAGGCATCTATTTTTGAAGATATGCATAAAAACTTGTTTAATAAAAATGCACAAGATAGAGATTTGAAATCAAGTATAGATGCCAAAATAGATAATATAAAATTTGCAGATATTATTATGATAGACGACATTGACAGTGTAGGTTTCCATTATGCTGCTGAAGGCTATTATAAATTATTTGATAAAATCAGAGAATTAGAAAAAACAGTGATACTAACATCAAATAAAAGCTATATAGGTTTAATGAACAGTCTAAATATTAAAACAAGAAAAGATAATATTGAGGAAATCAAAGGCAGGCTTACAAGCAGATTAAAGAACTTAAATATTATAGAACTAGAAATGCAGAAATATAAAGAATTAATAACTGCTTAAATAGTCAAAATATTATTTTGATTATTTTTATAAGATTTTATTAAAAGAGGAAAATATGTATGCTAACTATAATAACTGATAATAGTTTATTTTTTATTGAAAAACCTATGCACATATATAAAGCTGATATTAATGGATTATCAATAAACAAATATAATTTAATTATTGAAGATGATAAAAAATACAAATTCTTTATTTTATCTTCAGATTGCGTAGATACTATTGATAGAGGATATACCGAACTTCGTGATAAAATCATAGATAAAAATAATAATAATATAAAAACAGATTTAGTTATTGATTTTACAAATTATAAATAAGGATATAAAAAATGTATTTAGATGAATTATGTAGGCATTACATTCAAACTAAATTGGCTATTTTAGAAATGATATTAAATAGAATAGCAGAGGAATATCCAGACTTAAACAACTCTATGGTGATAAAAAGAAACAGATTAGAAATTAATAGTGATTTATGCGGATGTTATATAGATATAGATGACGGATTATTCAAAATATGTTTTGATGGAAAAGCACCATATTGCTATGAAGATTCAGAATCTTTGATATTGGATATAGGAGAGCGAATTAGTGAAAATGAATAATGCTATGTTCATAAGCTGTTAACAATGTTGATAACTTGTAAATAAGATGTTCAAAAATTAGGAGATAAAAAATGAATAAAGAAGATTTAATTATTAATGAATGTGAAGAGCTTAAAAACTTATTAATTAAGAAGAATAAAGATTATGGAAACAGTTATGATAAAACATTAGATGAGTTTGGAAAACAGATTGGGTTAGTAAGAATAGAAGATAAATTAAACAGATTAAAAACTCTTATACTATCAAAAGAAGAACCAATGGTAGAGGAAAGTATTATTGATACTGTATTTGATATAGCAGGCTATGCAGTTCTTTTTAGTATTTACTTAAAAGAAAAAGAAGAGAATAATAATGAGAAGAGATGAAAAAGCATATAAAAGATATCAAAGCAAAAAATGGCGTGCTTTTAGAGAAAGTTTTTTGAAAGAAAATCCGCTTTGCAAAAACTTTGCTGAGTGTCATAATTTTGCTGAACATGTGGATCATATAAAAAGAATAGAAAGTGAAGATGATCCTCTGTTTTATGACAAAAGTAATCTGCAGGCTTTATGCAAAAGGTGTCATAGCAGAAAAACAGCAAAAGAAGATGGAGCTTTTGGAAATAAAAAAAAAGATTATTGATGAGGCTATTATGGAAACAGATAATATAGAATATATACATTTAGAAAAAAATACATCTGAAGGAAAAGTATTAATTGATATAAACAATGTCAATGGTGAAGACATTATATATTTATTATCTGAGTTTATAGACTTTATAAGTAAAAAAGAAAATAAATATACCTTCAAATGTATTTTTAATAATGATAGATAAAGCAATAATGAAAAAACTAGAATTAGAAAATAAAAGAGGAAATAAAGAATGAGAGAGTTAAACTTTATAGAAGATAACGGACTTTTTGGTATAACTTTTAAGTCTGATAATAAATCAGAAGCTAATACTATTATGAATGCTATACAGAGGTTTATATCAAAAAATAGTGATAATGAAATAAAAGAAAATATTAATGACAACAGTAAATCTTCTGTAAAAGACTATTCAAGATGTCCTATAGATGGTCCTAGTAAAGATGTATATTTAAATTTATTTAGTGATGACAAATTAATTGAGTTGTATAATAGTGAGGAATTAGAGCAAGGGCATAAAGATTATATAAAAAACGAATTAAATAAAAGAGGTATTTTTGATTTAAGTATGACTAAATCAAAAAAGAAAAGCAGTAATAATAACAATACTAAAAAAGAAAAAAAATCAAACACAATAATAGAAAATATAAAAGAGCATGAACTTAATAATAAAATAAAAAGTATAAAAAATGGAAGAGATATTACACAGCTTTCTAATGAGGAATTAGAAGAAATAGCTTTATTGGAAAGTGAATTAGCTTCTATATGTGGATATTCAGAAACTGCAAAACATATTTTACAAGGCAAAAAGTTTAATCATAGCCGTGAACTTGAAAATAAAATAACACAGGGCAGAAGACTATCAGAACTTACTCTTGAAGAATTGAAAGAATTAGAGAAAGTAACAATGCTTGATAATTATAGAGAAGATATACAAAAAGAAATTTATAAAAGAGAAAATAAATCTTTTGAAGAAACATTAAAAGAAAACAATGAGATAATATCTTTCTCAGAAGATGAAGAACAGTCTAATTATAAAATAGATGAAGATGAAGATCCATTAAGTGTAGATACTGATAATATAAATAATTGGGATTTTGATGCAGACGGTGATAAAGTAGATGCAGATGGTAATAAAATGCTTTTTGATTATTGAGGTTTATAAATGAAAGGCACTATTATAATATTTGATAATACAAAAGAAAATCAAACTCTGATAAAAACCAAAGGTAGCTATGAAGATATTTTAATAGGATATGCAACACTTATATATCAAACTGCTATAAACACTAAGAAAAAACCTGAAGATGTTGTTTTGGATATATTATATAAAGTGAAAGATAATAAAGAAACTTTGTATAAATATATAAAAAAGAATAAGGGAAATAAAAAATGATTTGTGATATATGTAAAAAAAATATAAATGATGATGAGATATTGGAAGGACAAATAAATATTAAATATAAGGATAAAGATGGTATAGAAAAAGAGAAAGAAAAAGAAGGTAAACTTTGTATATCATGCTTAGAAGGTTTATCGAAGTATATGGGTATTCCAATAACGATTGTTTGTGAGGAAGAAGATAATGAAGAATAATAAAGAAAAAATAATAATATCAAGAATATTTACTAGATTATTTTTTACTTATCAAAAAGATATGGCAGTTATGGAAAATGGAAAAGATAAATCTATAATATTTTGTTTTACAATAGAAAACTTTTATCATAATGGTAAAAGCAGAGATTTTAATTTAATATATAAAAAGAAAATAAAAAGATTTATTTTATATAGCAAAGGAAGTAAAAAATTATATTCAAGTAATTGTTTAAATAAAGTTTTAAATTATCTAAAAATGATGCAAATCTTAGGAAGAGGACTTAATAAGTAACATATAAAAGAGATAAAAATATATGATTAAAGCGATTATTAATTATAAAGATGTAAATGATGAGTTCAGAAGAATGAATGATATTCTAGGAATATTAAAATATAAATACAAAAATATTAATGTTAGTTATAAAAAACTAAAAAAGAAAAATGAATTGTTTCTAACTATTAATAATGAAAGATTGGAGTGTCATCATAGTTTAGAGTTTTATATGCAGGCGGTAGAAAATATATTGAATAAGGTTTGAAAATGCTTAATAAAAAAATAATAATTTTAAGAGAAAAAGTAAAAAGTATATTAAAAAATATGCTTCCGTTTCATGACTTAGACTTTAATATTCATTTTGATAGAGATTACAAACAATTAAAACATATAGATTTATATATGCATCATGAATATATAAGAATAAAAAAAGGAACTAAAGTTGAAAATATATCTGATATGAACAATAAAATAAGAAAATGTTTAAAAGATATATATAAAGAGTTTCAGGAAGAAATACAGAACTTATTTGATAGGAGTTATTATGATCTTGAAGAATAAAGCTAATAAATATAAAGCTATTTATAAACGAATAAAAAGGCGTGTTAGATATGACTGGCATAAAAAGATAAGTTATAAAAAGGAAAAAGATGTCATAGCAAGATTAAAAATATTAATAAAAGTCGGTAAAAAATATCAATGCTTATTATTCAAGAGAGTTTCAAAACTTCCAAGAAAATTAGCACTATCATATAAAAATTATTATAGTAATGTGGAGATATATAAATGATGTATAATTTTTTATCTATATCTTGGCATATACTAGGATTTATATTCTTATTTATTAGTATAGCAAATAAAAATATTATAGGTAAAGCATTTTATTTACTTTGTTTCTTTTTATCAAATATTGCTGCTTTACTTTGTGATATAGTAATAAAATTAAATTAGGAGTTGTTATGTCAGATCATAACATTGTAACATTAATAGGAAGGCTAACTGCTGACCCGCAGCGAAAATATACACAAGGAGGAATGGAAATTGCTGAGTTTTCTATAGCAAACAATTATTATGTAAGTACAAAAAACACTACAGAAGTAAATTATTTTGATATAGTAGCTTTTGGAAAATTAGCAGAAACAGTAAGTAAATATCTTATAAAAGGAAAGCAAGTTTTGATATGCGGAACACTAAGGCAGGAAAGATGGCAGGATAAAAATACAAACACTACTAAATCTAAAGTGAGAATAATTATGCAGTCAATGCAGATGCTTGCTGATAAAAAAGATGTGAATAATGCAGTAGAAAATAATAGTCAGGAAGATGATGAGGAGGTACCGTTTTAATAATACATAGTTATAAAAGTTTATATTCTTTTTATTAAATGAAGGCTTTTGTCTTTAATTTAATAAAAAGGTATAAACATGGCTTCTAAAAGCAATAATAAATTAATAGCACAAAACAATAATAATATAATAACAGAAAAACAAGCGGAACTTCTCATTAAGCAAGCTAACTACTTAAATATACTTGACTATATGAAAGAAGAGCAGCTTATTAAACAGATAGATTATGAAACAGAAAAAGAAAACTTTTTTAAGCAATGTTCAAAAACAAAAAGCAATCACACAAAAAGACAATATAGAAACGGACTTAATAAACTAGAGAAATACTGTAGTATGAATAATAAGAATATTTTATTTATTAAAGCAAGAGAAGCTGATGATTTTATAACGGAAGTCAATTCAAGTGAACTTTCTAATTTAAGTATACGTGCATTAGTTTCTTCATGTTCCTCTTTCTTTTCTTTTTTAGAGAGAAGATATCCGTTTATGAAAAATCCTTTTCGAGGTACAAAAACTTGTCCGCCTGTGAAAAATAAAAAACGTTTGGAAGTACCTACTAAAAAAGAAATTGAATTAATAATTAAAGATATAGCAGATCCTCTTATAAAAGTGGCCATCATTTTTATAATGGAATGCGGAGTACGTGTTGGTGCTTTACCTAAACTAGAAATAAGAAATAACAAATATTATTCATATTCAAAAGGCAAGGAAATAAGCTGGAAAGTTACAGATAAAGTTATTAAATTATTAAAACAGAATAATATTTCTTTTAATTGTCCTTTCAAAAATAAAAGTTCTGAAGTGATAAGAAACATTTTTTATAGGAGTTCAAAGCGTTTATATAAACAAGGCAAAATAAAAGCTGCCTACTCTATACATGATATAAGGCATTATTTTGCTGTTACTTTATACAAACAAACTAAAGATATAGAACTCATTAGGCAGGCATTAAATCATAGCAGTATAGCTATAACAGGAATATACTTAAAAAGTTTGGAGGCAGAATAATGAAAAAAAGATTAGTAGTTTGCAGATTTAATTATAAAGAATATAAGTTATTAAAAAGATTAGCTAAAGAAAACAATATGAGCGTACGTAAGTATATTAAAAAACTTATTTTAGATTATATCAATTAGATACAGTGTTGCGATAATTACTGTTATCGCAACACTTTATTTATTAATTTCCATTTATAATATTAGAAACATGAGATTGTGAAATATTAATATATTTACCTATTTGATCTTGAGTATAATCATCTCTATATAGTTCTTTAACTTTTGTTATTAGTTCAGTTTTAGTAACATTATTATTTGAATCTATACATGTTTTTTCAATAACACTATTACCAAATATTTTTTCTTTATATGTATGGGTATTATTATTATCATTAATAGTTAGTTCTAAGGATTTTTTTGTTAATGTTAATGTAGCATTATCATAACTTGAATCATTTAAGGTATTGAATGCCTTTTCTTTTAATTTTTCCATATTATGTATATCTTGACATTCTTTCATTCTTGCAATTCCTATAGGTTCTCCAATATTTTTAGGATAAATATAACCTCTGTCAAATGCATCTGCAATATCTTTATTGTTCATTTATTTTTCTCCTTTATTTTTTTCTTGTAAAACTTTAGAAATATAAGATTGTGATAAACCTGTTATAGAAGCTATAGAAACTTGAGTCATTCCTTCACTTCTCATTTTTAATATATCTTCTTTTTTTATATCCCTTTCGTTATTAATATCTTTAATATATTCAGAAGATAATTTAAAAGATATATTGTCTGTATCATTTATTTTTATATTAAAATTCTCTCTATCTTTTTCTATTATTATCTTTTCATAAGATAATAATAATTGTTTTAAAGTTAATTTTAATAATTGCAAAAAAATGATGTTTATCATTATTATATTCCTAAAATATTAGTTATAATCTATAGTATAATTAATATTTTATATTTTGTCAATAGTTTATATAAGAAACCGATAATAAAAATATATTTTTTGACAAAAATGCAATTCTTTAATATAATACAAAAATAATAATATTGGGTATAATTTTTATGGAAAAAGATAGACAAGAAGAACTATATAAATTTATTTCTATAGATAAACTTGAATTAGATAAAGAAAATCCAAGAATAGCAAAAAAAGATAGGAATAAAGATGATTATGATATTTTAAAAGGAATGTGGAAAAGTTTTTCTTTAGAGGATTTAATAATATCAATAGATCAAAATGGTTTTATTCCAGCAGAACCATTAATGGTAGTAAAAAAAGATGATGAAAATGATAAATATATTGTAGTTGAAGGTAACCGTAGATTATCTGCTGTTATGTTATTAACTGATAAAAAATATAAAAATGATTCTTTTTTTGCAGATAAATTGTCTCCATATAAAAATCAAGAAATTAAAGAGTTACCATGTTATATATTTGATAAAAAAGAAGATATAGAAAATGCATTAGCTGTTAGACATATAAGCGGTATTAAGAAATGGGATGCTAAGGAAAAAGCAGAGTTTGCAATTCGTTTATATAAAAAAGAAAATAATATAAAAAATGTTACTAAAATTATAGGTAGTAAAACTAATACAATAGGAGCATTAATATATTCATATTTTTGGTTAGAATATTTAATAGAATCAGAGGAAAATCGAAGAAATGATTTAGAAAATTTATTTGAAAATAAATTCTCTCTTTTAAATTTAGCATTAGGACAAAGCAATATAAGGAATTTTTTAAATATTAATGATAAATGGGATACTATAGATTATAATGTAAGAAAATATGGAAAAGGTAGTAAAGAATATGATAATATGCTCTATTTATGTCTATGGTTATCTGATAATAGAATTATTGTAGATTCAAGACAAATAACAGGTGGAAAAACTAATCCTGTATCATTATCAGCCGTACTCAGTGATAATGAAGCAACAGATTATTTAAAGAGTAGAACAGATGCCAATTCTGAATTACCTAATCTATTAGTAGAAGCTTATAATAGAATAGCTGTTGATTCTAATCTAGTAGTTAGATTTGAAGAAACTTATAATAAAATAACTCAATTAATGTATATTTATAAAGAGAAGAAAAATAATTTAAGTTCTAAAACAATAGAAGAAATAAATAGATATTGTGATAATATAAAAAATATAGTATCTACTAATTAAATCTGGATAAAAAAATGCCAAAATTTGATATTTTAAATGATGAAAAAATATTAGAATTAGAATTGTTAATATATAGAAGTAAAAATAATTTATTTAAAACTATTGATGATTTGATTATAGATTTAGATATTTACAGTACTAGTGAATTTGAGGCTAATGAAGATTTAAATAGTTTTAATGAAGAAGACGAAGAAAATGTATTCTTATCCGATATTGAATTAAAAAAGACTCAACTAAAAGAAGAATTATATAATTTAATACAAGTTTTCGATTATAAATTACCATTTAATTTTAAAGATGATATATTGGAATATAATGTAAAGAATATACCGAATAAATCATATTTATTTTGTTTATATCTTGCAAAAAATGGTGCTGGTATAGATAAGGAAAAAAATATAATTTCAGATGATTTTGGAAAATATTTTGAACATATAACAGAAATAGCATTAAAAAAAAGCAGACCAGACTATAACATAAAAAGAATAGAAAATGTAAGAAATGAACTTGAAAAAATATGCTATGAACTAGGAATATGCTTTCATAGTATAGATAGACTCAATAAAAATGCTCAAGATGCTGGTGTAGATTTAATAGCATATAGAAAAACACATAAAAATGCTTTGAGAGGCCATATAATATTAGTTCAGTGTGCTGCTGGAAAGAACTATCAAAAAAAAGATAAAGATATTAATATAGATCATTGGAAAGGATATATGGGTGATTTGTATACTCATTCAAAAATGATTTCTATACCTAATATATATCTTACAAGAGAAAGGCATGAATTGGGTGGAAGTACCTTAGGAGATGCAGGAGAAATATTTGATAGAATTTGTTTACTTCAATTTATAGATGAAACTAAATTAAAAGAACAATATAAAGAAACTTATGATATTATTCAAAAATATGAGTGGATTAAATGAAATTTATAGATTTATTTGCAGGTATAGGTGGATTTCATTTAGCATTAAATAAATTAGGATATGAATGCGTTTTTGCTTCTGAAATAGATACTATTTTACAAGATACATATAATAAAAATTTTGGTATTATTCCTTATGGAGATATATCAAATATTAGTTTAAAAGATATACCTGAACATGATATTCTATGTTCGGGATTTCCATGTCAACCTTTTTCTAAAGCTGGTGAAAGAAAAGAAACAGAAGATGCAAGAGGGTTATTGTTAAATTATGTTGAAAAAATAATATTAAATCATAAACCATCTTTTTTTATATTAGAAAATGTAGAAAGATTTGGTAAATCTAAATTAAAAAAAGATTTTACTAACAAAGTAGAAAGTTTATACAATATACAATATATTATAGTATCTCCAGATCAATTGGGTATACCACAACATAGACCTAGAATATTTATAATTGGTCAAAAAATAACTAATTCCATAATAAAAGATATCAATAAATTACAATACAAAAAAGTAAAGAAGAATTTTTATAAAATTAAATATCATAATATAAAGTACGTTGAAGAAAGCAAATTATCTATATTAAAGTTATGGCAAAATATTATTAATGAATTACCAAAAGATGAAAATATTTATAGTCCATTATGGAGTACAGAATATATGGCTACATATCCATTTATGGATAAAGCTACCATAAATTATTCAAGTTCAGAACTAAACAATTATAATGGAATATATGGTGCTAGTTTAAAAGATTTAACAAAAAATGAACAAATAAATTTACTACCTAAATATGCTAGAACTAATTCTGAAAAATTTCCAAATTGGAAAATAAGATTTATAAAAAATAGTAGAGATTATTGTTTAAAAAATAATAATGTATTCTCTAAATATATAAATGAATTAAGTAAATTAAGTTTAAGTCATCAGAAATTAGAATGGAACATAAAAAATAATGATTCCAGAAATCTGCATGACTATATAATACAATTTAGACCATCAGGTATTAGAGTTAGTAAAAAAGATAGATTTCCATCTTTAGTATCTATTAATTTAACACAGATACCTATAGTCTCTAGTGATGGAAATAATTTTAGATACATAACTACAGAAGAAGCATTAGCATTACAATCTTTCCCAAATAATTTTATTTTACCAGAAGATTATTCGAAAGCATTTAAAGCATTAGGTAATGCTGTTAATGTAGATATAGTCTATCAGATAATGAAATATATAACAAGTTAATATCTAAAAATTAGGATAATTCCTATTATTTATTTCATCTACTTGTTCATTATAGGAATCTCCAAGTAGTTTAATTGTTTTTTTTAAATTAATTGGTTTATTTTTAAACTTAATACCAGTAATATTAAGTTTTTTAAATTCCATTTGGTGAGAAAAATCTTTAAAATCAGCATTTCCATATATATAAACATTACTAAAACATGCTTGATTAATTTGATTATTTTTATTTGTTTGAAAATAAGCACGTTTAAATGTTACATTCTTTTTAAAATCTATATTTTTAAAAATTATATTTCCTATAAATGTAGCTGAAAATTCTACATCATATTCAAATATTAAATTTTTAAATGATATATTTTCATATTTTCCAATAAATGTAACCTTATTTTTGAATATAATATTTGATATATTTACATTATTTGGTATATTGTAATTATCTGTATCTATTATTTGGAGTTCATTTAATTCTATCATAAGATAAATCCTTAAAATTAATTTATAATTATTTATTTTAGTATAATTAAGAAAAAATAACAAATTTTAATTTAATGTGAATGAATAGATAACTATTTCGATAACCTTTATTATCGCAACACCTATAATTAATAAATTATATATTTAATTCTTTTAATACAGCATCTCTAATGTACTGAGATACACTGACATTATTCTGTTCTGCTTTTTCTTTTATTAGGAGCTGTTCTTTTTCACTAACACGCATATATAATTTAATGTCAAGCCTATCTTCTGTTATTCTTTTTCTGCCTGAACCTTCACGAGCTCCGCCTGTATTTGCTCTAGCACCACCCCAGCTATTTTTTTTATTATCCATTATTATGACCTCTTTTTAATAAAAGAACTAATACTACTATATTAAGTGATAATGATACTACAGATAATATTGCATTTACAGTTGTTAACATCTTGACAACTCCTTCATAATGTATATAATATTAACTATGGAAGTCAGGAGCCAAGTCGGCTAACTTAGCTCCCTTTCGTAACTAATAAAAATTATTTTTTAATTTTTATTAGCTTAACCACAATTACGATAAGTGTCAGGATATCAATAATTGTAGCTATGAAAGTTAAGACTTCCATAATTACCTCCTTCATTTCTTTAGGATTAATTATATTATACCACACTTGATGATTTTGTCAATACTTTTTCTACAAAAAATAATAGTTTATTTTAATTTTTTTCTTATCTGAATTATAACTGATTTATATTTGCTTGGCGGGGGGGGGGGATAAAATCTCTGCAGGCTTTTACTCGGTGCAACGAGTGGGGAGTCTTTTGTGCATGGCGATAATTTTTTTATTAGGGGGTACTGATAAAATTAGTGATATTATTATAATATAAAAACGCCTTCAGTTTCATAAATACTTTTAGTATCTTCAAAATGATTTTTAATCACTCTATGAAGAGCCATAATTGAGGCTACAACACCATCTATTCTTTTATATGATCTTCTTCTGTCAGGTTTTACAGGCAAATAATTATCCCTCCCATCCGTTTTTACTTTACAGCAGCTTATCATCCAATTAAGAACTGCATTATTACCATGAAGTAGTTTTCTTTCATCTATAGTTTTTTCAAATAAAGAAGTTCCTTCAGATAAACCGCCGACTGCAAAAGATTGCCTAACCTGTTCCATTTTGAAGCCCTCACTTTCTAAGTGTGTTACTATTTCAATAGCTTTCCAAGGGTCATAAGCTATTTTTATAATTTCAAAATCTTTCGCATCATTTAGTATTGAGGATTCTATAACATCAAAATCTATTATATAATATACTTAGCGGTAATACCGGAGATGTTAAATTAGATTCAACTATTTCTGCTGGTATAGGCTACACTTCTGATGCTTTTGGTATAGGTGTTGGTTATAACTATACTTTGTTAAACGGACAGATAGGCGTACATACTCCTGTACTTATGTTTAATGCTTTAAATAACAATTTAAGAATAGCTATACCTATACAAGTAGCTGTAAAAGATTATGATTCTGGTAATAATAAAGTAACATATACAGGCGTAGCTTTCAATAATATACAGTTAAGATACTATACAGGCATAGATGCTTTCAATGCTGTAAGATTATATTTCTATTATAGAAATTCTACATTTAAAGATAAAAATTCTGATAATAGTGAGACTACAGAAATTTTCGGCTTCCAAACAAGATTCTACTTCTTAAATACTCAAATAGGAAATGTAACAGTTAATCCTTATTTGAAAGTTGCATTTGATACTGCTTTAAAAGGCGGAGTAGTTAATGGTAACTACACATATACAGCTGAGAATATTGGTGATGCTAGATTTATATTAAAAAATGGTAAACAATCAGATATATATGAAAAAAATCCTTATAAAGTATCAGTTGCTGCTGTATTGGGTATAACTGCTAATTATCTTCTGTTTTTACTCCTAATTGATATATTAATTCATCGTATTTGGAATTATTTTCATTAACTGAAGCATAAACTGTATTAGAAATATTTTCTTTTATACTATTTTCCAAATCTTTATAATTTTTTCTTAAATCTGATATCTCTTTAAAATTCTTGAGATTCTGCTCCAGCATTATACTATTGTAATTAGAATTATTTTTCTCTATTCTTTCATCTATCTTTTCATCTACACTATTTGACAATTCTTCTTTGAGATTATTTAAATTTTCTTTTTCTTCTTCTAGGAATTTAGTTTGTTCATCTCTGCTTTCTTCTAGCTTATTAGTTAAAATATCTATTTCTTTTTTATTATCTTCTGTTTTTACTCCTAATTGATTTATTAATTCATCATATTTGGAATTATTTACTAAGATAGAATCTTCTAAATCTTTCTGTACTTTTTTTAAGCCATACAATTCTTTAAAAGTCTTAAGATTATGTTCTAACGCTATGCTGTTATAAGTAGTATTATTTTTTTCTATTTTTTCATCTATCTTTTCATCTACACTATTTGATAATTCTTCTTTGAGATTATTTAAATTCTCTTTCTCTTCTTTTAAGAATTTAGTTTGTTCTTCTCTGACTTCCTCAAATCTAGTGTTTAGGCTGTCTATTTCTTTTTTATTATCTTCTGTTTTTACTCCTAATTGATTTATTAATTCATCGTATTTGGAATTATTTTCATTAACTGAAGCATAAACTGTATTAGAAATATTTTCTTTTATACTATTTTCCAAATCTTTATAATTCTTTCTTAAGCACCATTGCCGGATATTAATAAAGCCTCTCCATCAAAAGCATACTCATTTATTCTATAATATTCTCTAGCACAAGTATAAAACCTATATTGTCCGTTTTCTTCCATAGCATTAGCATCTAATTTTCCTGTTTTTATACTTTTACTAATTTCAGATAATTTTTTTATTTTCCATTCATCTTTAAAACCCTTGAATCGAACTTCACCGCTTAACACTCTTTGCATTACGCCTTTCTTATAAAGCTCTTTCTTCTCTATTAGTTTAGTAAGGTTCTCTATAACATCATCGCATAATGACAAAACTTCGGCTATACGCTTTTGTTCGTCTAGGGGCGGGAATGGAATTATCATATTGAAAAAATCTTCTATAGGAACATTTAATAGTCCATGATTTCTGACTCCCTCTTGAGAAATAATACTTAATTGTCTATTTAAAATACCTACATCAAATAAATATTCAAAAAAATTACTATTACCCTCAGTTATTTTAAAATAAATATACAATGATGTAGCAACCCCAACATCATAATTTTTTAATTTCCTAAAAACTCCATATGGATAACCACGACAATAACTTTTATTATAGCAAAAATCTCCTTTGTACAATAAAATATATTTTGATAAATCTTTACTAGCTACAATTTTACTAAAAAATTTGTCTTGCTTTATAAATCCATATTCTGCTGAAATTGTTAATACATTATCATTGTTAATTGTATTTTTTCTTGTAATTCTTTCTGTTATATCGCCTAGACGTTTTAAAGTCCAACCTGTAGGGAGTGAGTGGTTCATTATGCCTCCTTTTCATACTATTGCAGTCTTTTTGCTTCTTTGTGTCAACAAAAGAAGTGGGGTGCGGCACGCTGTGTACTTCGTAGGGCAAAGCCCTGCAAAATTTTTAATAAAAAAATCTAATTTAAAGTATTCTAAACATTGAGGAAGCGGTAGATTTTTCATAAATATGCCTCTATTAAATATAATATGTAGTTCTTAACAATATTATACTATGATATATAAAAAATTCAAAATTATTATTAATTTATCAGATTCTTTACTTCGTCCCAGCTTAATTTATTTATGTCGCCCATAGAATCGCCCACTACAGTATCAATCAATAAACGCTTTTTATTCTGAAGTTCTAATATCTTCTCTTCTATGGTGCCTCTTGTGATGAGCTTATAATTAGTTACAACGCGTTTCTGTCCTATTCTGTATGCTCTGTCTGTTGCTTGATCTTCTACTGCTGGATTCCACCATAAATCATAATGCATCACAGTATCAGCCTGTGTTAAGGTGAGTCCTGTTCCTGCTGCTTTAAGGCTAAGTAAGAATATAGGTGCTTCTCCTGCATTAAATCTATGAACTAAATCCATTCTGTCCTTTGTAGAGCCGTCCAAATAAAAATAATCTATTCCCAATTTCTTAAAAGCAATACGCATGAGATTAAGCATTCTAGTAAATGAGCTGAATACCAATACACTATGTCCGCCTGAAATAGCTTCTTTAATCATCTCTATAAACATATTAAACTTACCGCTTGTATGACTCTCGCCTCGTAAATCTTCATGCATTAATCTTGGGTGGCAGCAAACCTGTCTTAATCTTGTTAATGCTGAAAATATTTCTATATGAGACTGAGCAAAACCTTTTCTTTTTACCGTTTCAAATATTTCTATTCTTGCCGCTTCAAGTATAGACATATAAAGTTCTTTTTGATCTTTAGTTAAATCGCAGTAGCTTACAACGGTATGTTTAGGAGGCAAATCTGTAAGTACATCAGTTTTTAATCTTCTTAATATGAAAGGTGCTATTCTAGTCTTTAAATTATCCAAAGCCTCGCTTGAACTGTCCAACCCTGCAAGTATAGGAGCTTCATAATCTTCAACAAAATCCTTATGCTTGCCCAAAAATCCAGGCATAAGAAAATCAAACATTGACCACATCTCGCTTATACTGTTTTCTATAGGCGTACCGCTTAAAGCAAGTCTTTTTAACGATTTTAAACTTTTAACCATTTTTGCATTCTGAGTATTGGCATTTTTTATATGCTGAGCCTCATCAAGTATGAGATAGTTAAACTCATTTTCACTCAATGCTTTTACATCGCGTCTTAATGTAGAATATGATATTACGGCAACATCATAATTACTTACAGCTTTTATCTTTTTCATTCTTGTTTTTAAATTGCCTGATAATACTATTACTTCAAGAGAAGGAGCAAATTTTTTAATCTCGCATTCCCAATTAGCAACGCATGAAGTAGGAGCAACAACTAAAGAAGTAAGTTTATTTCCATTTTCTTTTTCTTTTAATATTGTAGCTATAGTCTGAAAACTTTTACCAAGCCCCATATCGTCAGCAAGTATTCCGTTTAATGACATATCAGCCAATTTTCTAAGCCATTTATAACCTACTAATTGATAGCTTCTAAACTCTCCGACTATATCTTTAGGCGGTGTTTCATCATACTCAACCCTTTTTATATTTGCTATAGTATCCACAGCATTATCATCCAAATCAAGCTCTATACCGCTATGTTTCTCAAGCATATCAGCAAAATAAGGAGCACTGAACATAGGAAGCAAGTATCTGTTATCCTCTTTTTGTTCTATAGGATTTTCTTTAAACATCTTGGCAATATAATCAATTACTTCCAAATCTATAGGTACAAATGAACCGTTTTGAAGTCTTATATATTCTTTATTTTCTACTTTTACAGCCCTTACAATTTCAGATAAATCATGAAGCTCTTTAACGCCCTCAAAAGAAAAATTAATCTCAAAAAAGTTAATATCTTTAGTTAAAGAAACTCTCATTTTAAGAGGCTTAACATTCAATTTTAATGATTTAAAAGATTCACTATAATAACAAGTCCAACCCCTGTCCTGAAGTGCCGGAAGTATTTTGTAGCATAAATAAAATATCTTCTCATCATCAGAAGTAGCAAAAGTATAATCTCCTACTTTCTCCAAATATTTTGATAATGTTCTGCAGAAATATTCTTCCTTTTCATTATCCCTATAAATCTCTGTAACTTCATTATCAAACATATTGCTGCTTGTAAACTTTCCGGAATAAGGGTCAACAGTAAAAGAACCGTATTTGAACTTTATAGTTGAAAATACATTAGTGCCGTCATAATCCAAAAATACCAATGCCTGAGCTGGAAAAGCTAATATATCATTTTCTTTTATATCTTCAGGAAGCTCTATATTATCAAAGTCTTTTTTAAGATTAGGAAGCACCCTTGAACAGAAATCTTTTATATAATCTTTTTTTACTATTATACTGTCTTTAAAAATATTCTTTTTGATTTTAGGGTATGAAGGATTAGTTTCATAAAAAATATCTTTATAAAGTATAAAATCACAATTCTCACCGAATGTATATACTCTATTTAAATCAACATCTTTTATACTAAGATTAAGCACTAAATCTTTTTCTTCGTTATAATAGCTTTCCAACTGTAAATTTAAAATATCATCGCTGAATGTTATAACTCTGCTTTCAAGCCTTATATTAGGAACATCTTTTAAAAGCATAAGACACTGATAAGCATCATAGTCCTTAAACCATAATTTACCGTTTTCCTGTATTTGCTTAGCCTCAGCATACAAGTTATTTAAAAATCTTATTAATCTAGCCTCTGTCTTGCTGAAATCTTCAAGCTCTATAGTTTTTTCAATATCTTCTATGTTCTGCTTATCTCCAATAACGCATGAAAATAAGAAGCTCTCAAGCTCCCCTACCCTGTACTCTTTCTTATTTTCCAAGTCTATCAATTTCAATGAAAGCCCCAAAGTCCTTTCATTATTGCTGTCGCCCCTTAAAGATAATAACACCGATAAACTATAATACTCCCTATAAAGATTATCCCTGTAATTATCCATTAAAGGAGATCTTGTATAATAAAGCCAATTCTTACGCGAAGGATCTATTATTTGAGAGTTTTCCTCTTTTTTATTTCTGTCTATTCTCTTATTATCGCTTTCTGTAATAACAACGCTGTTTGCTATAGTTTTGATAGAAGCCTTTGCAAGCTCATCATTTTCTTTAGCATTAGCATTTAAATTTAAAAAAGGATTATCATTTTCCTTAATTTTCTTTTTAGACTTACCCCTAGTATTCATTCCCATAACCTTACTATATTTTTACACATCATTTTTAATGGCTTTTATAATAATAGAATTATTAAAAAAGTCAATATTATATATTGTATAAAAAAACATGATTTTTGATAATATGTAAAAAAGAATAGATTTTAATATATTATGATAACTAAATTATGTTAACACAATATGCATTTATAGTTGTTTTTTATATTATTCTATTGCAATATACTCAAATCTTTGAAATAATTTTGGGCATCATTATAACCCTGCTCTATTCTTCTTTCAGCACCTTTCGGAGAGAAATCAAGCACACCGTAAAAGAAATTGCCTAAGTCTTTGGAAGGATACATTTCATAAATATTAACATTATCTTTCTTTTTTACAGGCTTTTTATAATCCAAATGTATAACTATTATATCTGTACAATTTTCATAAAGATAAAGGGGCTCTATAGGACAATCATCTGTATAATAGCCGTCAAGATAGAATTTATTATCAATCTTTTCTGTTGGAAATACCGCTATGAGTGCAGAAGTAGCTAAAAGTATTTTTTTTATTCTTTCATTAGAATTGCCGTTTAATTTGAAGTATTTTGATTTTATAAAAAATGGAGCATTATATTCTGTACAGGAAGCATATATATTAAAATGATAATTTGACAAAAGATTAATATCTATATATTTATCTATAATTTCAATTAATCCTTCTCTTGAAAACATACCGAATATAGAAGATTTATCAATTTTAAAATAATCCTTAATCTTTTTAGACATTAGAATTTTTGTTTCTATTTCTTCTTTCCAAACTTTTACAGCTGTATCATAATTATTCATAGCCATAAGACAAGCATTCAAAGCACCTACAGAAGTTCCGGAAATAGCAGACACTTTATCATATATACCAGATTCTATTAAATATTTCCAAACGCCTATATGATAAGCACCTCTTCCCCCTCCGCCGCCTAATACAAGTCCGATTTTTTTCATATTCTGATTATTATAAAAAAATACTATTGCATATTAAATACACAATAGTATTATATTAAATTAATAATTAATTACCGCCATTATTCTGATTAAGTGAAGACTCAAGTCTCTTTCTTTCTCTTTCAGCCTGCTGCAATTCCGCCTGCATTTGATAATATGAAGCTAATCTCTGCTGTCTGTATTGTTCTATACGATCTTTTTCATCGTCCATTCTTCTTTTATTATCATCTAAACGGCTTCTAGTCATAGCAATACTATTTTCAACAATACCCCTTGTTTGAGAATAAGGAGTTATAAAATCGCTCATAGTATAAGCAACTCCTGTATCCGGTACATCATCGCCTGTGGTATCATTAGAAAATAATTCTTCTATACCGTCCATCTGCGTTTCTATTTTATTCATAAATTTTTCTTCATCTACTTGTAAGAAACCTTTTTTTACTTTAGACCATTCCTCTCCGGCATTTCCTCTGTTTATTCCTATCTGATCTAGAAGTGCCAATTCCTCACCGTACTCTGTTTCATAAGCATCAGCAACTATCATTCTCACCCTTTGAGATAAAGTGCTTACAAGAGTATTTCCGCTGAATACTCCTACATAATAAAGTTTCTTTCTCAAAGCATCATCTGTCATATCATAATTAAACTCTATTCCCAAAGTTGTAGCCAAATCATTTAAGTCGGTTCTATTCATAGCTTCAAGTCCGTCTCTAATATCTCTCGATAAAGGTCTTTGCGTAGTATCATTAAGAAGATCTATAACCTCATTATAAGCCCTTATAAAATTAGCTATAGCATTAACTACCCCCTCTTTATCAACTTCAATAGTGGTAGCAAATGCCTCAGGAGTAACTTTTTTAGCTGTGATATTAAGTCCATTAACTACATCATTAAACTCATTGCTTTCACTTAATACATCAACCCCGTCTATAGAAGCCCTAGCATCTGTAGCCTCTGAAACCAAATAATTAGGAGCATCTTCTTCCTTGCCCATATCCTCAACTAATAAATCCTTATAAAATACATTATATCCCGGATTCTTATTGATAAGAACAACCTCTGTTATTACATCGCCCGGTTCAAACTGTCCGCCTATAGGAATATTAAGTCTTTGCCATGAGGCACTTATAGTAGGTAAAGCAAAGAATTTTTCTGCCTCATCTCCTGCTTTATTTATATATTTTACGCCAATAATCTCAGAGTTAAAGCCTGTAGCATCTATCGGCTCAGGGGCTTCCGCTTCAAGTCCTTCTTTTGCCTTTCTTTCTTCTTCTAAGGCTTCTTTATATTTCTTTATATCTTCAAAAGTTCTGGAACTGTCTGCAGGCGATAAACCTTCTCCGTATAATTCAACATCTTTATATATTACGCTGTCTATTTTATTGAAAGTTATGCCTGTATCAGGTATAGACAAATCAACTGTAGGAGGCATAATAGGAGCTTCTTCATCATCTAAAGTATCAGAAACTCTCGCTGTTATAGATAAAGTAATATTTTCATTAGCTTCTGCCTCTCTATGCAATGGAAGTGATAATTTATTCTCGCCCTTTAATACTATAAAATCATTTTTTACCATATAATTAGTAGTTAAATTATCTGATTCATCTTCCCATTTATTCAAAAGCTGCTCATTAAATATATGTCCCAAATGCCTATAAGGGCGTCTAGTAAACATATTCAGCTCTTTCAATATACCAGAATCATCGCTTACAACTTCTACTATATTTTTAGAACCTGTTTTTACTAAGTCCATAGTAAGAACTTGTAAATTTCTTGATTTCTGAGTTATTGTAGTTTTTATTTTCTTACCGAATGCCTTATCTATAGCTTTCTGCAAATTTACCAAACTTCCGCCTGCAAAATCTATAGTAGTTTCTTCCTCTCCTATTTTCAGAACTATTTTTCCCGCAGGAAGAGTATCAGTCATATTGAAAGCCTTTGATGAGAATTTCTGGCTTGCTGCTATATCCTTAATAGCTATATCATAAGTGGTGGTATTTGCTAATCTATTGGCTGTTACTGTAAAATAATCCGGTATGCCTTCCCCCGTACCTACATAATTTTTGAAAGGAGAACGAAAGCCGTAAAGCTCTTTTGAGGCTGTAGATAGTGTATCTAATCTGGCTTTTAAATCCTCATAAGCAGATATTTGTCTTTGATAATCCCTTGCATTATCTGCCAAATTAGAAAGCGTGGTGCTTCTTTTATTTACCTCTGCTTCTACTGCATTTTTATATACTTCATCAAGAAAAGCTTCACTTGTTGCCATATACACACCTCTCCTTATAATAATATATATTAATAAAAACTAAAATTTTGATATATTTGTAAAATAAATCTATTTTTAAATTATCGGAACAATGAAAAAAATAATAAGAACAATATTTTTTACTATAAGATAGTCCTTTTTTATTAAACTTTAATAATCTGTTGCTTCTATAATTCAAAACCTTTATTTCAATATTTTTATAACTTCATTAACTTTTTTGATTATTTTTACATTACTTTCTGCAATATAAAGTATAAATACACTGCTTTGATTATCATAACAAACATACATAGTATCATTAAAACAAAAAATAAAATTAGTTTTAGTAAAACATACTTAATATTAAGCCCTTTTTAAAAACATTAAATTTCTTTTGGTGAACTCTATAATCTCATCTTCAGTCATCTTATCAAAACCGAGCCTTCTTTCTTCCTCAAGCAATTTTAATTTCTCTTCACTCTCTTTCTGCATTTTAATTAACTCTATTTCTTTAAGCCGCTCTTCTCTTTTTATCAATTCCGCTTTGCTGTAATGTCTTTTAATAGTGTTTTCTCTGTCTCCTTTCATTAAATATATTTTTAAATAGCTAATAAAATCAAGCCATATACCTGATAAATTGTCTTTATACTTCACTTTTTGTTTTGCCAAATTAATAGAGTCCCTCCAATCGTATTTCCTATCTTCAAAAATTAATTTAATTTCTTCCTGACTGTATTTAGTCTTAAAAGAATGAACTTGATATAATTTACTAGCTTTATTTCCTGTAAGAAAATTAAAAGTATTAATAAGCTCATTTACAAATATATCAAATTCTAAACAAGCAGAGGGAGAGCCGATTTTTGCATCTGCATTATTATTTATATTATCTTTATTATTTAAGTTATTATCTTTATTATTATCTTCGTCTTTTTTATCTATACCGTCACAGAATTTTTTACTGCACTGTATAGGCTTTTTTGCTGATACTGAATTAAATTTTTTTATATATATTTTTCTTTTTTCATTATTTTGTTTAGTTTTATCATATACGCATTTTATATAATTATATTCTTCAAGCTGTTTTATAGACCTTGAAATAGTATCCTTACTCACAGAATAGATTTCTGCAAAATAATTATTATTAGCCCAACAGTAGCCTTTATCATTTGTAAGTGCTGCTATTTCTCCGTAAATAAGTTTTGATAATGATTTTAATCTCTTATCATATCTTACATTAGAAGGTATTATAGTATAATAGTTTTTATTATTTTTCATTACATTACACCTTAAAAAAACTTTATACTATATACAAAAAATATAATAGATTATAAGTTTATATTAATGATCTTTTTATAAATTAATCAATAGCAACATCTAAAGATTCTATTTTTTTAATTTTATCTTTTATAATGTTTTTTAATTTATTTATAATTTCAGCATAACTAGGATCTTTAACAACATTATTTAATTGTAAAGGATCTTTTTTCAAATCATATAATATATAACTTTGATAATTCAAACTATCCTTATCTTTAGCAGGATTTTTACTAGGATCGTAAATAGCATAAGTATATTCAGGAGTTCTTATTGCTCTGCCTACAAAACTTTCACTTATTTGAAGGAATGCAATATTTTCATGATTATTATCTGCTATAATATCCTGTATAGCTTCGCCATCCATATTATTATTTTCTATTCCTGCAATTTTTAATATAGTAGGAGGAAGATCTATCAAACTTATTATCTTTTCCTCTCTTTTTGAAGAACTAAAACCATCGCCTTTTATGATAAGCGGTACATGTATTGCTGCATCTTCGCAGGCTCTTTTATAATCATCATATCCATGTTCTGGTAAAGTTTTATTTCTAGTTCTGAAATGAGAACCATGATCGCTTGTATATATTATAACTGTATCATCTAATAATTTTTTTTCTTCTAATTTTTCTCTTATTCTTCCGAAATTATAATCTATAGAATTGCATGCTCCTAGATAATCGGCATAATTTTCTTTAGAATCACCATAACCCAATGCTTTAACATCTTCTGGTATTTTACAATTACCAAATTTTTCTTTAGAATAAAGAGGTCCCTCATATTTATTTTTATTATTTTGATGATGAGGCTCTAAATATGATATAAATAAGAAGAAAGGCTTATCATTAGTTCTTTTATCCAAAAAATCTAAAGCATAATCTGTAACAGCATCAACTCTGTATTTTTCAAACTCTACTTTGTTCATATCTTTATCAAATAAATATCCTTTGAAACCATCTGAAGTAAACTCAAGTACATCTGATGCTACCCAATAATCTTTATATCCCCCTCTTTTTTTCTCTGGTATAGGATTAAATATATAGTCTTCTTTAGAACTATCTCTTCCAAGTCCGTCAGTAGCTAAATGCCATTTACCAACATAAGCAGTTTGATATCCATTTTCATTTAATAATTTTGCTATTGTAGTGATATTCTCAGGCAAAGATATAGCATTAACAAATACTCCAACCTTTGAAGAATATAACCCCGTTTGCAAAGACGCTCTAGCAGGACCGCATACAGGCTGACAGGTGAATGCATTATCAAAAATAGTTCCTTCTTTTCCTAATTTATCTAAATTTGGCGTTACATCTAATTCCTGACCATATATCCCCATTGTATCCCATCTCTGCTGATCTGAAAAAACAAATAAAATATTTTTTTTCATAGTTATATTCCTCCATAATATTTAATGCATATTTTTATATTTATTATAATCTTCTAAAATTCCTAATCTTATATACTCTTCTATAGGAGCTTCATTTTCTATCATTAGCAAAATCATATTTTTAATCATTTCATTCTTTATAGAATCATCTATTATAGGATTTTCCTGATGAGGATCATTTTCCAAATCATATAAAACCCAATCTAATTCATCTATAAGAGTCATTTTTTTAGGTAAAGTTAAATATTTTATCTTCATAACCTTACAGCCTTTAGTAAAGCTAAAACCATCATGAAGCTCCATAGTTTTAAGCTCATCTATGCTAAAAAAATCAATCATATGAGTAGGCATCAAAGTATAATTATATAAAGGTATATCTTCTTTATTTCTATAATCTTTCATAAGAACATATCTTCCATCAGTAATGCATATTTGATTGGCATGCATTCCAAACAAAGCATACTTTCTCACTTCATTATCATTCTTTATAGTCTCTTTTAAAGAAAAACCTTTCATATCCTTTGTCTTTTCTATACCAAAGAAATCTAAAATAGTAACAGGTATATCTATAGTTTGAACCAATGCTTTTCTCATATTATTCGTATTATCTTCATTATTTTTTTTAGCTTCATATATAAATAATGGTATATTTGCTATTTCATTATAAAGCTGATGAATATTTTTTCCCCAGCAATTATGCTCTCCTAATAAAAATCCATGATCTGTATTAACTATTAAAATAATATCTTCTTTTGAATTATCAATATAATCTAAAAGCTTACCAAGATAATTATCGCACATAGATAATAAAGCAGCATACATATATCTGCAATGCTCAACTTCATCATTATTTTCTTCTACTTTAGAGTAATTAGGCCAATCAAAATATAAATCACCATAATTGAAATCATAATTATTTTTATACTTATCGTAAGTAAAATATGGCTCATGCGGATCAAAACATTCTATCTGCAAAAACCAATTATCTTTATTTATATTATTATTTAAAAAATCAAATGCTGACTGAAATACTTCACTTAAAGGATGATAGTTTTCATCTTTCATATATTCTCTATTTATTTGATCTTGTTTATTAATAATACCTAAATACTTTTCAGGTAAATCAGAAAAACCTAAATCAGCTTTCCAATGATCAGCCTCTTGTCCCCTTATTATTTCCCAGCTATTATATCTATTATGATATGTAGCCCCGCCATCTTCCCAATAATGGAGATGATCGCTTATTAAATGAGTATATATTCCATTTTTTTTTAATATTTCTATAGCAGAATCATCAAAAGGTTCTAAAGGTCCCCAACTTCTATGCAAAAAATTGTATCTTGCTGTATGAAGTTCTCTTCTTGCAGGCATACAAGGCAAACTTCCCGCATAACAATTATCAAATGCAACAGATTTTTCTGCTAATCTTTTAAAATTAGGAGTTTTAGTCCAAGTGCATCCATAAGGTTCTAAAAAATGTTTATTAAGAGAATCAAACATCAGCATTATAAGCTTCATATAATACTACCACCATTTAATCAAGTCAGTTACATAATTTCTAAGTCTTACAAATTCTTTATCAGCAATGTCTCTAGGTCTAGGCATATTATTTTCTACTATTGTTTTCACTTTTGTAGGTTTATTAGTAAGAACCATAATATTTTCACCCAAATAAACAGCTTCTTCTATATTATGTGTAATGAAAATAACTGTAGTTTTAGTTCTCTGCCAAAGTTTTACTAATTCATCTTCAAGTTTATATCTTAATTCGATATCCAACTGAGCATAAGGCTCATCCATAAGTAAAAGCTCTGGATACATAGCAAAAGCTCTTGCTATAACAACTCTTTGAAGCATGCTAGCTGACAGCTCATAAGGATAATATTTTCTAAACTTACTAAGCCCTACTATTTCTATAAATTCATCTACCCTTCTTTTCTTTTCTTCTTTTGGAATTTTTTTCACATCAAGACTAAAAGCAACATTTTCTTCCACATTTCTCCAAGGCATAGTAGAGTTTTCTTGAAAAATATATGCTATATTGTGTTTTTTCAAATTTACAGGTTCATCATCAATAAGTATCTCACCAGATGTTATATCATAAAGTTTAGTTAAGCTATTCAAGAAAGTAGTCTTCCCGCATCCTGTAGGCCCTACAACACATAATAAATCACCCTTGTTAACATTGAATGAAATATTATCTAAAACTAACAAATCTCCAAATTTTTTAACTAAATTATTAACTTTTACTTTTATTTCTTTTTCCATAAAAAACAACTCTTAATAATAATTAAACTATTCTATCAGATACCAATGCAGATAATTCTTTCCTTAAACTTAGAAACTTACTATCTACATAGCTTCTAGGTCTAGGCAAATCAATAATGTACTCTTTATCTATAGAAGTAGGACATTCATCTAAAACAATAATTCTATCTGCAAGGTATATAGCCTCTTCTACATTATTTGTAACGAATACTATTGTCCTCTTTTCTTTTTCCCATATTCTAATTAATTCTTCTTGCATAAGATACCTAGTCTGTGCATCCAAAGCCCCAAAAGGCTCATCCATAAGCATAACAGCAGGTTCATTACAATAAGCCCTAGCAATACCAACTCTCTGTTTCATACCGCCTGAAATTTGAATAGGATAAGAATTTTCAAAACCTTTAAGCCCAACCAAATCTATATAATACTGAGCTTTTTCTCTTCTTGTTTTTTTATCAATACCTCTAATTCTAGGTCCATACTCTACATTACCCATAACTGTATACCAGGGGAATAAAGATATAGTTTGATATACAACACCCCTATCTATTCCGGGTCCTTTAACAGGTTTATTATTAACTATAACCTCTCCTGAAGTTGGTTTTTCAAGTCCTGCAATTATGTTAACAATTGTAGTTTTTCCGCATTGACCTGGACCAAAAAAAGCTAAAAATTCATTCTCTTTAACTTTTAAATTTAAAGATTTTATTACTTCAAAATTTGTATTTTTAGTTACAAAAGTCTTAGAAATATCTTTCAGTTCTATCATGTATTTTACGAATTCTTGTTCCATGAGCATAATTTATCCTCTACCTTTCTCATAATGATAGCCAAAATATATCCAACAATACCTATCGCCATTATACCAACTAATATCTGTGTAGTATTATTAGTTTCCTGTCCATTAATTATAACCCATCCTGCACCTTCAGAAGATCTCACCATCTCAGCACCAACAACAGTAGCCCAGCTAACAGAAACTGCAACCTGCAAACCTGCAAATATAACAGGTACAGATGAAGGTAATACTACAGTAAACAAAGTTTGTATTTCATTAGCACCAAGCATTTTTGAAGCACCTATTAATGTCCTATCAACACTCTTGGCACCATAATATGCATTCAAAGTAATTGTATTGAAAGCAGCTAAAAATATTAAGAAATATTTAGAAAGCTCTCCAAGTCCAAACCATAATATAGCTATTGGTATCCAAGCTATAGGCGGTATAGGTCTTATTAATTGATATATAGGATCAAATATTGCACAAATATATCTATTCCAACCCATTAAAACTCCTAAAGTAATACCTAATATTGCAGCAGCGACATAAGCTATTAGAACTCTAGACAAACTCCATGCTACATGTCCTATAATAGAATATTTACCTATAGGCTTAACTAATGTATAAAAAAACTCATATATTACAGTAAAAGGACCAGGCATTAATTTTCCAAGCTCGCTGAAGGAAACGGCTAACTGCCATATAATTATAAAAACTACAATAGATATTACCGCAGTAAAAAATGATAGATACATATCTTTGAATTTACTACCTTTCTTCACCATTTTGCTCCCCTTAGTATTATCTTTTCAATCAAACCTATTAAATATGTTAATACAGAACCTATAATACCTATAGCTATCATTCCTGCTATAATAATATCAGTTCTATACATACCTCTTGACTGCTGAATCATAAAACCAAGTCCTTTAGTAGAAGCTAATAATTCTGCAGCTACCAAAGCAGTCCAAGAAGCTCCTAAAGCAGATCTAACACCTGTTAAAATCATAGGAACAGAAGTAGGTATAGCTATCATATATAATAATTGCCAATTAGAAGCACCCGATGTCTTTCCTACCCATATATGAACATCTTTAGTTTGCCTAATTCCGCTATAAGAATTAACTACGCATGCTATAAACGACGATAAAAATATTACCATAGCCTTAGACATTATTCCTATACCGAAGAATATTATCATAAGAGGTATCCAAGCTATTCCGGGAATTGGACGAAGCAAATCAAAAAGAGGTCTTACAAACATGTCTACAGGCTTATACCAAGCCATTAATATACCCAATGGAATTCCTATGATTAAACCTAAAAAATAACCTATTAAAGTTATCTGCAAACTAGAAGCCATATGTTCTATCATAGTAGCTCCATCGGGTGATTTGTCATACAATTTTACTATAAAAGTTTTTATAACTGTTATAGGACTAGGGAGTAAAGATGGTGTAAATATTTTCATTACATCAGTAACCAAGTACCATATAAATAATAATAAAAATATTGATAATGCTGATATTAAACCATATTTTGCATTTTTCATATACACCCTCTCATTTTTATTTACTGATCAACTTTTACATCTATTCCCAAAGCATCTTTTATAACAGATACATCATAAGATTTTTGAACATTTGGTAATGTGTCTTCAGATATTTTATTATCTTCATAGAAGAATTCGGCAGTTCCTGTCATACCATCGCCAAATATATAAGTTTCTTCTTGCATCATAGCAGGAGTAACATAAACTTTATAATTGATATCATTATCTAAAGTTTTGTCATCATAAACTCTTCCATTTCTTTCAAACCAATCTTTTTCAAAATCGTATCTTGTTTGATAGTCAGAAAGTATTTCAGAAGCTTTATAAGTTGCTCTTATAAATTTAACAACATCATCTCTTCTTTCTTCTAAAAATTTAGTACCTACATATATTCCATCCATAGACACAACATCAGTAGCATCTTCAAAAGTAGCAGCTAGAACATAACCTTCTTCTCTAGCTTGGAAAGAATGAGGAGGGCTAGCAGCTATAGCATCGCCTTCACCTGCTATAAATGCTTGATATGCAGGACCATTATCCATATGTATCATTTTTATATCATTTCCGCCAAGACCAAATTTCTTAGCATAACCTATAGCATTAAATTGTGCTGTAGTACCCAAAGGACCAAGTATCTGCAATCCTCTTACTGTTTCAGCACTTCCTAAAATATTTGAATATCCAGCAACTTTTCCAACTTCTTTTGCTATAGGGCTATCTTGTCTTACAAATATTCCCATACCGCCTGTAGTATTAACTTCTCCTATCCATTTTGCATTACCTTGTGCTAATGCAAATACAGAAGCTAAACCGCTAGCGGCTATATCTATTTCTCCAGCAGCAAAAGCTTCATTTATTGGTGCTCCGCTTGCAAAAGTAAGAATTTCTATTTCAATACCTTCATTAGAATACATGCCTTTCTCTAAAGCATAAGCTATAGGTAACGCAACAGTATTTACCATTGTACCGACGCGTATCTTCTTTGAAGAAGAAGATTTTGTGCCGCATGATATTAAAATAGAAACCAACAATAACAAAGCAAGAATATATTTCCTCATATGCTACTCCTCGTACATTTATATTACTAAATCAGTATAGTAAAAAAATACCTAAAATGCAACTATATATTGAAATTTATACCATTTCATATTATTATAAGATAATGAATAATGTATCAGTATTAATTAAGCCTTCATCATCTTTATGCAACATAAATTGTAAATATTGTTTCTATATAGACGAAGCTAAAAACAGAAAAATAGAAAATAATGGAATTATGACTGAAAATGTTGTGAAAGCTATAATAGATAAAGTTCTTCAAAATGCTGATAAAAATGCATTGTTTTCATTTCAGGGCGGGGAACCAACTGTAGCAGGACTCGAATATTTTAAGTCATTTATAGATTATGCTAATAAAAGCAATAAAAAAAATATCAATATAAATTACAGCATACAAACTAACGGATTATTGATAGATGATAAATGGTGCGAGTTATTCAAAAAGAATAATTTTTTAGTCGGACTTTCTTTTGATATGATAAAAAACATACATGATAATTATAGAATAGATAAAAATAATAATGATACATATAACAAAGTATTAGAAACTAAAAAATTATTTGATGCATTTAATGTGGAATACAATATACTTACAGTTCTTACATCTGAATTATCAAAATACCCTAAAGATGTATACAAAAAAATAAAAAAGCTAAATATAAAATATACTCAGTTCATACCATGCCTATCTGAAATAAATTCATGCAATAATGAATATTCTATAAAACCAAAAGAGTTTTCATACTTCTATAAAGAAATATTTTCATTATGGAAAGAAGATTTTTTTAATAATAATTATTATAGTATACAGTTCTTTGATAACATCATTCCATTATTTTTTGGAGGCTATCCTCCTATAACTTGCGGTATAAACGGAAAATGCACAAATCAAATAATAATAGAAAGCAGTGGAGATGTTTTTCCATGCGATTTTTATTGTTTAGATGATTATAAAATAGGAAATATAGCAGAGGAAGATTTGGCTGATATTTATTCAAGCAGCAAAGCAAAAGACTTTATAAATGAAAAAACAAACAGAATAAATAATGAAAGCCATTCATTATGCCGCTCTTGTAAATACTTAAGAGTATGTAACTGTGGATGCAAAAGAATGGAAAGTAATATGTACATAGATGAAGGCGGAAAGTTCTGCGGATTTCAAGATTTTCTTGATTATGCTATAAATGATATGATGATAATATGGAAGATGATATCAAGATAAATGAGTTTATAATAATAAATAACTTATTTATGAAAATGTTCGTATATATTATTCGCTGCTTTATAGCTTATTCCCGGTATATTTCTAATGCTTTCAAAAGATGCATTTTTTATATTATCTATATTTATAAAATGAGAATACAATTTCTCTATAGTTTTTTTACCTATACCCTCTATACTTTCAAGTTCGCTTTTTACCATTTCTCTGCTTCTTTTCTTACCATGACTGCTATTAACCCATCTGTGAGTCTCATCTCTAACCTTCTGTAAAAAAAGTCTGGCAGGTTCATTATCGCTTAATTGTACAGGTTCATTTCTATTAGGCAAATATATCTCCTCAAACTTTTTAGCTAATGCCATTATAGGCTGTCCTTTTATATCAAGTTCTTTCAATGCCTCTATTGCTGAATTAAGCTGTCCCTTTCCTCCATCTATAAGTATTAAGTCTGGGAAAGTAAGATTTTCATCTCTAAGTCTTTTATATCTTCTGTAAACCGCCTCTTTGATAGAAGCAAAGTCATCTATGCCTGTAACTGTTTTCATATTGAATATTCTGTAATTTTTATTATCTGATACCCCATTAACAAATCTTACCATACCAGCCATAGTATAGCTTCCCTGAATATGTGCTATATCGAAAGACTCTATTACAGAAGGTGCTTTTTTAAGTTTAAATATTTCCTGAAGCCTTGTTATTCCTAAAGGTATTTCTCTTATCAATGCCTTTTCTTTAAATAAATGTTTAGCATTCTCATTTGCTATGCTTATTAAACCTTTTCTGCTTTTATCGAGTTTTATATCAACATCTCTTCCAGAAACCTGCTTTAAATAATCTTTTATTATATCAATATCTGCAATATTAAAATCCGTTGATATTGAAGCAGGAATTAAATTGGCATGAGTATAATACTGCGTAAAAAAAGCAGAAAGTATTTCAGAATATTTTGATACACCTTTTTCTGCATAATATTCGTCATCATTCGGAGAGTGCATACTGAAAGTTTTTCTGTCTGCTAGTTTACCTCCCTTAACTGATAAAATAACTATTATATAATTTCCTTTCTCTCCGTAAGCTCCTATTATATCAATATCATCGCTTTCAGGAATATATATGCTCTGCTCTACTGTTATATATTTAAGCAAGTCAATTTTATCTCTTAAATCTTTAGCCGCCTCAAACTCTAACTTCTCAGCATGAACAAACATCTCCTGTTTTAATCTAGCAACTAATTCATCAACATTTCCCTCAAGAACCATTACAGCATCTTCTATAGTTTTATCATAATCTTCTTCATTTATCAAATCGGCACAAGGAGCAGTACATTTTCCTATATGATAATAAAGACAAGGTCTTATAGGTCTTTTAAGAGGAAAATCATATTTGCATCTTCTTAATTTGAAATTATCAATTATAAACTTTACTATATTGTCTGCCTTTTCAGCAGCAACATAAGGTCCGTAATATTTTTTATATTTTTTTGCATTATCTTTATCTATTACATTTCTAGCCTTTATAACTCTTGGAAAATGCTCATTTGTAATTGCTATAAAAGGAAATGATTTCTGATCTTTAAGAAGTATATTATAATGAGGCTTATGCTTTCTTATCATTTCAGCTTCTAATATCAAAGCCTCAACTTCATTTTTCGTCAGTATATATTCAATATCCCTTATATGCTCTACTAATGCTGTTGTTTTTGCATCTTTATTTGAATTGTTAAAATATGACGAAACTCTTTTCTTTAGAGATTTTGCCTTACCTATATAAATTATTTCAGATTTGGAATCCTTCATAAAATATACTCCGGACTTATCTGGAATAATTTTTAATTTTTCATGTATATAACTTTTAACTTCCTGATTCATAATTCTTAACTTTTTACTAATTATACATAAAATAATAAACTTTGTCAAAAAAGTATACTATATATTGATTTGTATAATTTTCAAGATTAGACTTATTTCAAAACCTGATTTGTTAATATGTTTAGTTTTTTAATTTAATATTTTTTAATTAGAAATAAGTATATTATAAAGCTTTTAAAGTAAGTTAATTTAAATACCAAAAAACAAACATACTGCTATAAAAAATAAGAAAATGTTTGTAAAAGTGAAACATATATATATAATTATTTACTAGATGCTTTAGTCTCCCAAGGGAATAAAAGCCAATTATCATGATTAATATTCTTATAACTGTATCTAGGCTTTATTTTACTTGTATGCTCTCTAACAAATAAAGTCGCAATATCAAATTTCTGATCATCAAAATATTTTAGAGTTTCTCCTGTATCTGATATATCATCTACAATTAAAGCAGACTTATTTTTTACTTTTAATCTCCAAACTTCTTCCATATTTAAAACCATCGGAATTTTAAGTCTATGAGAAAGCATAACTGCAGGTACTAATCCGCCTCTTGCTAATCCATAAATAACTTCATAATGAATCTTTGAATCTTCTATTTGTTTTGCTAATACTTCTATAGCTTCATCTATATTTTCCCAAGTGATTATATCATATTCCATTATAAACCTTCTTTAATATTCACAAATTAAGATCTTAAATTAATATCAAATCTAGTTTTAAGCATTTCAAGCAAAGATTTTTCCACACTATTAATATCTTCTTCTCTTAAAGTTTTATTAGGATCATAATATGTTATAGATATTGCTATGGACTGTTTTCCTTCTTCAACCTGTTCGCCTACATATCTATCAACTACACTTACATTCTGTATAATATTATTAAACTTAGTTATAGATTTAATAACCTTGCTGAACTCTATATCATTACTGCAAACCAAAGCTAAATCTCTAAATACTGCCGGATATTTTCCTATATCTTTTAATTTCTGTTTTTTAACTCTCTCTTTAACCAACTTCAAAGTTTTTCTTATATCAATATCCAAGAAATATACTTCACCGCTTATATCAAAAAGTTTAAGAAGTTTAGGGTGAAGCCTTCCAATAATACCTATTTTCTCTCCGAATATAACAATCTCACCAGACATAGTAGGTATAAACCATTTATGCTCTTTAGGTACTAAATTATAATCAGTGCATTTTAAATCTCTTATTAAAAGCTCTTCTATAACTCCGCTCATATCAAAGAAATCATAAGCTCTGGCTTCTTTATTCCATAATTTTTCCTGATAAAGCCCGAACATAACAGCAGATAAATGCTTTTCTTCTATAAAGTTTTCATTTTCTTTATAGAATATATTTCCTACTTCAAATAAAGCCCCATTTTTATGTCTATGATTATGATTATAAGCTGCACTATTAAGAAGAGAAGCTAAAGTTGTAGGTCTTAAAACATCCATTTCATTAGTTAATGGATTTACCACTTTTATCAATTTTTCTTCCTCTATTCCCATAGCCTTAAATACATTGCTGTCTCCCATAGAATACTGCTTAGTTTCATAAAGACCATAAGAAGCCATTCTATGCTTAACAAAGCTCACTTCAGCATAATCTGTATTTATAGGATTACATTTTATATGAGGCACATTTGTAGATATATTATTGTAACCATATACCCTTGCTATTTCCTCTATCAAATCCTCAGCTATTGATAGATCATGTCTGTAATAAGGGATCTCTACTTTAAGATTATTTTCACCTAAAGCTACAGCTTTAAATCCGTATCTTTTAAATATAGAAGATATTTCCATCTTACTCATATTAAGACCTAAATATCTTTTTACAAGTCCGCAGTCAAACACTATTATATTCGCATCAAACTGCTTAACATTTACCTCTTTAGATCTTGAAGCTATTTTGCATGAATTATCTAAAGTAACTATCAAATCAACAACTCTATTCAAAGCGGCAAGTGTAAGAGTATGATCTATATCTCTTTCAAATCTGTATGAAGCATCTGTTTTAGTCTTAGTTGCTATTGTAGATTTTTTCACCGCTATATGATCAAAATATGCACTTTCTATTAAAATATTTTTAGTATCATTTTCAATTTTAGTGAAATCGCCTCCCATAACTCCGGCAAGCCCCATAGGTTTTTCACTGTCAGCTACTACCAAAACTTCATCTGTAAGTTCTATTTCTCTGCCGTCAAGCAAAGTAATTTTTTCTCCGTTTCTTGCATTTCTAACTATAATTTTACCGTCTTTTATCTTGTCAAAATCATAAGCATGCAAAGGCTGTCCGTATTCAAGCATAACATAATTTGTAACATCAACTATATTATTAACAGGATTTATACCGCACATTATTAATCTTTTCTGCATCCAATCAGGAGAAGGTCCTACAGTTATATCTTTTATAAGTCTTCCAACATACTTATAGCAGCTGTCAGTGTTTTCTATTGTTATGTCTATATTTCCGCCTGCAGCATCATAAGTATTAACAGATGGAATACTCACTCTTCTTTCTAAAACCAAAGAACATTCTCTGGCAAAACCTATAATACTTACCAAATCTCCTCTGTTTGCTGTGATTTCAACATTAAATATATGATCTGTGCTTCCTACTATAGTAGAAAGAGAATTTCCTAATATACTGTCTTTATCAGCATTAACTTTTTCAATGTCTTCGTCTAATATCCATATACCATATACGCCTTCTAATTCTTCATAACCCAATTCTGTTCTGGAACATAGCATACCATTACTTTCAAAACCTCTTATAGAAGCCTTTTTTATGGTTAATCCGTTTGGAAGTTTAGCACCTATCATAGCCACAGGAACATATATACCCTCTTTTACATTAGGAGCACCGCATACTATTGAGAGTGTATCTCCATCACCAACATCAACTTTACATACACTTAATTTATCCGCATCAGGATGTTTATGTACAGATGTTATTTTACCAATAATAACACCTGGTATATCACCTCCTGTAGTTTCTATAGATGAAATCTCACTTCCTGCTAAAGTTATTTTTTCAGCAATTTCCTCTACACTAAATCCGTCTAAATTAACAAATTCTTTTAGCCAACTTAATGGAACTCTCATTATCATATCCTCAACTTAATTCTATTAAAAAATTATTTTTTTATTATTGTTGTTATTATCTTGTTGTTATGTATCTCAGCCTCTATACTTATTTAATTAAATATTATTACTATCTTACCATTGTTTTAAGAAATCTATATCATTCTCATAAAACATTCTTATATCAGTTATTCCATATTTAATCATAGCTACTCTTTCTATACCCATTCCGAATGCAAAACCTGTATATTTATTTGTATCATATCCAACATGTTTAAATACATTAGGATGAATCATACCAGCACCCATAAGTTCAAGCCAGCCTTCTCCTCCGCAAGTTTTACATCCGCTTCCTCCGCATATTACACAAGTAGCACTCAAATCTGCCCCCGGCTCTACAAATGGGAAATAATCCGGTCTTAATCTTATCTGTGTTTTATCACCGAACATTTTTTTACAGAATAGCTCTAATATCCCCTTTAAATCATTAAAACTTATTCCATTATCAACCATAATCCCTTCAACTTGATGAAATACAGGTGAATGTTTTGAATCTATAGCATCTCTTCTGGCACATTTACCCGGTGAAACAACTGCTATAGGAGGAGGCGTCTCCATCATGGTTCTTATCTGCATGCCTGATGTATGGGTTCTAAGTACATGATCTTTAGATATAAAGAAAGAGTCATGACTATCTCTTGAAGGGTGATAATAAGGTATATTTAATGCCTCAAAATTATGAAAATCATCTTCTATTTCATTACCTTCTACAACTCTAAAACCTATTTCTGTTAAAATCGAAACTATTTCCTCTTCCACTTTAGTAAGAAGATTAACTCCTACAGATTTTGGTCTTCTTCCAGGCATAGTTATATCTATTTTATTTTTCTCTAAAGAAGATAAAAATTCACGTTCTGATATTAAATTCTTCTTCTCTAATAAAGAATTCTCACAATAACTCTTTATCTCATTAATCTTTTTTCCAAACTCTTTCTTCTCCTCAATATTATCTATAGAGGATAAACTTTTTAAAAGCTCTGTTATCTTTCCTTTTCTGCCTAAATAATGAATTCTTATATCATCTATTTCAGCCTGAGTATTAGCATTTTCTATACTGTTTTTTAAAAAGCTATGAAGCTCCTCGAGATTATCCATTGATTTTTCCTATAACATAAAATTGAATACTATTATATTATACCATAAAATTATTTTCAATACAATAAAAAAATGATATAATATATTAATGAATTCTATTTATAATAATTTAAAAAATTTTTTCAATATTTTCAATAAGAATTTTAATTCTTTCTAAAACATTTTCATCATTTTTATTACAGAATAAAATATTCTTTATATCTTTATCAAAATTATTTGGAATTTTACGGCATAGTTTAAATACATAATCTAAAAGCTTCTTTTCACCTACATGCAGCTCTTCATTTAATGCAAATAAAATATCAAAATATGATGATAATATAGCCGTAATCCTATGATTAATACTAACAATATCATTTCTTTTTACTGCTTTTTCTAACTGATCATAAAAAGATGCTATTTTCTTGCCGTACATAACATTAAAATTTTTTTCTATTATGTTATTTTTTAATTTCTTAGGATATTCTTCACTTAATTCATCTTGAAACTTCTTAAATTTTCCGCCTTTATCATAAAGTATATTAGAATGTTTTATATTGTATAAAAAAGCAGTAGTATACCCTATCTTTGCATTGCAGCCTCTCCATACATATTCAAGCTCTCCTTCAGCCCAAGATAAATCTCTATACATAAAATCTAAACATATACCGATGTCTTTTAATATCATCTCATCGCCATGCTCAAAATAATCATTGCCTATTTCATAATAAGAAGCATGTTTCTCAGCAAACTTTCTTCTCAGCTCTATATCTTCGCTGCTGTTTAATAAACCTTTGGAATATACATAAATATCATAATCTGACATATCATCATTTATCAAACTGCTCCTTGATCCTGATAAAACTATAGAATCAATATTATTATTATTTTCAGTAATTATTTTTATATAATCATTTAATATATCATTTAAATACATAAAAACTTCCGAATATTATATTTTTTAATTTAAAAATAATCACTTTATTGAATTTGATATGCCTTCTTTTACTCTATCTAATTCTTCAGCAGCCTTTTTCAATTCTGATTCTAAAGATTTAGAAGCATCTTCTATAGCTTTGGAAGGGTCAATATTTTCTACAGCTTTTGAAAAATTATCAAATCCTTTTTCTGCTGTATCGCCTGCTTTTTCCACACCATCCTGTAATTTTTTTGAAGCATTATCTATTTTTTTATTTATGGAATCTGCTGCTTTATCCACTGCACTTTTATCTTTCTCACATGAAAAACTAAATAATGATAAAATAATAACTAAAGAAAATATAATACTTTTCATAACATAATACTCCATATTTTTTTGTATAATTATAATTGTTAATATATATTTGTCAAGATATAGGAGAATTAGATATATAAACATTTATCTTGTATTTATTTTTCATATTTTTTGAATTATATATACTCGTAGCTTTTGCAAGTCTGTCATTAAACTTTTCAACTAGAAAGTCAGCATCTTCCACTTTGGGTGCTAGTATTACCTCTTTCAATGATTTATTATCAAATATATAAAGATAATTTTTATAAGAGCGTTTCATTTTATCATCTATATGCAAAGGATTACTTCCATATTCTACAAGCTGTATTATACGCATCTCCTGCTCTTCTATAAATGAAGCATCTTTTATCAAATACTGCATATTCATAAGAAGCTGATACGATAATGCTGATTCTTCTGAATTAAAATCTTTTATCACCTTAAACATAGAATAAAATACATATCCTATATTGTTTTTTAATTTTTCATAAACTTTTTTATCATAGCTCCAAACATTATACTCTTTATTTAAATCAATGATAATATTATCATAATCCGATTCGCAGGGATTGAATATTATTTCATTATTTTTAGAATTGTAATATAAAACAAAATATAAAGGCAAAGTCTGTTCATTATAAAATTCTATATTAGAATAATTATTTTTATCATAAGAAAATGAAAATACTATGCTGCTATTTAAATTATTAAATGAAGTATCAAAAAATGACTTATCAAATACTAAGCAGCAGCCTGTACCCTCTTTATTATCAGATTTTCCATATAGTCTGTACATAGTAAGAGAGTCTTTGCATCTGCTGAATGATGTTTGTAATGCAATAAAATTATTAATATTTCCGTATTTGGAATTTAATTTATTATTCCTAAGAAGCTGCATCAATATCTTTCCTTCTTTAGGATCATTTGCATTTTTTATGCTTGTCATTCTAAGTTTATTTTTTTTCAAGTATGTATTATATTTCGAGCTGTCTGATTTATCGTATCTCTTATCAAAAGCCATATCGTCAAATACTTCAATACTTGTATAATGGGATATCTCATTAATTTTATCATCATCTTTTACTGATACCAAATATAAAAATACATATTGCAATATCCATAGCTTTTTTAATTTTATCCTGCTATTAATATCTATATCTCTTACTATAAAATTAAAATATTCTTCTTTTTCTTCTGTCCAAAAACTATCTTCTTTTAATATTATATTAATAATTTTTTCTATGCCTATATACTCTATAAACCTTGATATAATACCGAATATATTAAGACTTTTAGAATCTTTAATATTCAATATAAGACTTAAAGCATAATCATACTGCTCTAAACCTATAAGAGCTTCAGATTTCAAAAAATATATTCTATCGTATATAGTATCATTTTCTATCATGCCTATTTCTATATATTCTATATAATCCTTATTTTTTATAATAGTATCGCCTTTTGAATTATTTTCATCTAAAATCGATAAAGACTTATCCAAACATTCTATAGCCTCTTTATATTTCTTTATATTGATAAAAAGACTAGCCTTATTTAAATAAATCACCTCCAAAGACTTATTTATACTTACAGCTTTATCATATACAGCAAAAGCCTCTTCTATTTTGCCGATCTTTTCTAATACTATAGCAACATTCAAATAAGCATAATCATATCCAAGTTCTAAAGCCCTATTAAAATAAAATAATGCATCCTCGTATCGCTCTAGTCTTGAATATATAACTCCTATATTAAAATATGATATCTCAGATTTATCATTTATTTCTAATGCCATATTAAATGCATATAAAGCCTCATCGAATGCCATTAACTTTGCAAGTATTATACCTTTATTGATAAAAGCCTTTTCATAAATAGGATTAATCTCTATAGCCTTGCTGTAATAATCTATAGCCTCTTCATATCTATTTAAATAATATAATGTTAATGCAGTTTTATAACAGCTTCTTGCAAAATATCTGTCTATATAATTTTTATCAAGCTCCTCATTATTATTTTCAAAATAACTTATAATCTTTAAATATATTCTAAGTGCTGAAGAATATTTTTCCAAATTAAAATAAAATCTAGCCTGAATAAACATATTTTCTATTCTATCTTTCAGCATAAAAAGTTCTCCAATAATTACTATTATTTATTATAAACTATTTTTTAATTATATAAAATTCTTTAATTATATAAAAATACTATTGACAAATTTTTTATGCATGTTAATATTACTATATAAAGTAATATTACTAAGAAAAATATTTTAATTTAAGGATTTATGTCTATGAAAAACAGTAATAAAGGGTTCTTCGGTAAATTCGGCGGGAGATTCGTACCAGAACCATTAGAAAAATTATTAATCGAATTGGAAGAAGCATTTGCACATTATATTAATGACAAAGAGTTTTTAAGCGAGCTTGAGGAATTAAGAGCTGATTTTATAGGAAGACCTACTCCTTTAATGTATGCTAAAAACCTATCAGAAAAAATAGGCGGTGCTAAAATATATGTGAAACTTGAAGGCTTAGCAAATACAGGTGCACATAAGATTAACAATTCAATAGGTCAGGCACTTTTAGCCAAGAAGATGGGAAAGAAGAAGATTATCGCAGAAACGGGAGCAGGTCAGCATGGACTTGCCACCGCTGCCGCCTGTGCCAAGCTAGGACTTGAATGTTCTATATATATGGGCGAGATAGATGTAAAAAGACAGCAGCCTAATGTTGCATCTATGGAATTATACGGAGCTAATGTAGTGTCGGTTACCAGAGGAGGAAGAGGACTTAAAGATGCTGTTGATGCGGCATTAGAAGATTGGGTTAAAGATTTAAAAGATACTCACTATTTGCTTGGAAGTGCAGTTGGACCTAGCCCTTACCCTGATATTGTCAGGACTTTTCAATCGGTAATAGGAAGAGAATTGGATAAACAAATACAAGAAAAGAATTTAAATGTTAAAGCTATGATAGCATGCGTAGGCGGCGGTTCTAATGCTATAGGATTTTTTGAACCTTTTATAGAAAGAGAAAATCCAAAATTAATAGCCGTTGAAGCAGGCGGTATAAGCATGAATCTCGGCGAAAATGCCATTAGAATGAAAAACCCTTATGCCAAAGATGTTGCAGCTCAAGGGTATATGAGCAAATTTATATTAAAAGAAAACGGCGAAATATCAGAAACTATGTCTATATCTGCTGGTTTGGACTATCCCGGTGTAGGTCCTCAGCTTGCATATTTGGGAGAATCTGGAAGAATAGAGTTTACTTATGCTACTGACAAAGAAGCAATTAATGCAGTTAAAGAATTTGCTAGAAATGAGGGAGTAATATTTGCATTAGAAAGTGCCCATGCCGGTGCTAAGGCTATAGAATATGCTAAACAATACACAAAAGATGATGTAATTATAGTTAATATGTCCGGAAGAGGAGATAAAGATATATTCATAACTTCTCCGATATTCAGAGCAGACAAATGGAAAGAATTTTTAAAAAGTGAATTAGAAAGATTAGAAAAAAACATAGACATTCACAAATTTTAGCCTCCGATATATATTTTTTATTTATAGGTTTTTGTTTATTATTTATTAATATTCAAAAACCTATTTTTTATTTTTACTCGTAATTTATATAAATTATACTTGTTTTAAAACTAATTTTATTTATAGTTACTCTACTAACCCTCTAAAGCATACAATCTCTATACGAAACTGCATATTTATATAAAAATGATAATTATTATCACTCTATGATGCGGTTTTTATTAATAATACTTTTTAAATTAATTATGTCCTTGAAAAATATATATTTTATTATAAAATAAAGCTAGATTTTAATTAAATACTATTGTTTTTATAAAATCATAGTATTTAGTTTGAGGATTTTTTATATTGAAAAATAAAGTTTATTTCATTATATCTTTGATTTTTATATTTTTAATAATCTCATGCAAAAAAATCAATCTGTTAAGCCCTACATATATACCGCCTCCTACAGAATTTCCAGTTTCAGGAGAAATGCCGGATTATATAGTACCTTCGCCTATACCTCCAGAAAATATAGAGGAAAGTTATATAGAAATAAATCCTGAAATAGTTGCAAATGGTACTGTTTTTGGGGGGTACGGAAGAAGATTCAAATTTCAAAATGAATGGTATGTTTTAGCTACTAATGAATATCAATATGACCCTAACACCAAAAAACTTACTCCTTCAGGAAAAGGTGCATTACTAAAAATTAATAATGACGGAAGTACAATAATTAAAATTCATAGTTTATCATTAGCTGATGACTTAGAAAATACCGAATATTGGGTAAATTTAAACTCAAAAAAATTGATTATAGAAGCAGATAAAGTAACAATACCTTCATCAAAGGCAAGACAAAAAACTATAAATTTCCCGCAATATCCTCGCAGATTGGATAAAGCAAATTTTTATTATACTAATCCGCCTCCTTATTATAACTTCGCCTGCTATGGAGACTTAATTATTTATGCTGTATATAGAGAATCTCAAAGTCTCATAAATTGGTCTGATTCTCCTAATGAAATAGAAAAAGCAGATTATTATGTTCCTGGTCCAGATAATTATGATATTGGAGTACAGGGTCTATACGGCATGGAAACTTTAGATTTTTCTGCTTTATTTTATATTAAAGGCAAATTATTTATTACAGGTCAAAAGTCATTTGCTGATGATAATCTTAATGGATATAGAGACCCTCTAGCCTCTCAATATACATGTGATTCGAAAAATTACTATACTGTTGATATTACAAAAGATACTCTAAATAATAATAATTGGGATAAACATGAATTTCCTTTTCCAGAAAAGAGACAGCAGTTTCTTATAAAATATGATAGAAATAATTTAGATAAAGTATATATATACGGCGGAATATCTTCGCATTATGAGTATAAGGGCGGATATTGGAAAGAGGTAAAAGATAAAGATTTTAGTGAGAAAGACGGAGTATGGTCAACAGAAGACGGTATAAATTGGAAAGAAGAAAAAACAATAGATGTAAGTAAACTTGATAATTATTATTATGATGCTAATCGTGAAAAAATTGATATAGTAGGCGGATATGAGGTACAAGAAGATGGCACGCCTTTAGAGCCTTCTTACACTGAGTTAAACGGCAAATACTACAGAACCTTCAACAGCACTTATCCTATGCCTCCAATAAAAGAGATTATGGAAACTGTTGATAGATTTGAAACTAATTTTACTATTACCGAAGAGCATATAAAAAAATCAGGCTCTTATCAATTGCAGGTATCTTCAGTGCCTCCGGATAAAGCTAAAGAATCTGACTGGGTTAATATTGTTCCTAATAATGAAATAACTTCTGCTATAGGATGGGAAAGCGGAGGAGCTGATTTATTTACTTTTAATAATAAAATAGTTCGTTTGATTGATTATGATAGGCAATTTAAATTAAACAATCAATATGAAACGGCTTTGAATCTTGCAGAGAAATATTATAATCTGCTTTTAAACTCTTCTATGTCTGATTTTAAAAAATATGATTATTATTTTCTATATTATAAAACTATGGCTGACATGCTAAAAATTATCAAAGATAAAGGAAATGATTATTTCCTTCCTGATGAGGCAGTTACACATTATACATTTAATATATAAGTATAATTAAAATTCATAAAAGTAATTATTAATTTAAAAATATTTTTTATTTAGATATAACTTTTCCGTCTATATTAGAAAAATGAACATTCCCAAAATCTCTGCTGTCATAACCATAGTCTCTATTATCAGAAAGCACAAAATATTCATTGTAGCCTATAATATAAGGTCCGAAATTATCTCTTGTGGATACTTCAGCATCTAATATTCTTCCGTCAAACTCTACATTAGCCCAAGGCTCATTCAAAACTTCTCCGTTTATATAAACAACCTTATCTCTTATTTCTATGGTTTCATTTGGAAGTCCTACAACTCTTTTTATTAAATATCTCGTATTGGATATATTTACATTTCCGAATGTTATAAAATATACGAAATATGAAGCAAATCTTTTTAGAAAAAATTCCTTTTCAGTTCTAGGATCTGCCATAAATACTATATCTCCCCTTTTAGGTCTTGAGAAAACAATAGTTTTTCCTGTAAGAGATGATACAAAAGGTTTTAATGTAATACCATATCTTAATTTAGAAGTGATTAAAATTTCATTGGGTTCTATAGTATTCATCATAGTAGAACTTTTCATTCTATCTATTCTTATAAATAAAGTAAAAATACCGAATAAAACAAAAGCAATAATAAATCCTAATATCAATCTTGCCACTACCCTATAAAGCAGATTATTGCTTCTGTAGTATATGAAAATAAAAGGTTTTAATACAGACTTGAGTGCATTAATTTTTTCTTTTTTTAATTCTTCTCTGTCATAAGAATAATTCATCTATAATTGATGACCTCTGTAAATAAAAATAACTTTTTATGATTTTTTAGCCTGATGCTCGCTATTTTCCAAAGCAGCAGGAACAGCAGGAACTACAATATATCCGTATTCGCCGCTTCTGCATAAGTCCATTATTACTTCATTATTTAATGTGGCACCTTGAACATCTTCTCTTAAATATTCAGGCAAATCTATAACATGGTATAAAGGATCAATGCCGTCAACATTAACTTCAAATAATCCTTCTATGAATTCCAAATCTTTATTTAATCTATCTAACATTTCATCTTTTTGACTTTCTTCTATTCTTAATCTTGTTTGATATAAAAGAGCTTCTAATTCTTCTCTGTCTGTAGTCATTATTATATCCTTAAAAATTATAATTACAAAAATAATATACTATAATCAATATTTTTTCAATAGTTTATATATTTTTTTAATTTATTGCTATATAAATAATTCTATTCGTCAAAACACTAAAATATACAATAAAATCATAATTTTTATATTTTAGCTATTTAAATTTTATATAAAACAATGTATCATTTTTTTAAAATTACTTAACATAATATTGAATTAACAAGTAAAAAATATACTAAAAAATACCGTTATTTATACCATTGATAAAATTTTTTTGTTAATATAATATTGCAGTATTAATAATAATTCTTAAGAGGTAAAAGGTTTATTTATGAATTTTTTGGAAATAGAATTAAATAAAGATAAAAAAATAATAAGTGAAGATTTTAAATATAGAAAAAGGCTAATAGTTGTATTTATAATATCAATATTAGTTGCTGCATTATTATTAATAAGGCTTTTCTATTTACAAATAATACAAAATGAACATTATGACAGTTTAGCTAGGAATAATAAAGAGCAAATAATACCTATAGATGCCTACAGAGGCGAAATTTATGATAGAAATGGTGTTATAGTAGCAGAAAATATCAAAACATACACAATGTATATGATCCCTGTTTATTTACCTAAAAATTATTTTGAAAGAGAAGAATTATTATACAGAGTATCTAAAGTATTTAATATAGATTTAGGACATATAAAATCAAGTTTGGAAAAAGTTTCAAAAAATAGCTATGAATCGGTAGAAATATCAGAAAATATATCAATGTCTCAAATGAGTTATTTGGCTGAAAGATCTGAAGAATATCCGGGAGTATATTATGGAAGTAAATCTATAAGACATTATCCTCTTGGCGAAACTATGACGCATGTATTAGGATATATAGGCAACATATCTCAGGAAGAGTTTGAAAGAAAGCAGGCAGAGGGATACAGAAGAAACAGTGTTATAGGTAAAGAAGGTGTTGAACAGTTCTATGATAAAGAGCTTAGAGGTATAGATGGTTATGAACAGTGGATAGTAGACTCAAGAAACAGAGTAAAAGAGACTATAACACCTGCCATAGGAAAACCAATACCCGGAAAAAAACTCATATTAAGTATAGATTCTAAAATTCAGAAAGATGCAGAAGATTTAATAAAAGGACAAGTAGGAACTATAATAGTATCAAAACCTACAACAGGTGAAATATTGGCTATGGTAAGCTCTCCTTGGTATGATCCTAACATCTTTATAGGTAAAATAGACAGGCAGAAATATGCTGAACTTATAAATAATCCTGCTAATCCATTCTGGAATAAAGCCATAAGAGGAAGATATCCTCCGGGTTCAACATTCAAATTGGTAACTGCTGTAGGAGCATTAAATGAAAAAAGAATAGGAGTTAATACAACAAGATTCTGCGGCGGCGGTATGCTTCTTGAAAATAGATTCTACAGATGCACAGGTCAGCATGGCTATGTAAATATGTATAAAGCCATACAATATTCATGCAATACATATTTTTATAACTTAGCTTATGAATTAGGACCTAATTTCATTAAAAGATATGCTGAAATGTTAGGATTCGGCGATATTACAGGCATAGATTTACCGGGAGAAAAAGTCGGAGTTGTACCTAGTGCAGATTGGAAGAGAAGAAAAATCGGAGAATATTGGTGGGATGGAGACACTATTCAGTATGTTATGGGACAAGGTTATATGTCTGCTACACCTATAGCAGTTCATATGTCTACTTCTGCTATAATTAATGACGGAGTAATGTACAGACCTCATGTTGTTAAGGAAATAAGAAGTTCTCAGACAGATGAAGTTATATACAATAATGATAAAGTAATAATCAAAAAATTGGATATAGATAAGAATATATTTACAGTAGTAAAAGAAGGTATGAGAATGGCTGTAACAGGAGGTACTGCTAGAAATGGTGCTTGGTCTCCTGATATTAAATTAGCAGCTAAAACAGGTACTGCTCAAAATGCTCAGGGTAAAGACCATACTTGGGTTACAATATTCGGTCCTTATAATCCTAGACCTACTGACGATATGATAGCAGTTACAGTTATGCTTGAACATAGCGGCGGCGGCGGCGGTACTACTGCAGGTCCTATAGCTACAGCAATGCTTCGTTCTATATTAGGAGGCGAAAACGCTTTAGAAGCTAAAAATGTTATATATGCTAGAATGCAGTATATATATCAGCAGATAAGACTTGCAAGAGAACAAATGAGAGCAGCTCAGGAAAACGGAGAAACTTTAGAAAATATTGAGGGAGAACAGCAAAAAGAAGAAAAAACTCAAGAAGATGAGAGGATAAAATATGAGTGATAAAAAAGAGTTAAAAAAACTATTTGTCTTCGATTGGAAAATATTAGCAGCTGTAATGTTTTTAATGACAGCAGGGGCTATTGCGGTATATTCATCAACATACTCCCCTGAATCAGGAAAAACAAGCTGGATGTTTTTAAAGTTTATATTCTTCTGTGCAACAGGTATAGTATTAATATTCATTAGTATGTTTATAAACTATACTAAATTAGCAGAACATAGAATGTCATTATATATACCAATGCTTGGAATATTAATATTAGTTTTAATACCTGGTGTCGGAACTACTGTAAACGGCAGCAGCAGTTGGTTATTCGGTATGCAGCCTTCAGAGTTCGGAAAAATAGTTGTTATCATATTCTTAGCTGGTTATTTGGATCAAATAGGAGATAAAATAAAAGAAATAAAATATTTTGCTTTAGCAGGGCTATTTATTTCTATACCTATAGGTTTAGTATTGCTTCAGCCGGATTTAGGTACTGTACTTGTATACTGTTTTATAGTATTCATAATGCTTTTTGTGGGAGGGGTTCCTACAAGATATATTATAGCTTTGATAAGTATAGGAGTTATAGGACTTTCTATACCTATGTTTCTTGAATATAAAAGAATGTCAGATGATATAGACAACATGCTCTTTAATTTCTTTTCACAAAGAATATATATAGGATATTTAGCCGGAATATTTTTATTTGTATCAATACTCCTTATTACATTAAATTTCTATATGAACAGTAAATATGTAAGTTTATTATCATTCACTTTCTTTGTATTATTTTTATGTATGGGAGCAGCTCTTATATTTGATATAGGATTAAAAGAATATCAAAAACAAAGATTATTGGTATTTATGAATCCGCAATTAACCAGATTAAGCTCGGGTTATAATATTATTCAATCCCTTATAGCTGTGGGAAGCGGAGGATTATTAGGAGAAGGTTTTTTAAATGGAAGTCAGTCCCAATTAAATTTCATTCCTCAGCAAGTAAATGACTTTATATTTTCTAATATATGCGAGGAATGGGGCTTTATAGGAAGTTCTTTGGTGGTTTTGGCTTATGCTGTTATATTTATAAGGGGTACAATGGCTGCATATTATGCTAAAGACAGACTTGGTGCCTTGATAGTATCAGGCGTAATAGCTATGTTTTTATGTCATGTTATCATTAATATAGGAATGGTTGTAGGAATGATGCCTATTACAGGGTTAACTTTGCCTTTTATAAGCAGCGGAGGTTCATCTATATGGACTTTCTGTATATCAATAGGATTAATATTTAATGTAGAAGCAAGAAGGTATGTTCATTAAAAGTTGTTAGTATGAAAAATAATATTTTAACAGAAAAAATTTTAATAGCAGATTCTAATATAGATTATGCTAAATTTATTCAAAATTTTTTGAAAGAATCCGGATATTTATCATATATAGCATTATCTTATAAAGAAGCTGTTAATATATCCTACGATAAAATACCTGATTGTATACTAGTGGATTATATGCTTCCCAATGCCGGAGCATGCCGCCTTTCTCAGCATATAAAAAATGACAATATACTTAAAAACACAACTATACTTTTTCTAACAGCAACTAACAGTAAATCAGAATTTCTTAAAGCCTATGAATGCGGAGCAGACGGATTTTTTCCAAAATCAATAGACACAGATATTTTACTGTCAAAAATAAAGTCATATATAAGATTAAAAAAAGCTATAGAATCTAATATAATGTATATGAATATGTTAAAACAGGATATAGAATATGCATCAAAATTACAGAAATCTATACTTTCCTATGGAAATACCTCAATACCTAAAAATGACATATCTATTTTTCACTATGCCCCTAATGAAGTATCAGGAGATTACAGCGGTATAAAAAGTATCAATGATGGCTGGTATGCTATACTTTTGGCAGATGTATCTGGGCATGGTGTAGCAGCTAGTATGCTTACAATACTAATAAAATCTTTTTTTGATTCACATATAATAACTAATTGCTGCAATACATCTCCTGCTAACTTTATAAAGGAACTAAACAATTTTTTTATAGAAGAAAATTTTGATAAGAGCTTATTTGCTTCTGTATTTTATGCTATATATAATAATACTACAGGAGATTTTATATGCTCATCTGGAGGATCGCCTAAACCTATATATTGTTCTAAAGATTCAGCCATAAATATTGATATAGAAGGTCCATTGGTTGGAATGTCTGAGGACAGTGATTATAAAGAAGCTCATATAAAAATGAACCATAATGATATATTATTTATATTTACAGATGGTGCCTATGAAATATTTGATACAGAAGGAAAAATGTTTGGAGATGAAGAATTAAAGAATATATTTATAAAAAATTCACATAAAGATGTTAATGTAATAAAAGACAATATAATAAAAGAATTAAAATCATTTTCAAATAATGTATTATCAGATGATATAAGCATGATAATTCTAAGAAGAACTAATTGATAAAAATACAAATCAAACATTATTCATTAATATAATACAAAAAAAATTCACAATAATTGTAATTTTTTGTAAAAAAACAAAAATTTATTTACATATTTATTTGACATGTAAAAATATTTTTCTATACTAGGTTAATAAATAGAGTATAGGAGTATTTATATGAACAATGAAGTAAAAGTAACACACACTCTTGCAGATCCGGCACCTTTTGGTTTATTCGGGCTTGCAGTAATAACATTCGTAGCTTCCACGCAAAAATTGGGACTTACATCAGGTTTTCCGGGACTTATTCCTTGGGCTATATTTCTTGGCTGTATAACACAATTTGTTGCTGCTATTATTGACTTCAAAAAAGACAATGTTTTCGGAGCTACTGTTTTCGGTTCTTTCGGATTATTCTGGATAGCTGTAGCTTTCATTTGGCTTACTACTTTAGGAGTATTCGGTGAAGAAATGAAAAGCTCTATTGACATGAAACAATTCGGAGTTGTATGTATAGCTTATCTATTCCTTGTAGGTCCTTTAACTTTCGGTGCTGCTGAAGCTCATAAAGTTTTATTCTTAATATTCGTTGCTGTAGATGTTCTATTAGTAGCTATGGCATTAAATTATTTAGGAATAGCTGTTAAAGAAACTCAGATTGTTGCTGGTATATCTGAGCTTGCGGCAGGATTATTGGGTTTCTATGGTGCTGCTGCTGGTGTATTAAATAAAAATTTAGGAAGAGTTGTACTGCCTGTAGGAAAACCTTTAGGAATATTTAAAAAACAAGCTTAAAATTATTGATGATTAAATATAGGGGACTATATTAAAATATAGCCCCTTTTTTATTAAAAAAATAAAAAATAATTTTTAATGCTTAAAATAAAAAAAATATGATAACTAAATATTTTATTATTACGATAATAATTATGATAACAAAATATTAGTTGACATATTATTGTTTTTTCTATATGATGTTATTATATATTTATCTATTGCAATAAGGTGATTAAAGGTTATGAAATTAAAAATAGGAATTTTAACTATAGTAAACTTAATAGCATTTATAGCACTATTATATATGTTTGATATATTCGGTGTAGTTAATTATTATACTTTAATGCGTAATAAAATAGCACCAAATGTACCAGGATTCTTAACAAGATTCACTCAAAAACCAAGAGTAGAAGATATGACTCTTTTGGCAAGAGAAGATCTAAATAAAATGAGAGAATCATTCAATTTAAGAGAAAAAGATTTACAGGCTCAGGAATCTTTAATAGCAAGCAGAGCAATAGAATTAAATACTCAGTCTGAATTAATAGAACAGGATAGACAAAATCTTTTAAATGCTTGGTCTAATTATCAGGCTACTATGGACGAATCTTCTCAATATCAATTAGTATTAACAGATTTAGCAAATAAAATTAACAGCATGCCTCCTCAAAACTCTGTGGCATTACTTAATCAGTTGGCTGCTAATGGCTCTGATGATTTAATTATAGATGTATTATTAGAAATGGATTCTATAGCTGCTGCTGAAGGCAGAAACAGTACAACTTCTTATCTTTTAAGTTTAATGGATCCAAATGTAGCTGCTAGAATATTAGAAAAATATGAAGCAAGATCTAATCCGGGAAATAATACAGTGCCTTCTTCACCTAATGACTTCCCTAATTATTTACCTGATGGGATGAATAATGATGCTATGCTTAATGAAGGCATAATGGACATGGGGACATAAAAGTTTAATGATTAAAAAATAATAAGCTATTCTTAAATATTTTTAGGAATAGCTTTTTATTTTAATGTATTTAATAAATTTAATTGCAATTAGAAAGCATTATAAAATATTGAAAAAGATTAACTTATAAAAAATATATTTAAATCTTTCTTAACTATAAAGTAAGATTTATTAATTTTTTATATTAATGTTTAGAATTCATTTTAGTTTATTTCTTTAATTTAAATTACAGATATATGAATATTAAAATGATAATTTTCTACTTTATTATATTTACATTTTATGTTATTATTAAGTTTTAATAAAAAACATTCTACATGATATTAGATTTTTAAGGAGTTTATTACTAATGGGAGCAATGGACTTAGTATTTAAATTAATATTCGGCTCTAAAGAACAAAATGATGCTAAAATATTAAAACCTATAGCAGAAAAAACACTAACATTTGAAGAAGAAATAAAGAAATTAAGCAATGAAGAACTTACAAATAAAACAAAAGAATTCAGGGAAAGAGTAGAAAAACATATAGGCTGCAAAACAGAGGAATTAGATTTAAGCAAAGAAGAAAATAAGAAAAAACTTCAAGATATATTAGATGCAATATTACCAGAGGCATTTGCTGTAGTACGCGAAGCTAGTATAAGAACTACAGGAATGAGACACTTTGATGTTCAGGTAATGGGAGGAGCTGTACTCCATCAGGGAAGAATAGCTGAGATGAAAACAGGTGAAGGTAAAACACTTGTTGCTACTCTTGCGGTGTATCTTAATGCTTTAACAGGACTTGGAGTGCATGTAGTTACGGTTAATGATTATCTTGCTAAAAGGGACGCTGAGTGGATGACTCCTATATATTCTATGCTTGGAATAAGTGTTGGAATACTTGATAATACTAGACCTCATTCCCCAGAAAGAAGAGCTGTTTATAACTGTGATGTTGTTTACGGTACTAATAATGAGTTTGGATTCGATTATTTAAGAGACAATATGGTTACAAGAAAAGAGGATAAAGTTCAGAGGAAATTCTATTTTGCAATAGTGGACGAGGTAGACAGTATCTTAATAGATGAAGCTAGAACTCCTCTTATAATATCAGGACCAGCTGAGAAAAACATAAAAATGTATTATGAAATTGACAAAATAATACCTATGCTTAAACAGGCTGAAGTTGATGAGAGAATGCGTGAGGTTGCGGGAACAGGTGATTATGTACTTGATGAAAAAGATAAAAATGTATATCTTACAGAAGAAGGCGTACATAAAGTAGAAAAACTCCTTAATGTAGAAAACTTGTACGGTGCTCAAAGCAGTACAATAGTTCACCATGTTAATCAGGCTTTAAAGGCTCATAAAGTATTCAAAAAAGATGTTGATTATATGGTTACAGACGGAGAAGTTTTGATTGTAGATGAGTTTACAGGGCGTGTTCTTGAAGGAAGAAGATACAGCGATGGACTTCACCAAGCAATAGAAGCTAAAGAAAAAGTTGCTATACAAAATGAATCCCAAACCTATGCTACGATTACATTCCAAAACTATTTTAGAATGTATCCTAAACTTTCTGGTATGACAGGTACTGCAGAAACAGAAGCAGAAGAGTTTTATAAAATATATAAATTGGATGTAGCAGTTATACCTACTAATAAACCTATAGCAAGACAGGATTTATCAGATAAAATATACAGAACTAAAAAGGCAAAATTTGAAGCGTTAGCAAAATATATAAAAGAACTTCAGGAAGCCGGAAAGCCTGCTCTTGTTGGTACTGTATCAGTGGAGATGAACGAAGAGCTTTCTAAAGTATTCAAAAGGCATAAAATTAATCATGAAGTATTAAATGCTAAAAACCACTCAAGAGAGGCTCAAATAATAGCACAGGCTGGAGAACCGGGAGCTGTTACTCTTGCTACAAACATGGCAGGACGCGGTACGGATATTGTACTTGGAGGAAACCCTGTTGCCAAAGGTGTAGCTGAAATAGAACAGGTGCTTGTACTTATGAAAGACAAAGCATTTAAAGAAAGAGATCCTTACAAAAAAGAAGAATTAACAAAAAAAGTTAAAGCAATAGACCTTTATAAAGAGGCATTTGTAAGGAGTGTTATTTCTGGAAAAATAGATGAAGCTAAAGAATTGGCTCAAAAAAATAATGCCGATGAAATGATAGAAAAAATTGACAGAATTATTCAAATAAATGAAAAATCTAAAGCAGACAAAGAAAAAGTGCTTGCAGCAGGCGGTTTGCATGTTATAGGAAGCGAAAGACATGAGGCAAGGAGAATTGACAATCAGCTTAGAGGAAGAAGCGGAAGACAGGGAGATCCGGGACTTAGCGTATTTTTCTTATCGCTTGAAGATGATTTGATGCGTTTATTTGGAGGAGAGAGAGTGTCAAGAATGATGCTTGCTATGGGAATGGGTGAAGAAGAAGAACTTGGTCATAAATGGCTTAATAAATCCATAGAAAATGCTCAGAGAAAAGTAGAAGGCAGAAACTTTGATATAAGAAAGCATTTGCTTGAGTATGATGATGTTATGAATCAGCAGCGTATGGCAGTTTATGGAGAGAGAGATTATATACTTTATTCTGATGATATATCTCCTAGGGTAGAAGAAATCATAGCTGAAGTAACAGAAGATACTATTAAAGATATAAGCGACAATAAAAAACATGTTGATCCTTTGGAAGTAACTAAATGGTTTAACAGTTATTTAATATCAATAGATGAAGATGCAGCAAATAAAGCTGTAGAAGGCGGTGTTGATAATGCTGTGAAAAATCTTACTAATTTACTTTTAGAAGCATATAGAAAAAAATCTTTGGAAGTAAATGAAAAAATATTCAGAGAAGTAGAAAAAAACATATTCCTATCAATAATAGATAACAGATGGAAAGATCATTTATTTGCTATGGATAGTTTAAGAGAAGGTATAGGTTTAAGAGGATATGCTGAAAAAAATCCGCTTACTGAATATAAGCTTGAAGGCTATAAAATGTTTGTAGCTACTATGAATGTAATACATAATGAGCTTGTAAACTTAATTATGAGAGTTCGTATTATACCTAATTCATTTGATGCTATGGAGAGAGAAAGTGCTTTTGATGGAGGAGTTGAAGAGAAAAGCAGTGCTAGTGCTATGAATGGAAACAATACTCAAAACATACAAAGCAAAGTAAAAACTGCTCAGGCTAATGTAAAAATGACTCAGAAAATAGGAAGAAATGATCCTTGTCCTTGCGGAAGCGGAAAAAAATACAAGCATTGTCATGGAAAGGATAATGTGCAGTGAGTAAAAGAAACAAATAATTAATGCAAAAATAAAAGGTATATATAATTAATTTTATATATACCTTTTATCTTATACTAGATATTCAATTTAAATAAGTTATAAGAAAAATCATTAATAAATAAATTATGACAATAATATTTATATTAATGCATCTATATATGTTTTTTTCTTTAATAGAATATGATTAATCATTTATTATTAATATAGAATATTATAAAGAATCATAAAAATGAGCAGAGAAATTAAATAATTTTATTTCCCTGCCCAAAAAATCAATAAAATAGCTTATTTTTATAATATAAGGTTTTACTATTGTTTTGATAATTTCTCATTAAATACAACATTATTATTTTGTCCGTCTTTTATAGTAATAAATATAGTATTTAGACTATTACCAAAATTCATATCATAAACATAACCTGTATATTTTGCAGATTTAACCGTAAAATATGTCCCAGCAGATTCAGAATTAAGAGTTAAAGTTTCATCAATAGGAGTATTTCCAGTAACTTTAACAGTTAAATTATTACTATCCTTATCAGTAATTTCTACAGCAACATTCTGAGCCTCATTTTGATAAATACCTTTTCTGCTTTTAAATTTGGTACTTCCTGAAGAGCCATAAGGAGAACTACATGAAAATAAAAACAAAGCTATTAATAATAAAATAATTTTTTTATACATTTTATTCATCCTAACATTATATAGTATATATATTATATAAAAAATATAGTTTTTGTAAATAGTAATTTTTAATAAAAAGTGCAGAGAGTTTTTAATTCCCTCCACACTAATTTTATTAATTATTATAAACTACTCTCTATAGGCATCAAGTCCTAAACCAATTTCAGTATCAGCTGTACCAAGAGCACCTATATAGAATAAAACTTGACTTGTATTTACTCTATTATCAGTTTTACCATTCTCACTATATACATTAACACGTCCATATCTATCATCACCAGATTCTTCTGGTACTTCATATATAGCCGTAAATTGCTGACTTAGAGAATCATCAAATCTAGCAAGTCTATATTTATAAGTTTCTTTATGGTCTGCTGTAAACAAATTATAAACCATATATGATAATGTAAACTCACTTCCATCTGCACTAAATTCATATTTTACATCATAAATTGTTTGTGCTAAAAAGAAATAATACTTACTTTCACTATTAGTAAATGTAAGACCTGCAACTCTGTCTGTAAATATAGGACCATAATCTATGAAGTCTGGATCTAATGAAGTACCATTAAATGATATAGAGTCTTTATTATTAACTTTTATTAATGATACTGTTACAGTTTCATTAGGATCTGTAATATTTTCATATATAGCCTTATACTTAGAAGTTATAGTTTTAACTTTATATGTTTTTTCTTCTCTAGCACTATCATTATTATATGTTTCTACTACAACTTTTATATCAGGTACATTTACATCTGTTCCAGTACCATTTTCAAATGTATATGTATATAATTTAAGACTAAGACCACCGTAATTACCAGATTTCCATAAATCTAAATCTAATTGATTTTTGCTGTCAACCATATATCCAGAATAATTACGGTATTTAAATCCGCTTGAATTATTAGATTTAATTATATTTATATTATCTTTAAAAGTTTTCTGGTCTTCTTCTGAAGCAGGTTCTGTAGAGGATGAACTCAAAGGTCTGTAAGGAGAATAACCCTGACCTGTAGGAGTAGGCTGTGCCATAGTAGGATATCCATGATCTGAAGGCATATATTTAGTAGGAGCATTCACAAACTCAGTTTTATAATGATCATATAAAATAACAGAGCCACTTGCTGTTACATAACCTATAGGATCATATTCATAAAATGCTTTATCCCCATATTTTTCTACAGCCTCAAATGCAATCGGCACTTCATCTCCTGCTATACTTTTTGTAGCTGTAATAGCTCCGAAAGCAAATATAAACTTAGAATAAGTATCTACTGCTATCAGATATTGTTTTAATTCGGCCACAGAAGCATTTCCATGTATAGAATAAAAATTAAATCTATCCATTCTTCCAGCTAAATATCCTAAACTGCTGTAGAGAGGGTTATTAGCAGTATATCTATAAACTTTTAAATCAGTAATATCAACATTTCCTACTATACTTCCAGCATAAGTTTCCCCATCTTTACCTTCATAATAATCAGCTGCTATACTATTCCAATCAGCTCCTCCTGATATCCAATTTCTAGTATTATCATTAAAGAAATTATATATAGGAAGCTTATTCTTTTGGAAACTAGCTTTAAATAACCAGCTCTTAAAATTATCAGCAGGGAACTGATAATTAGGATCATTATATTCTTCAGGAATTTTAAAAGGATCGTTCTCAGCAGGAACTTCATCAGGAAGTTTTTCAGGAGCTGTATCTGGTATGCTTGTTTCACTACTGCTTTTATTAGCACTTCTATTATAATAATACATAGGATTAAAGAAATGCCCTCCGCATGACATCATAAAAACAGATATTATTATTAAAAATAATAAATAACTCTTTTTCATACATTTTCCTTAAATTAAATTTTTAGCAAAAAAGCGGGGAGAGTTTTTTAATTCCCTCACCGATTGATTTTTTAATTATAAACTGTTTACCTAATTACTCTATAAGCTTTAATACCAAGACCAAAATCTGAATCAGCACTTCCAAGACCATTTATAATACCACCTTGCGTACTAGAAACTATAGTATTGTCATTACCATCCTTATTCAATTTTAACCTTTTATAAGGAGTCAATTGTGTCCACCAATCTAAATCATGATATATACCAGTGTAATTCATAGAAATATCATTATCTAAACGCACTAATTTGTAAGTATGTCTAACTATACTAAACAAATATTTAAATTGCAATGTAAGAGAAGTACCATCTTCATTAAATGTATATATTATATACCCATCTTTGAATACAGCTCCTCTAACTCTGTCTGGGAATATAGGACCATTATCTACAAATGAAGAGGCTATTATTCCAACTACAGTATCATTTTGAACTAAATTTCCGCTGTAATTTATTCCTAATGATATAGTTCCTCCATTACCTGTATAACTAGCTGATTTATCATTAGCTTGAGTTAAATTATAACTTGTTGTTTTAGTAGCTTCTGGTTTATTCCAAGTTTCTTCTTTAATTTCTAGAGTTTTACCTCCTTCTGAAAAAGTGTAAGTTTTCAATATCAAACTTCTTACAT